>JAZNAD010000084.1:0-3384 GCA_045586345.1 Eubacteriales bacterium
CGTTCGCGCCGAGGATCTTCATGCGCGCCACGTTCGGCGCCTGCTTGGCAATATCGACCGAACCCATATTTAAGTCGCACTGAAGACCAAAATATGCCGCTGCCGTCGCCAGCGCAACGCCGTGCTGACCGGCACCCGTCTCGGCAATGACCTTCTTTTTTCCCATATACTTGGCAAGAAGCGCCTCGCCCATGCAGTGATTCAGCTTGTGCGCGCCCGTGTGGTTCAGATCCTCACGCTTGACGTAAAGCTGAACGTTCCCGAGCGACGAGGAAAGACGCTCAAGATAGGAAATGGGTGTTGGGCGCCCCTGGAACTCGCGGCGGATCTTACGAAGCTCGCCGATGAACTTTGAGGATTTGCAGATGGTAAAATACGCCTCGGTGATCTCGGCCATCGCCTGCTTCAGGTTGTCGGCAATATAGGCACCGCCGTATTTTCCAAAATACCCGTTGGCATCGGGATAATTCTTCAAATATGTGTCGAAATCGACCTCATTGAACTTCATATTATCTTCCTCCGTGATTTGGATTTTCGTTTGGCGTCGGGAAACAAAAAACGCCCCGACAGAATCTACTGTCAAGGACGAATAAGCTATCCGCGGTGCCACCTTGCTTCACGGCGATGCCGTGCACTTTTTGGGTACTAGCATACCCCGACAGCTGACGTGTGTCTACGTCGCAGAATACTCGGCATAGGCCTTTGACTGCGCCCTCCACGGTCCATTTGATGGCAGGTGTCTTGCCCGCATCCCAGCCTCGCGAGCTCTCTGTGAAGTCCTTTGCCAACGTTATCTCCGCATCAACGGTTTATGTAACAAGTATATCATCCCCCATCAGCTTTGTCAAGTGCTTTCATTAAAATTTCACTCAGAAGAGTCGCGCTGTGGCGAACGCCTTTTCACTGGGGCGGACCCCTTTTACTGAATGATATAAATATATTTAATTAATTGTAGGCTTCTTTTTGAGTTAAACAGCGACATATTAATATTTTTCAAGCCCTATCGCTTGACAAAGCGAGAAAAAACAAATAGAATATACAATAGAAAAAAACGGGAAGGAGCTGTTATGTCAACGCGCAACCGCCGAACGACCGAGGAAAAATTCCGTCTTATCAGCCATATCCTCACCGCCACCTTTGCGCTCACCTATCTCTTGCTCCTGCTCCTCGCCTATATCTCCTCCCGCGCCTACCAGGATTCCTATCGGTTACTTCTCCGTGTCCTTCTCTTCTCCGCCCTCCCCTTTCTTATCGTCACGGCGCTCCGCTATCTCATCGCCCTTCCCAGGCCACCGCGTGCCGAAGGCGAAGAACAGAAAAAGAGTCATTCCTTCCCGAGCCGTCACGCCTATTCCGCCTTCTTCATCGCAACCCTCGCCTTTGCCTTTGGCCAAAGCGCGATCTATGTGCTCTACCCAATGGCGATCCTGCTTTCGGTATCAAGGGTCCTTGCGGGCTTTCATTATCCAAGGGATGTGATCGCCGGCGCCGGCCTCGGTGTCATTTTCGGAATCCTTGCGATCCTTCTGATATAAGTGAAAAGCGCATTCTCGCAGGAGAATGCGCTTTTATTTCCCTCAAAGGGCGGCAACGTCGGCTTCGGATATCATCGAAAAGCCCGCGCGCGTAAGCGCGGCCTCGGCCAGCTCATCCTCCTCAACGCGGAGAACCACGTACGCCTCCTTATCGGTTCTGGCCATGAATGCATACAAATATTCTACATTAATATTGGCCTTGTCAAGAACGGCAAGCGCCTCGGTAAGCTTCCCCGGCTCATCGGCGATCTTCACGCCGACAACGTCGATCACCTTGATCAGATACCCGTTTTCGGCAAGCACTCGCTCGGCCGTCGCCTCATCGTTAACGATGAGCCGCAGGATCCCGAACTCCTCGGTCTCCGCGATCGAGAGGGCGCGAAGATTGATACCGCTTTTGGAAAGGATATCGGTCACCGAAGCTACCGTCCCCTTTTTATTCTGTACAAAAACCGTTAATTGCTTGATTGCCATCTCTCTTCTCCTTTCTTACACCAGCTTGCGCTTATCGATCACGCGCACAGCCTTGCCTTCGCTTCTCGCAATCGTCTTGGGCGGCACAAGATGCACCGCAGGATTGATGCCGAGCATGGTCTTCATGGCGGCCGCCAGAGCCTTCTCCTTGGCCATCACCTCGCCCACCTTATCGGTGAACATTTCGGGCGGGATCTCCACGTTAACATCAAAGGTGTCGTTATTCTTGACTCGGTCAACCACGATCTGGTAGTTCGGCTGATAGCCCTCGCTGAGGAGCACCGTCTCGATCTGGCTCGGGAAGACGTTCACGCCACGGATGATAAGAATGTCATCGGTTCTACCCATCGGCTTTGCCATCTTGATGAGGGTACGGCCGCAGGAGCACTTCTTACGCGACAGCACGCAGATATCGCGCGTACGGTAACGCAGGAGAGGGAACGCCTCCTTATCAAGCGAGGTGAAGACAAGCTCGCCGCGGCTCCCCTCGGGAAGGACCTCGCCCGTGTCGGGATCAATGATCTCGGCCAGGAAGTGGTCCTCGTTGATGTGCATACCTGTCTGCTCACTGCACTCAAACGCAACACCGGGGCCGCTCGTCTCGGTAAGACCGTAAATGTCGTACGCCTTGATCCCGAGGCTCTCCTCGATCCCGTGGCGCATTTCCTCGGTCCAGGGCTCAGCACCGAAGATGCCCGCCTTCAGGGGAATGTCCTCGGGCTTATAGCCCATCTCCTTGAGGCTTTCGCCGATATACGCCGCATACGAGGGAGTGCAGCAAAGGATGGTGGCACTAAGATCGGTCATGAATTGGATCTGTCGCTCGGTATTGCCCGAGGACATCGGCAGGGTCAGGCACCCCACCTTGTGCGAGCCGCCGTTCAAGCCGGGGCCGCCCGTAAACAGGCCGTAGCCATAGGCGACCTGGCACACGTCCTTCTTGGTGCCGCCCACCGCCGTAATGGCACGCGCACAGCAATCCTCCCAAAGGTCAACATCATTCTGAGTATAGAACGCTACTACCCTTTTGCCCGTAGTACCGCTCGTAGAATGGATACGAACACAATCGCTCAGAGGCTTTGCAAGAAGACCGTATGGGTAAGCATCGCGAAGGTCTGCCTTCGTAAGGAAAGGCAGTTTATATAAATCATCTGTGCTCTTTATGTCATCGGGGGTAACGCTCTTTTCTTCCATAAGATTTCTGTAATAAGGCACGTTTTCATATACGTGCTTGACCTGTTTTACGAGTTTCTCGTTTTGCCAGGCCTTGATCTGTTCAACCGAGGCACATTCGATCTCGGGCTGATAGTATCTTTCCATTGGAAACACTTCCTTTCTGACACTTTAATTTTATCACTATATGATTTTTTTGTAA
>JAZNAD010000085.1:0-1914 GCA_045586345.1 Eubacteriales bacterium
CATCAGCCTGATCAATACCTTGCTTGGCATGCGCATTGATCTCAAAACCAAAAAGCCCGTGATCGCCAACAAAATGGGCGGCTTCTCGGGACCCGCGATCAAGCCTGTGGCGCTGCGCATGGTGTATCAGGTGTATGAGGCGGTGTCCATTCCGATCGTTGGCATGGGCGGCGTCGCAAGCGCCGAGGACGTGGTGGAGAGGATGATGGGGGGAGCGACCGCCGTCGAGGTCGGCGCGGCGAACCTCGTCGATCCCTTCGCATGTAAAAAGATCATCGAGGAGCTACCCGCGGTGATGGAAAAATACAAGATCGGCTCGCTGAGTGAGATCATAGGAGTCGTTCAATGAGAGTGGAAAAAATTCAATTGGACGGCGAGGGCGCGTATCTTGACGCCTACCTTGCCGATCCGGTAAAATGTTTTACGAGAAAAGCCTTGCTCGTCATTCCCGGCGGCGGCTACGGAAAGGTCTGCTCCGAGCGAGAGGGCGAGCCCGTGGCGCACGCCTTTCTGCCCTACGGCTACCAGACCTTTGTCTTGCATTATACCGTCGGACGGAAAAAGCCGTTTCCCGCGCAGCTGATCGAGGCAACGCTTGCCATCAAGCATATCAAGGACAACGCAGAGAAGTATGGACTCGATCCCGAAGCGCTGTTCGTCGTCGGATTTTCGGCGGGCGGACATCTGGCGGCATCGACCGGCGTGCTTTGGAAGAACCCTGCCGTGCAGGAAGCAGTACCGATGCCCTACGGCGACCGTCGCCCGCGCGGCGTCATGCTGATCTACCCCGTGATCTCGCCGAGGTTCGAGCATCACATCCAATCCTTCCGCAATCTTTTTTGTACCGATACGCCGACCGAGGAGCAGCTCTCTGCGGCGGCGATCGAGGAACACGTGGATGCCGACAGTGCGCCTGCTTTTCTGATGCACACGGCAAACGATCAGGTGGTGGACGTTCGCAACACACTGATCGCCGCCGAGGCATATGCCAAGGCAGAGGTTCCGTTTGAGCTGCACATTTATCCCGACGCGCCGCACGGTGTGGCGCTTGGCAACCGTATTACCGAGTGTGGAAAGCCGAAATACAATCAGCCCGCCATCGCCGAATGGGTTCGTCTGGCGGCGGCTTGGGCAGACGATTTATTGCAAAAGAACGAAGAAAACAAAGAAAATAAAGGAGAACTGTAATGGGAAAAGACGTAATTATTGCCTGTGATTTTGATTCCTCGGAGAAGGTGTTTTCCTTCCTTGACAAATTTGAAGGATCGCCGAGAAAGCCCTTCGTCAAGATCGGCATGGAGCTGTACTACGCCGAGGGACCGTCGATCGTCCGCGAGATCAAAAAGAGAGGACACAAGATTTTCCTTGACCTCAAACTGCACGACATTCCCAATACCGTCAAAAAGTCGATGGCAGTGCTGTCTCGCCTTGACGTCGATATGACCAATCTCCACGCGGGCGGAACGGTCCGCATGATGGAAGCGGCGATCGAGGGACTGACGCGCCCCGACGGAAGCCGTCCTCTGCTCATCGCGGTCACACAGCTGACCTCGACCGATCAGGAAAGCATGGAAAAGGATCTGCTCATTAAGGAGCCGATCGACGAGGTCGTTCTGCACTACGCCAACAACGCGAAGATCGCGGGACTTGACGGTGTCGTTTGCTCCCCCCTCGAAGCAGGGAAGGTACACGCAAGATGCGGCGAGGGCTTCCTCACCGTCACCCCCGGCGTGCGCTTTGCCGACAGCGGCACCGATGATCAGGTGCGCATCGCCACTCCCGCCAGAGCCAAAGAACTGGGCTCTGACTACATCGTTGTGGGCCGCCCCATTACCGCGGCTGAGGACCCCGTGCAGGCCTATGAGCGCTGCATGAGAGAATTTGTGTAACAGGAGGAACTATCATGAGCGAACT
>JAZNAD010000086.1:0-2623 GCA_045586345.1 Eubacteriales bacterium
CATCTCGTTGGCGATAATGTAGGAGAGCGTGGTCTTGCCAAGCCCGGGAGGACCGTACAGCAGAATGTGGTCAAGGGCTTCGCTACGGCGCTTGGCCGCCTCGATGCAGATGCGCAGATTCTCCTTGGCCTTTTCCTGGCCGACGTAGTCCTCAAGCCGCTTCGGGCGAAGCGAGAGGTCGATCTCCGAGTCGCTCGGTGTATATTCGGTGGTCAGAATGCGGTTTTCAAAATCAAATTCCGTGGTTTCCATAGCATCTCCTTAGAATCTTGCCTTGCTCTTGAGGACGGCGGTCACGATGTCCTCGCGTGTCATCTTGGAGGTGTCGAGCGAGCGGATCGCCTCGGTGATCTCGTTACGGTTGTATCCAAGGCTCATGAGGGCCTCGGCCGCTTCGGAAAGCTTGCCGCTCATCCGTGGCGCAGCTGCTGCCCGATTTCCTTGGATCGAGGGAAGCGCCGATAGCGCAGAGCCAGTCAGCTTTTCCTTTAATTCAAGCACGATGCGTGCTGCTGTTTTTGCACCGACGCCGGGGGCCTTGGAGATCGACTTCGCATCCTCCGAGCATACCAGCACCGTGAAATTCTCGGGGGTAAAGGCTGAAAGCACGCCGATGGCCAGCTTTGGGCCGACGCCCGAGACTCCGATGAGAAGGCGAAAGATATCCAGCTCCTCCTGGGAATAGAAGCCGAAAAGCTCAACCGCGTCCTCACGGACCTGGAGATGCGCGAGCAGCTTGACCTCACGCCCGATATCCTTGGCAAGGGCATCTGCCGTCAAAAGCGAGACGGTCAGCCGGTAGCCGACGCCACCGCAATCGATCACGGCAGAGGAGCCGTCGATAAGGACTAATTCTCCTCGGAAGTGGTGGAACATGACTCGGTGTCCTTTCCGGCGGCAGTAGCCGCCTTCTGTTTTTTATGTCGTTTTACGAGGAATTCCGTTAAAAGGATGGCAGAGAAGACTGTGACGCCGCTCGAAGAGATAAGGAAGGCGATCACGTACTCCCTCGGCATATACCGCATCGTGACGCTGTGCGCCCCGGGCTCAAGGTCAAAGGCGAGGAGAGCATCAAGGGTCTTATAGGTCTCGATCCTCTCTCCGTCGACCGTTACGCGCCAGCCCTTGTCATAGGGGATGGTGGTGAGCACGGTCTCGTAGCCTGCCTGCACCTCAATGTGCCCCTCAAGGTGATCCTCGCGGCATTCGGTTACGGTAAGCCCACCCACGGAAAGCGTGGCGATCAGCCGTTCGTAAACCGCTTCGTCAAAGGAATAAAAGTAGGGCATCGTGCGGCGCAGATAGAGGGGGGCGCCGTCAAGGCAGAAGGTAACCTTGCAGGTCTCATTGGCCTTATATGAGCCAAGACACAGATACCCGCTCGACTCGTTCTTAAAAAGCTGGCCAACGGTGCTTCCGTTCAGAAGATATTCAACGCCCTTAGTTGAGGCATCCTGTGGGAAGTGTGCCGGGAAATAGGCGTATATCTCAGAATCCTCGCGAATTTTCAAAGTATAGTTTACATATCCTTCGCGCGACTCGTCGATCCGCTTAAAGCGCCCCGTCGTTCGTATGTGGGAGATGTTTTCAAGACCTGGCGTCGGGGTCTCGAGGGGAGTAAAAAGTGTGACCTCCTCACCGAGGAGTGCCGTGGCCAGAGCGTTCATCCGCTCGAAGGGCGAGGATTGCCCGTGAACAGTCTTGCCGTCGTCCCTTTCCGCGAGCTTTCCGTCCTCTCCCATTACATAGCGCTGGAAGGTGACGTTATTCAGCGCGTCCGAGACGCCGAAGGCAATCGGGAGAGCGTTGGGGTTCCGATACACGACGACGTCGCCGTTGTCATACACCTTTTCGTAGCTTCTTGGGAAGACCGAGGTGGCTTCTCCCGCCACGTAGGAGATTGAGAGGAGGGAATCGGTGAAGGGGGTCATTCCGTCATAGCGCGAGGCGTGTGAGGCCGAATTATAGCCCATCGTGTTCAGAAAGGCAATGGTCTCGCGGTTCAGGGTCGAGGTGGAGCCCGAAAGACCGCGGTAATCCAGCAGAAAGGGATCGTTGACCTTGCGGTAATTCAGCTTTTCCATGCGATAGAAGGGCGAGTCCTCGATCTCCTCGATCGTGCGGAAGGCATCCTCCCAGCGTTCTTTGTAGCCAAGGTAGGACTCACGCGAGGAAATGACCACATCCATATGGAGCTGAATGACATTTAAGAGCCCCCCGAGGAAGAGTTCGATAGACACAAGAAGCAAAAGCCATCGCGTGGTGTACTTCGCAAGGATATCCCGCCGTCGGATCACAAAAGACAGCATCGCGGCGTAGACACCGATCCAGAGCAGATTGACGGCCGCCGGCATAAAGATACCCTCGAAATGCCCGTTTCCGAGCTTTTTGAAGATCGCCGTATCTACGTTTCCGTAATCAAAATGATCGGCCAGCACGACGAAAACAAGCAGAAGGAGGGCTGTCAGCACTACGTGATGCGCGCGATACTCGCGGATGCTGTGGTATCCCTTGGCCGCCATCTCGATGAGGAGAAAGGTGAGCATGTAGCTGTAACGGTAGTTCAGCCAGTTGGGTGCCTGTCCCCCATGCCATACCATATCAATGACCGAGATCGAGAAGG
>JAZNAD010000087.1:0-29051 GCA_045586345.1 Eubacteriales bacterium
CGATGCCGTAAAGCTTGACTTCCTTGCCAATCTCCGCGATCCGGCGCTTGCTACCGAATACGCGCACCCCGTGCGCGGCATCGGCATGCGTGAGTATTACCGCTACTACGAGCTGTTCCACAAGGCGGCGAAGGCCGCAAAGCCCGATGCGATGATCAATGCCACGTTGGCCGATCCTCGCTTCGAGCATCTTATTGACGTTTCGCGCTTGCATGATACCCATTCGGGCGAGGAGGAAAAGGAGCGCCGTGCGAGAATCATGACGCTGGCCTGCCCCAACCTCCCCGTCGATACCGACGGTGCGCTGATGCTCCCCGACTGGCTCCGTCGCAATCATATCTCGGCGGCGGTCTGCGGTCTTCACGCCATCTATTACACCTATGCGTG
Organism: Eubacteriales bacterium; assembly: GCA_045586345.1. Classification (GTDB taxonomy): domain Bacteria; phylum Bacillota; class Clostridia; order Oscillospirales; family CAG-272; genus UBA1740. Next base: position 388 of record JAZNAD010000087.1, read on the forward strand.
CGGCTATTCAAACGCCAAAGAGACCATGACGCCCAAGCTCAAGAAGCAGCTGGGTACGCTGGTCTCCATGACCGTGGATCGCCCGGCCGGCACCCCCGTGGTTGACAGCGCAGGACATTGGCGGCTGATCGGCAAGGGCGGATGCGTGATGGCTGACTCGGTTCGCGGCGAGACGATGGTGTATTATCCCGAAGAGATCGGCGGTGTAGGACGGATCTTCTCCTTCCTCGGCGAGCTCGTTACCCTCCCCCTGCACGGACGCAAATTCTCGGCGCTGACCCCCGCCCCCGAAAAAGATTTCTGCGAGGTCGACTATGCTCGCGACTGTGTCCGCGTCTACCTCCGTCCCGGTGTTGTCTACACCTTCCGCGACGAGGATGACGGCTCCTCGATCGATCGGCTTTTCCTTGATATGAAGGCGAAGAGCCGCGACGAGGTCATCAACTACGTCAACTGATTTTTTGGAGTTTTATGAAAATCGAACTGTTTTACGGCCTCCTTTTGCCCCTCGTCGGTACTGTGCTTGGTGCCGGCTGTGTCTTCTTCCTCCGCGGTGAGATGAACAAGAGCCTTGAACGCTCGCTCTCAGGCTTTGCCGCCGGTGTGATGGTAGCCGCCTCGGTATGGAGTCTCCTCATCCCTGCAATGGATCATGCCGCCGATATGGGGAGCTTTGCCTTCCTCCCTGCGGTCATCGGGCTGGCGCTCGGCTTCGCCTTTCTCTTGCTGCTGGACCGCCTAATACCGCATATGCATCCCGGAACCGGAGACACCGAAGGGCCTGCCACGACGCTTGGGCGTTCCCCCATGCTCGTTCTCTCGGTGGCGCTCCACAATCTGCCCGAGGGGATGGCGGTCGGCGTGGTGCTTGCTGCATTCATGGCGGGGGATGCCTCGATCGGCGGTGCGGCCGTTTTAGCGCTCGCGCTCGGTATTGCGATCCAGAACTTCCCTGAGGGGGCCATCATTTCGATGCCCCTGCGAAGCGCCGGGATCTCCAAAAGAAGATCCTTCCTCTGGGGCTTTCTTTCCGCCATTATCGAGCCGATCGGTGCGGCACTTACCCTGCTTGCCGTATCGGTCGTTCTGCCGGCGCTCCCCTATCTTTTGGCCTTTGCCGCAGGAGCGATGCTCTATGTGGTGGTAGAGGAGCTGATTCCCGAGATGGCATCGGGAGAGCACTCCCACCTAGGGACCGTCTTCTTTGCGCTTGGATTTGCGCTGATGATGGCGTTGGATGTGGCGCTTGGGTAAGCAAAAAACCACCCGCACAGCGGGTGGTTTTTTATCTGTTCTCCGCAATAAAAAAGAAGGGAGAGGTAGGGGAATTGACGATGCGCAGGCAGGAGACCGAGATATTACGGCGATCAAGGGTAGAGAAATACTCGGTCAGCATCTCGCCCTCCCGTGTTCCCTCCTCATGCCCCGGGTAGACGGCCACCATCAGGATGCCATCGGGCGCGAGCATTTCGATCGCGGTTCTGACCGCGGGGAGGGTGGTTTCGCACATCGTGGTGACGTGGCGACGGCCACTGCGCGGCAGGTATCCAAGATTGAACATCCCCGCCTTGATCGGCTCCTTGACGTAATCGGCGACCTTATGGTGCGAGTCGTGGATCAGGGTATAGTTCTCGGGCGCCCCCTCCTCGGCGAGGTGAGCACGGGTCGATACAAGGGCATCCTCCTGGATATCGAAGGCATAGACCTTGCCGGTCGGGCCGACGGTACGCGAGAGAAATAGCGTATCGTTGCCGTTCCCCATGGTGAAATCGACGGCGACATCCCCTTCGCCAAGGTGCGAGAGGATGAAGTATTTCTGCATATCAAGTAAATCTAACATGTCATTTTTCTCCCAGCTTGTTTGAGGGGCGGACGTATGCCGTAGAGTTGGTCTTATAAGTCACGTAGCCGGGGCGCGAGGCCGGAGGCTTTTTGACGTTTTTGACACGTGTGTAATCCACAGGGATCACGCTATCCCCTGCCTGCGAATAGTAGGCTGCGAGCTCAGCCGCCTCGGTATAATCCTCAGAGGGGGGCTCCTCGCCGCCCGCGACGAGAATGACATGCGAGCCGCCGTAGCCCTTGGCGTGAAACCAGAGATCGTCCTTAGCTGCGATGCGGAAGGTCAACATATCATTTTGCAGGTTGTTGCGTCCGACAAGCAGCCGGTAGCCGTTGGTCGTTTGAAATTCGAGTGGGCGTGCCTTCGAGGCTTTTTTGCTTTTGGGGTCCTTATCCTTTGACAGGTAGCCGACCGACGAAAGCTCGGCGCGCAGATCGGCAAGATCCTGCTCACACTCGGCGCGCTCAAGAAAGCCGCGTACGCCGACAAGATAGGCCAGCTCCTCCTCCCCGGCGGCGATCAGCTCGGTGAGCTTTTCCTTGGCGCGACGGGATTTGGTGTAAAATTTATACATTCTCTGCGCGTTGGCGGCCGGGGCAAGCCGGGAATCCAACTCCACCGTCACCTCCTCAGGCGGATCGACACGGTAATCGGTCGCACGGAAGGAGGTCATCCCACGGGACAGCCGATAGATATTTTCGGTGATAAGATCTCCGCGGCGCTTGTAAAGCACCCCCTGGTCGCACTCGGCAAGCTCCTCACGCTGGGCCTCGAGCTTGCGGACGAGCTGAGCCTCGCGTCGCGAAAGAAAGCGTGAAAGGTCGGAGGACCGCTGGCGCAGACGCTCGGCGCGGTCGCGCTCGCCGAAATAGGCATCAAGAAGTGCGCCGAAGGAGGCAGGGTGCTGCGTCATGAGGCCATCGCCCGCCAAGGGGGCATAGCTATACTCCACGGGAACGCCGTCGGCATCAGTAAGGAGCGTGGGAGTAAAACGGCATTCGCGCACGTCCGAAAACCAGACGTCAAACGCCGAAAAGAGAGCATCGGCATTGACAGCGGACAAGGGCGTCTCGGAGCATCCCCCGGCGCGGTGCGCGATCTCACGGGCATTGGCAGCGGCAATGCCAAGGTAGGTATCGGTCAAAAACCTGGCGGCGGTGCGATCTTGCGGATAATTGGCCAGCGCCTCGAAGAAGGCAGCACGGTCGCTAGCCAGGGGATCAAGCTTTGCCTGAACGGGGGGCTTGACATAATGCATCCCCGGCAGGACCTGGCGGATACGGCTGGCCGAGAAATCCACGATGCGGAAGGCAGAAATGATGCGATCCTCACCGTCGAGAAGAATGATGTTGCTGTACTTCCCCATCATTTCCGCAACGAGCGTGCGGCGGACGCCGAAGCCAAGCTCATCCCGTGCCGAAAACACAAAGCGCGCGGCACGCTCAAAGTCGATCTGTGAGGCCCGGGTCAGCTTGGCGCCGAGAAGATGCTTACGGAGAAGCATACAGAACATCGAGGGGGTCGGCAGATTTTCGCGCTCGACCGTCGAATAGGAGAAATGCGGAACGTTTGTTCCCGCAACGAAAGACAGGCGACGCGTGACACCGCCTGCATGAAGGTGAAATACGAATTCGTCGCGCGAGGGTTGAGAGATCTTCTCCACCTTAGCGCCGCCGCACAGCGTATCGCTGACCTCGTGCACGATCGCACGAAGCATTCCTGCGTCAAAAGCCACGTTCCGCCCTCCTTTCTGTGAAGTCTTTTTGTCTTATTTCAGGAAACCGCTGATGATCTGCTCCTCTGCCTCGGCTTCGGTGAGACCAAGGGTCATCAGCTTGATGAGCTGCTCACCGGCGATCTTACCGATGGCCGCCTCGTGGATAAGGTAAGCGTCGATATGGTTCGCGGTCAGCTCGGGAATCGCCGTCACGTGGCCTTCATCCATCAGGATGGCATCGCACTCGGTGTGCCCTGTACAGGCGGCATCACCGATGATGCGCGAGCGGAAGAGCTGTGAAGAAGCGTCCTTCGCGACCGAGCGCGAAACGAGATCGGCCGCCGAGCCCTCGCCCCCGAGGGTCACGGTAAAATCGGTTTCGGCATACTGCGTGCCGTGGGTCATGATCTTCTCTCGGACGACGAGCGAGGCGCCCACCGCCAGAGTCGCATCGGTCTTGCGAACGGTGGAGTCGATGCCCTTGATCTGTGTGGTCTCCATCTCAAGCGAAGCGTTCTCCTCGAGAACGATCACCGTGGTGGGATTCATCACGCGGCCACCGGTGCCGTCACCGTCACCGTAATGCTTTTCCACATAACGGACGCGCGCACCGCGGCCGATGTGGAAGGTGTGGATGCCGCTATGCTCGCTCTTCTCCTCCCCTGCGTTGTGGATCCCACAGCCGGCCACGATCATCACGTCGGCGTCCTCGCCGACATAGAAATCGTTGAAAACAGCCTCATTGAGCCCCGCCTTGCTGATGATGACGGGGATATGGACGCTTTCGTTCCTGGTTCCCGGGCGAATGGTGATCCTGATGCCATCGCCGCTGTCACGCGGCGCGATCTCGATATTCTCGGTCGAGGCCCGGCCAACCGACTCACCGTTTTCACGAATGTTATAGGCTCCTGCGGGAACACCGTGGAGGTCACTGACCTCGCGCAGGAGATTCTTTCTGATCTCGTCAAGCTGCATTACTGCACCACCTTTCTCTCAAGGGTACGGCAGGCACCAAGGGGCACGCCACCGACAAGATGGGGCATGATCTCGACGGGAGAGCCGCTCCCCGTCACCCTGCCGTCCGCCAGCACGATAATGCGATCGGCGATATTCAGAATGCGCTCCTGATGCGAAATGATCAGGATCGAGCCACGGATCTTTTCGGCCATCGTCTCAAACACGCGGATCAGATTCTGGAAGCTCCAGAGGTCAATCCCCGCCTCGGGCTCGTCAAAGACCGAAAAAGCGGCGGCACGGGCAATAACGGTCGCGATCTCTATGCGCTTTAATTCGCCGCCCGAGAGACTGGCATTCACTTCCCTGTTGATATAATCACGGGCACAGAGGCCGACCTCGGAGAGATATTCACACGCCTCGCCGACCGTGGTCTCACGGCCGTTGGCAAGCGTAATGAGATCGCGCACGGTGATCCCCTTGAAGCGGACGGGGGCCTGGAAGGCGTACGCGATGCCCCGCTTAGCTCGCTCGGTGATCGAGAGGTCGGTAATATCCTCTCCGTTGAGATAGATGCGACCCGAGGTGGGTGTATAGATGCCCGCGATGATCTTGGCAAGCGTCGATTTGCCACCCCCATTCGGCCCGGTGATGGCCGTCAAGCGGTCGTCGATCGTCAGCGAGACGTCCGAGAGAATCTCCTTTCTCCCATCCCCCTCGCCGGCAAGGTAAGATATGTTTTTAAGCTCCAGCATAGTATCATCCTTCGGCAATTTTCGCCTGTTTATATTTACATACATATTATACCGCATATGCGCGCCAATTGCAAGTAAAAAGACACCGATTTTTAAGATCGGTGTCTTTTGGGGAGCGAGGGCTTAAACAGGCATCTTCTGAAGCTCGGCGACCTCCGGCCAGGCCTCTGCGGCCTCCTCGGCTCTGCCAAGATAGGCAAGATGTGCGAAGCGGGTGATCATCGCGCAGTGCGCCTCACAGGTGAAGGGGTTTCTGGCCCTGGCGGCGTGCAGCTTCCCCGCCGGCGTATGCTCGGGGATCGGCTCAAAACCGGCGTCCATGATCCACTTCAGCGAGCTTCTGCCGCTCCGGACACACCATGCGTCGTAGAGGCGCTGGGTCTCCTTGGGATCGCGGATGATCTCCGAGAGGCGATCGATGTAGGCAAGCATCTTCTCGCGCTTCTCTCCCTTAAAGACTTCGAGCAGCCGCCCCTCATCGGTCAGGTGATACGGGATCACGCGGTAGCTCACGGGCTTGCCCTTCTCGAAGAAGAGCTCGGTCATATAACCGTAATTCCAAGCAGGATTGCGGCCGTACGCATTATTGGCAGGATAGGCATTGAAGTAGAAGTTACCCATACTGTAAATAATGGGCTTTCCCTCAAAGGTCTCGTTACCCTGGATGCAGTGCGTGTGCATGGCCACTACGGCGTCAGCACCAAAGACAGTGAACAGGCGGTAGCGATCAATGACGCTCGGGGATGCGATGGGGTTCATCTCCTGACCGCCGTGAAAAATAACAACGACGAAATCCGAGGTAGCCTTCTCCTTCACGATCTCGTTCCTAACGCGCATCTCATTATAGACAGCTGAGCCGGGGAAATCGTCCTCCGCACCGCCGAACTCGTTCTCGCAGACCGAGATGAAGGCAATACGAATTCCGTTCTTTTCCGCATGCCACGCGCGATAGGCCTCGTCAAGGTTCTTTCCGCCGCCGCAATGGCCGATGCCGGCCTCATCAAGGCGGCGTACCGTGTCAAGAACGGGCTCAGGGCCAAGGTCGCCAAGGTGGTTGTTGGCAAGAAACACGGCATCGAATCCGCCCTCAGTCAGGAATTCCATTTCGACGGGATCACCGCGAAGGTTCGGGCCGCTTTTGACAATAGGAGCGCCGAGCCCCTCCTCGCAAATGACATTCTCGAGATTGCAAAGACGGAAGTCCGCTTGCTCGAGATCCTCCTTCAGCTCACGAAGAAGCTCACGGGTATAGGCCGCATCGGTCTTGACATAATCCTTGCTAAAATGCGTCGAGACGTCGCCACCGATAAGGACACGCACGCCCGAGTTTTCGCATGTATTCATACTGTTTCCTCCAAAATTTTGTATGCTTTTTGAAAAATCAGCGATCTTCCGAAGTCATTGTAGCATTTTTTTTGTGCTTTGAAAACCCCCCTGAACAAAATAGCGAAAAATCGTATGAAACAGCAAATAATTTTATTTTTTTTGTGCATTTTGTAGTTGACTTTGCCTTGTTTTGGATGATATACTGTGCTTGAGCATTACGTGTGCTACAATTCAAGATGCATGCGCGCAGCGCACAGGAGGTTACCATGGCAAAGAAGAAATTTGCTCACGTGGGTATCGGTGGCCGTGCCAGAATGTATTATCAGGCTGTTGCTACCACCTACGGTGAGACGTCCGAGCTTGTCGCTTTCTGCGATATCAACCGCACCCGTATGGAGTACGCCAACGAGGTCCTTAAGGATCAGCTGAACTACCACGAGGTTCCGATGTACGGTGCCGATGAATTCGAGAAGATGATCCTCGAAACGAAGCCCGATACCGTGATCGTCACTACGATCGACCGTACTCACCACAGATACATCATTAAGGCAATGGAGATGGGATGCGACGTCATTTCCGAGAAGCCTATGACCATGGATGCCGATAAGTGCCAGCAGATCATCGACTGCATCGAGCGCACTGGCAAGAGCCTGCGCGTTACCTTCAACTACCGTTATGCTCCCCACAACACCAAGCTCCGTGAGCTCATCATGAACGACACCATCGGCAAGGTCACTCAGGTCCACTTTGAATGGATCCTGAACACCAGCCACGGCGCTGACTACTTCCGCCGTTGGCACCGCGACAAGAGGAACAGCGGCGGCCTGCTCGTTCACAAGTCGACCCACCACTTCGACCTTGTCAACTTCTGGCTCGGCTCGTATCCTACCAAGGTCTTCGCACTCGGCGACCTCAAGTTCTACGGCCGTGAGAATGCCGAGGAGCGCGGCGTGACCAAGTTCTACTCGCGCGTTTACGGCCAGGAGAATGCGAAGGGTGATCCTTTTGCACTCGTGATGGAGGGCAATGCCGGCCTCACTCGCCTTTACCTTAATGCCGAAAAGGATGACGGCTACATCCGCGACCAGAGTGTTTTCGGCGATAACATCAGCATTGAGGATACCATGAACGTTCTCGTTCAGTATAAGTGCGGTGCTCAAATGTCCTACTCGCTGAACGCCTACTCGCCTTGGGAAGGCTTCCGTGTCTTCGTGACCGGCACTAAGGGCCGTATCGAGATGGAGGTCATCGAGGCCGTGTACGTGAACGCCGGCGGTGCCTCCAATAAGGAAGGCGTTGTCAAGGGTAAGAAGATCACCGTGTACCCGATGTTCGGCGAGGGCTACGAGGTTCCGATCGAGGAGGGCGTTGGCGGCCACGGCGGCGGCGACGCCGTTCTTCTGAACGATATCTTCGGCACTCCCACCGAGGATCCCTTCAAGAGAGCGGCCTCGCACGTTGACGGTGCGATGAGCATCCTGACCGGTATTGCGGCCAATAAGTCGATCGCCACGGGTATGCCCGTTGATGTTCTGACCCTCGTTGATCTGCCCGGTTACAAGCGCTAATTTGAAAAAAGACACCCGAGGGTGTCTTTTTTCAAAGCACAGAGGAGATGGACCGGAGAACCGTGGAAATCGTCTAAGAGCCGACAAAAAGCTGTTTTGTCTCGCTTTATCGTATTTTTTGCAAAAAGGTTGACGGTAAGATGACCACACATTATAATGAAACCAGAAAAGGAAAGCAAAGGAGGACGTCGTAATGAACATTGCCGTTGCCCAATCGGGGGGCCCCACTGCTGCCATCAATGCCTCACTTCTCGGAGTGTTCCGCCATGCCATCAAATCCCGGGAGATCAAGGAGATCTACGGATCGATCAACGGTGTGGAGGGACTGATCCAAGACCGCCTGATCGACCTCCGCGAGGTCATCACCTCAGACGAGGACGTGGAGTTGATCCGCCAAACGCCCTCCACCCTCCTCGGCTCCTGCCGCTATAAGCTTCCCGATGCCGAGACCGACACCTCGGTGTATGAGGCGATCCTGCACACTCTCACAGCACACGGTATTACCGCATTTTTCTATATCGGTGGCAACGATTCTATGGATACCGTGCAGAAGCTCCACGCGTATTTTAGTACAAAGGGTGCAGACATCAAAGTGGTCGGTATCCCCAAGACCATTGACAACGATCTGCCCTGCACCGACCATACCCCCGGCTTTGGCTCGGCCGCCAAATACGTGGCCACGACCCTTCAGGAGATCACAAGGGACAGTAGCGTGTACTCGATCCCCTCGGTGACGATCGTGGAGATTATGGGACGGGATACGGGCTGGCTGACGGCATCCTCTGCGGTGCTCCGTACCAACGGCGAACCTGCGCCGCATCTCATTTATCTTCCCGAACGAGACTTTTCGGTCAAGCGTTTTCTTGACGACATCAAAGAGGCACAAAAGAAGTATTACGCCGTCGTAGTCGCCATCTCCGAGGGGGTCTCTCCCTCTCCCGATGAGATCGGCGAGGACTTCCAATCGGGATACGTTGACAACTTCGGCCATAAGTATCTGGCTGGCGTAGCTAAGGCGCTCTCCAAGATCGTAGCCAAGGAGCTGAATTACAAGGTCCGCGCAATCGAGCTGAACGTAATGCAGCGGTGCTCCTCGCACATCAGCTCCAAGCGCGATATCACCGAGGCCGAGCGCCTCGGTGAAGCGGCCGTCGGAGCAGCGCTTGACGGACTTTCCGGCATCACGATGATACTTGAACGGGTCTGTCAGCATCCGTACAGCGTGCGGATCGGGCACGTGGAAACCGCCCTTGTGGCCAACCGTGTCAAGTACTTCCCTACCGAGTGGATCACCGAAAACGGACACGACGTCACACAGGCGGCGATCGATTACTGCCTGCCTCTAATCCAGGGGGAGCAGAATCTGCACATGAAAAACGGCCTTCCCATCCAGTTTATATTAAGAGGTGAGCATCGGTGAGCGCGCTCACTCGCCCTTGCGGATAAGCGGAAACATCTGCTTATCCGCTTTTTGTGTAAATGAAAACCACCCGCTATGCGGGTGGTTTTTTATTACTAAAAAAGAAAAGCGCTTGTGCAAACAGCACAAGCGCTTTTTGCCGGGAAAGGATCACATCTCCTCTTCTTCGAGCTCGGCGTCGCCCTCCTCGGTCTCATCTTCCTCGGGAAGACGGATGACGTCGGCCGCTACAACGCGGTGAGAGTCCATCTCTGCAACCGTGATCTCGAGGCCGGCACAGGTAACGATGCTCCCGACCTCAGGGAGATCCTCGTGCAGCTCCATCACAAGGCCGCCGAGCGAGACCGCCTCGGACTCGATCGCCACCGAGAAAAACTCGGAGAATTCATCAAGGTTGACCGAGCAATCGACGCGATATTTGCCTTCACCGAGATCCTTGAAGTTCTCGACGACCTCGTCGTGCTCGTCCCAGATCTCGCCGACCAGCTCCTCGAGGATGTCCTCCATCGTAACGATACCCAGCGTTCCGCCGTACTCGTCAAGCACGACCGCGATGTGGGTCTTGTTCTTCTGCAGAGTCTTAAGTAGCTGGCTGATCTTTTCGGACTGATGAATGAAAACTGCGGGAGCCATGAGCACATCCAGCGGAAGCTGTGTGATGCCCGATGCCGTATAGAAATCCTTCTGATGGATGACACCGACGATCTTGTCGATGGTCTCCTCATACACGAGAAGGCGGGAGAACTGCGTCTCGGCAAATTTCGCAGCGATCTCGCTCTTTTCGGCATCGGTGGGCACGGCCGCAAGATCAACGCGGTGCGTGAGGATATCCTCGGCACGAAGCTCGGTAAACTCAATAGCGTTACGGAGGAGGTTGCCCTCGTTATTGTCGATGCTTCCCTCCTGCTGGACCTCATCCACCAGCATCAAAAGTTCCTCCTGCGACATCTTGGCATCATCCTTCGAGCGGAGGACCTTGGAAAGAACGCTCTTCCACGCCGAGAAGACGACGGTAAAGGGGAAAAGGACCCAGATAAGAAGCTGAATAACGGGGGCGGAGAACATGGCAAGGCGCTCGGGCATATCTTTGGCGATGCTCTTTGGCGAGATCTCACCGAAGACCAAAACGGTCACAGTGATGACCGCCGTAGAGACAGTGGCGCCGTACTGCTCCATCATCAAGGTATTAACGAAGAAGACGGTGCCCATCGAGGCCAGCGCGATGTTAACAATGTTGTTGCCGATCAGAATGGTAGAAAGCAGACGATCGTAATTCTCAGACACCTTAAGCGCCATCTCGGCACGGCGGTTTCCCTTCTCTACCAAGGCACGCAATCGGGTCTTGTTCATGGTGGAAAACGCCGTCTCGGTCGCAGAAAAATACGCCGAAAGAACGACCATCAGCACCATAAGAAGTATTTGTGTAGTCATGATTTTAAAAAAGAACTCCTAACATTTTTATGTGATGATACAGTAAAGAAGTGCGCCGTCACGGGCGCATGCGGCATAAACACCAAAAGGCGCATCGACCGCTTTTCCAAAAAGCGAGATGAGCCAAACCGCCACTGTATTCATTTACCGTCGTGAAGCAATAATCGTCCTCACTACTGTCGCCGTCCATGGACTGTATCCTCCCCCTTCCCACGTTCGCTTGCGGTATTTCGCAGATGTCACTATTATAGCACACAAAAAAAGAAATGTCAACCCTTTCGGGGAGTTGACATTTCTTTTCTATGCCCGAGGCGCCGTCGGCCCGCGGCGGACAATGTATTTTTCGCAGTAGCATTTGCCGCATTTCGGGCAGATATAATGGTTACAGCGCGGACAGACACTACGGAAGCGGGCATGAAATTTCTTTTTGCAAGCCCAACACCTCTCCTCATCCGACAGGCTGGAGCGATACCTCTCCTCGCAACGGTCAAGATCGAGCTCAGGGCAGCCCTTGGTCGTGTAGGTAAGACGGAAGGCGCGGCAGGCATCAATAAGCGCGCGGTAGCGCCCCCTGTGCTCCTTATCCAGTGAGAATTCCATTCCCTCGCTGTCAAAGAGTGATAGCTCCTCAATGCTTTGACAATAGCCTTCGTAGACGCTCTTCGGCGGAATGCGGAGTTTTTTAGCGGCGCCCGACACCCCCTTGCGATCGGGATAGAAGAGCGCCCCTTCAAGAAGAGAGGTGCAAAGATGGGCATTGCGATTTTTCCGGTAGACGTCACGCCGATCAGCGATCTGGCGCAAAATCAGTGCCAGGTTATCCTCGATCAGCAGTCTCTGCGGATGAGCGTATTCCGAAAGATGCTTTTCACGCCACGGTACCATCTCCTCGCGCAAACGGGCGCGAAGGGCAAGGCACTCCTTAGCGCCGCCCGCAAGGAGGGATTCGATATACCCCCGATAACGCTCGACGATCCCGACAACTGTCTCCTCAAAGGCCTTATCACGAACGAGCGCTTCCCTTTCGGAAAATGAGAGAACGTAGTCCTCGGCGTACTCGCGCGCATCGGCAAGAAGCCGCGCGTCAGCAGCAAGAAGCACATCCTCATATCTTTGGTAGGCATCAAACAGAAGCATACGGATATAGGCACGCAAAAGCTTAAGAAAGGAGTCGGGCTCAGCCTCCCTTGCCACCCAAAGCTTGGCAAGAGCAAAGGCGAGCCGTGCAAAAAGAGCAAGGAGTGCCCAAAAAACAAGCAAAAAAAGGATCGTTAGCAGGTTATCAAGGAAGCGGAAGGCGAGAAGGCAAATAACAAAAAGGAGAACGGTGAAGACGCCAAGAGCCACCCATGGGGCAAGCTTCTTTGCGGTGGCAAGCCTCGCCGCGGCACAAAGACGGCGCTTGATGCGCGTGGCCTTCAGCTCACGGCGCCGATAACCGTCGATGTATTCCATCCGCGGGGTCCTCCTTTTGTTATGATATCCTTTTATTAAAAATCAGAATCCGAGCGCCTGGATCTTCGCCTCGAGGGCGGCCGTCTCAGCGACGTCGGCAAGGCCGGTCTGCATCCGGTAGGTCACGCTCTCGCCGGTGGCGAGGAGGCGCTCATACCCATGCTCCTTGCAATAGAGGTAGCCCTTGTGCTCTGCCGTGGCGGGAAGCACCATACCGAGGGCATCCTCGTCCTTGGTGCGAGCGATCCAACGCACGCCAAAGGGAAGCTCCTCGGGGCGGTGGATGACGTAGGTCGAGGTCCCGTCGGGATACTTCTGTACGGTATAGGCCTTCCCCTCGGCATCGGCGCGATAGAAGCAGCAGAAGACGATCTCCGGCATATACGCCTCGCCCTCGCCGCCGATGGTATCCATCAGCGAGGGATCCTTATCAAGGCGGTCAAGGAAGGCATTGGTCGCGGCGGCATCGGCTGCCGAGTGGTAGTTCTCGGGAACCTCGTGATTGACGATGATCGTATCGCGCGGGGCGGAATACAGGAGCCTTGCGCCGTCCACCGGGCGATGGTTGATGTGGCAAAGATAGAAGTACTCCAGCGGCACGTCCTTGCGGTTTGTGAAGGTGACTGTCACGTCGAGCGCTGTGCGCCCCTCGTAAAGCTTGACAAGCGGAGCAAAGTCGTAATTCGCCTCAAAGCACCGCTTGTGGGAATAGACACCGCCAACACCGATGTACCGGCCGCCCTCATCCTCCCCACTGACAACATAGGAGGTGAGATACTTGGCGATCGGAAGCTCACCGTGGGGAAGGTGGGTATCCTCGGCCGTCGGGTTGCCCATTGCGGTCAGACCGCAGTGCATCAGAAAGCCACCGTAGGTCTCGCCGTAGACATGCTCGGGGATCATCGGCTCGTCATAGATCGACTTCATGGTGAGCTCGCGCCCGTCAAACTCACAGCGCCAGACCATCTGGCCCATGAAGGGAAGGATAACGGCGCTGCCGCGCGCATTGGCGATGCGAACGGCGCGAACACCCGTGGAATAGGTAAAAAGCGTAGCGGAAAGCTCTCCCGACTCAAAAAGCAGGGTCTCCTTTTCCGTAAAATAGGATTCCTTGAGATAGATCTTATTTTCCATATGAAAATCTCCCTTAATACGATTATATAACGCCGATTTTTTTCAGTATAACACGCACAAGGGGGAAATGTCAAGGCGAATTGCCTTTTTTATGGCCGGCACTCCCTCTCGCCCCCGTTTCCGACATTTTGACCCGTTTTGTCGCTTGCCTTTACCCCCGTTTTAGCATATAATCGTTTCAGATTAGAAAAAGGAGAAAGCCGTGAAGAAGAAATTCCAACAAAAGCGCAGCGCCTGGTTCCGCGCCTTCAAGCTTCTGCTTCTTGGGCGCTATAAACGACCGCGCTTTGTCTTCCTAGGTGAGAAGGTCGACAAGAGCGCTATCATCGTGAGCAATCACGTCGGCACCGACGCTCCCCTCTCGCTTGAGCTTTACTTTGACCGCCCGATCCGCTTCTGGGGTGCCTACGAGATGAACTCGGGTCTCATTAAGCTCTTCAAGTACCCGACACGCATCTATTATCACGAAAAGAAGCATTGGAATCTCCATCTTGCCCGCCTTTTCTGTCTTATTGCTAGTCCCCTCACTTACATCTTCTATCGCGGACTCCGTCTCATCTCCACCTATCACGATGTCCGCTTCGTCAAGACACTGAATGAAAGCCTTACCGCCATCCGTGAAGGGGATAACATCGTGATTTTCCCCGAGGATTCCTCCGACGGGTACTTGGATGAACTCAAGGGCTTCTATGCCGGTTTTTTGGTGCTTGCCGAGCATGCCTACCGCACAGGGATTGATACGCCCATCTTCGTTTCTTATTTCAGGAAACGTGATCTTGTCTACTTCTTTGACGCCCCCATCCACTACTCAACGCTTCGCGAGAGCGGAAAATCTCGCGATGAGATCGCCGAAGAGCTGGTGGCGCGCTGCAATGCCCTTGGGAAGCTTGACCCCGATGGCTTCTCAGAAAAGACGCCGACCGAGGCACTTGTATAAAAAACCGAGGCACTTGTATAAAAAAGAAAACGCCGCAGGCGTTTTCTTTTTTCTTGCTTTTCTTACTTGACACGCCGTGCCGGTGTGGGTAGAATATGGTTACAGTAAACTGGAACCGCGCCCCTGCGGAAGCACGCCGTGCACTGATCCAAAGCCTCCCGAAGGACGTGTCACTTCAGGCCACCTACGAGATGGGGCAGAATTTTGTGTGTGACGGCTTCGAGATCCGTGTCGCCGACTACAACCTGTTTTACGTCGGGCCGAGCGATTACTTCACAAGCGAGGCAAAATTTGCAAAGGAGAGCGGCCTTCGCTTCTACTCGATGACCAACACGGGCGGCCGGACCTGGGACGTCGGTGTTATGCCGTACATTCCGGCTCCCTACCGCTGGATCGAACGCTACAACGGGATGCGTGACGCGCACGACAATTACGGTCTTTGCGGCACGATGGACTGCCACCATTACGGCTTTGCCCCATCCTTTATCTCCGAGCTTGCCAAGTGGGCCTTCTCGACGCCTACCCCCGATCTTCACGAAACGCTTGAGCGGATCGTCGCGCGCGACTTCGGTGAGGCGAATGTCGGCGCCGTTTGCGAGGCCTATCGCTACTTTGGCGAGGCCATGAATCACATCATTGCAACCGACGCCGACCAGTACGGCCCCTGTCGCATGGGACCTGCCTATCCCTTCATTCTCTTTGAGAATGCCGACATCGATATCCCGACGGTTCCCTACTCCCACTTCGGCGGGAGCAAGATCTGCTTCCCGAACTATGGCAACGGCCAATGGGGCAAGGTGCGCGGCGTTCATCAGAACGAAGCGGCAACAAAGAAGTTCTTTTATGAGATCGACAACCTGAAAACAGCCGATGAGCTCTATACGCGCGGCCTGCAGATCCTCGCTCCGATCGTCGATGCCCTCCCCGAGAAAAAGCAGGACGATGCAAGGCGCATCCTCGGCGTTGCCCACTTTATCCGCAACACAGTGAGAACTGCCGCCGGTGTCAAGCAATTCTTCGCCCACAAGCAGCTCCTGCCTGACACTCACGGCGAGGAGCGCAACCGTCTGGTCGACGAGATGCTGGAGCTTTGCCGCCTTGAGGTGGAGAATGCCAAGGAGACCATTCCGCTCGTCGAATTTGATTCACACCTCGGCTATGAGCCCAGCATGGAATACATGTGTGACGTCGCCCACATTGAATGGAAGCTTTCGCTGATGCGGGAGCTGATAGAAACGGAGCTTCCCTCGTATTACGAAAGGTGAAAAGAAGCCGACCACGGTCGGCTTCTTTTCATTGGTAACCGAAAACCACCCTCAGTGAAGGTGGTTTTTCACTTGCGGCTAAAGTCGCGGTCAAGAATGCCGCGCTCCAGCAAGCCCAGCAGGGTTTCGGCATTATAGAACTTGTATCCCCAAGCGCCTGCCCCCGGCTCGATCTGCCGCGTTGCGCCCTCCTTCAAATACCAGCGCCACACCGCAGGGGTCACGACGATTATTTTGCGGTTTTCCGAGGAAAACGCGTACGGCTCGGACACCGGCAGTGGATTGGGTATAAGCGAGAACAGCTCGGCCGATACGTAGTACGACGTAAGCGCGTAACGGGGCAAGGGCGCGATGGCGGCCGTTCCGCGACGGGGTGGCGAAATAGCCGTCATGACGCCTTCGGCATCAAAGAAAAGAAAGCGGCGCTTACGGAGGGTGGAAACGACGAGGCAATCGTAGATCTCGGCTTCGGATACCTTGATCGTAAAGTTAACCTCTGCACGGGGAAGCAGAATAGCGCGATACAGCGCGCGGGGCTTTGTCAGCTCATATCTCTGCTTCGCAGAGATCGTACGGAGGCGGCGATAAAGAGAGTATCTGGCGCGAAGAACGCGCAAGCAGGCAAAAAGAAATCGGAGAAGACATACCAGCAGCCATACGACGAGGAGCGCGGGAAAGGAAACGAGAAGCAACGCCACTCCTCCCAGCATAGAAAGAACACCGGGAGCGATATACGCCCCCCAAAGATAGAGGGCGGCAACGCCGATATACTCGGCGATCCCACGCAGGAGCGGAAACCTACGGGGCTCCCTTCGGCAATGGCGAAAATACTCTACCGCTGTCATTTTCCCAAGCATTTGTGCCAAAAAGCAAAGCGGGAACGCAGTCACGGCGGTTAGAAGGCGCCGGAGTAAATACGGGCTTATCCATGAAAAGAAGACCTCTCCCATGACAAAAATTCCGTGATCCACGGGAAGGAGGAAGGAAAAAGCAAGCGTCAGCGCAAGCTCAAGGTGCGTTCCCCTCTCCCGCAGAAAAAAGGCAATGCTCTCCTGCGGCCGTTCGGGGAGCGGCTCCTTTTCCCTCAAAAAGCGAGAAAAAATCACCGGATCACCAATGGTAGCAATGCGCGAGGTGGAATACAGGAGGAGGAAGGAGAGGCAGGACTCGCCGATAGCTTTACCGAGGCGACTGCCACCGGCCGTAATTCCGCAAAGGACAGAGATGATATACGACACCCCGAGAAAGACCAAAAAGGGTACTGCCAAAAATACGCCATGCCCCACGGCAAGGAACAACCGCTTGCCGCGCATACCGTCGTTTCTGCCGGCCATACTCTACTCCTCCCCGTATTTCTTCAATCTTACAATTTTATTATACAGTACCCCCGGACGAAAATCAAGGAAAAAGCGCAACAAAAGGAAAAAAATGGAATTTTCATAAAAACTTTTTATTTTTTTCCAAATTCCTCTTTACAAAACCGAAGCTTTGTGCTATACTAAATAGGCATTTCGGAAATATAGCTCAGTTGGTCAGAGCGCACGGTTCACATCCGTGAGGTCGAGGGTTCGAGCCCCCCTATTTCCACCAAAAAAGGCCGCCATTGGGCGGCCTTTTTTCGTGGAAATAGACGCCGAGCCCTTCACCGCGCAAAGCGCGGGGAGAGGGTTCGCATCTTGCGAGCTTGCCCGAGGGGAGCTCGCTCACGGTCGGCGCGAGCAAAGATATTCACGCACGGCGTGAACGCCCCCCAAAAAACGCCTTTTGGGCATCACCCTAAAGGACAGCTTTTCAAAAAACAAGGCATATCTCGGAGGAGGTATGCCGTATTTTGTATTTGTGGATACAAATGCAGTGCTTGTCAGACAAATCGGCAAGTTATAGGCGACTATAAAAAGGCTTTTTCTATCTCCCGGAAGGTAATGCTATAAAGTTCAATAAATATATTTACAAACCTCAAAAATTGTGATATAATAATTGTGCCAAACGAACTTAATAGTCGCGCCGATAGGTATATTTTCCTTTATGGGATACTTATACCCTTTTTACGCATATCATAAACGATATCCATTTGGTAAAAATGCGACTCCCGTTTATGGTGTGCAAATGCCTATCAGCGTATAAGTTCGTTTGGCGACAACTTGGAGTTTGCGTTTTTCGGTGCGTGGCTTCGGTTGCGCACCTTTTTTTATATGCTGATGGGGGATATATGAAGAAGAACATTCAAGAAAAGATCATAGACATTACCGGTATTGAGCTTACGCCGGGAAACCCTACCGTTTGCTTTGGTAACGGCGAGCAAGGTTTTGAGTGTTGCTGCGACGAGTGTGATTACTTTCTGCTTTGTTTTCCCGAATTTGATGTTCAAATCGAAGAAAAAGATATTGCCGAAAGCAAAGATAATACTAAAAAATAGTCAAAACAATGATGGGATGTAAAGTGTTCTCTGTCATTGTTGTCAGTAAATAAGATATTTTTTTTAAGTTCAAAAACTGTCCTTACGACCGCCCAAAAGGCGGTCTCTTTTTTGGTGGAAATCCGCCATCTCCCCTCCCACCGCCACCCGATGTCAGGAGTCAAACATTGCAAATCTTGCTCTGTTTTCCTCAACCCTTGTCGGAAATTTACCAAATCTTTTTCCAACTATTGAAAAACATTGCTTCTTTTGTTATAATGAGAACTGTGAGAATAGGGATATCCGCATCCCGGAAAGTAGGAACTGCAATGTTTGTAAAAAGCGAGTCTTTTATCTCGGATGCCGAGCTCAAAGATCTCCTTGCGAAATCGCTTGAGGGTAAGGCTCTCAAAAAGGTGCTTCTCCTCCCCCCGGATTACACGAGAATGTATTCGGGCGCCGGAAAGATCACAGCTTATTACTATGAAATGCTGAAGGATACCTGCGAGGTGGACGTGATGCCCGCCCTCGGTACCCACGTGCCGATGACCGAGGAGGAATGTGAGACCTTCTTCCTTGGCAAGATCCCCTTCGACCGCATCGTCGTGCATAATTGGCGCACCGACGTTGTCAAGATCGGCGAGGTGCCCGGCTTCTTCGTCAGCGATGTCTCGGACGGCCTTGTGGACACGCCTATCGACGTTGAGGTCAACAAGCGCATTATGGATCCCTCGTACGATCTCATCATCTCGGCCGGGCAGGTCGTGCCTCACGAGGTCGTGGGTATGGCCAACTACTCGAAGAACATCTTCGTCGGCTGTGGCGGCAGTAGCATGATCAACAGCTCGCATATGCTGGGCGCCTTCTACGGGATGGAGCGCATCATGGGACGTGACTTCTCTCCCGTGCGCCGCGTCTTCGACTATGCGCAGGACAACTTCTTAAAGGACGTTCCTCTGCTCTACGTCCTGACCGTCACCACCAACACGGGGGACGTCACCAACATCCACGGTCTTTATATCGGTAACCGCCGCGAGCTCTTTGAGATGGCCGTTTCGCACAGCCAGGAGAAAAACCTCAACCATATGGAGCGCCCCCTCAAGAAGGTGGTGGTCTACCTCGATCCGCGTGAGTTTAAGAGCACCTGGCTCGGCAACAAGGCGGTCTACCGTACCCGTATGGCGATCGACGACGGCGGCGAGCTTATCATCCTTGCCCCCGGCGTCAAGATGTTCGGTGAGGATGCCGAGAACGACCGCCTGATCCGCAAATACGGCTACGTTGGTCGCGAGCGCATTCTGGAGCTTGTCAAGGAGAATGACGACCTCCAGGAAAATCAGTCGGTAGCGGCGCACCTCATCCACGGCTCGTCCGACGGGCGCTTCAAGATCACCTACTGCACCGAGCTCCTTACCGAGGAGGAGGTACGCGGTGCAGCGTTCGATTATATCCCCTATGCCGAGATCGTGAAGAAGTATGACCCCGCCACTCTGACCGATGGCTTCCATACGGTAGACGGTGAGGAGATTTTCTACATCAGCAACCCGGCGCTTGGCCTTTGGACGCGTGACTGATATGGATCGCCTTATTGATCTGCACACACATTCCACCTGCTCGGACGGCTCGATGACGCCCCGTGAGCTGGTAGCGCACGCCAAGGCCTCGGGCATAGCGGCGATCGCGCTTTCCGACCACGACGGCCTTGACGGCGTGCGCGAAGCGATGGAGGAGGGTGAGCGCCTCGGCGTTGAGGTCATCCCCGCCATTGAGCTTTCGGCGATCTCGGACACCGAAACGCATATCCTCGGCTATTTCATTGATCCCGAATCCCCGGCTATGGCGCTGGCCATGAAAAAGATCCGCGAGGTGCGCGCCGAGCGCTCCCGCGAGAACTGCCGCAAGCTCTGTGAGCTTGGCTTTCCCGTTACGGTGGAGGAGGCTAAGGAGATCGCCGGCGGTGAGATCCTCTGCCGTGCGCACTATGCGCGCCTTCTCGTTGAAAAGGGCTTTGTCCCGACCGTGAAGGAGGCCTTCGATAAGTATCTTGCCAACGGGCGCTCCGCGTACAGCGGCCTGCAGGCCCTGACCGACGAGGAGGCCGTTCATCTGATCCACGAGGCGGGAGGGATCGCCTTCCTGGCGCATCCGCACCTCACCCGACTTGACGACGAGGCGCTTTTCGCCTTCCTTACAAGGCTAAAGGCAGCCGGGCTTGACGGGCTTGAGGGATATTACACCGACTACACTCCCGAAATGCAGGAGAAATTCATGAGGATGGCACGGGAGCTCAGCCTCGAGATCTCGGGCGGCACCGACTTTCACGCCGCCATGAAGCCGCACATTGCCATCGGGCGCGGCACGGGTGATCTTACGATCCCCTATTCGATACTCGAAAGACTAAAAGTTTATTATAAAAACAAAAAGGAAGGTACAAGCAAATGAAAAAATCCGACATTGGTCTGATCGGTCTTGCGGTCATGGGCGAAAACCTTGTCATCAATATGGAGAGCAAGGGCTTCACCGTTTCCGTCTTCAACCGTTCGACCGAGAAGGTTGCAAAGTTCGTGGAGGGCCGTGCCAAGGGTAAGAACATCGTTGGCACCTACTCGCTCGAGGAGCTGGTCGCCAGCCTCGAGAAGCCCCGCAAGGTCATGATGATGGTCAAGGCCGGCCAGGCTGTTGACGAGATGATCGAAAAGCTCCTCCCCCTGCTCGAGGACGGCGATATCATCATTGACGGCGGTAACTCGCACTTCCCCGATACCGCTCGCCGTACGGCGTACGTCGAGAGCCAGGGTAAGCTCTACATCGGCACCGGTGTTTCCGGCGGCGAGGAGGGCGCCCTGAACGGCCCGAGCCTGATGCCCGGCGGCTCGCCTGCCGCCTGGCCGGCTGTGAAGCCGATCCTGCAGGCCATCTGCGCCAAGGTCGAGGACGGCGCTCCCTGCTGTGACTGGGTCGGTGAGAACGGTGCGGGTCACTTCGTGAAGATGGTCCACAACGGCATTGAGTACGGCGATATGCAGATGATCTGCGAGGCCTATCACCTGATGCGCGATCTGCTCGGCATGAGCGATGATGAGATGCACGAGGTCTTTGCCGATTGGAACACCAAGGAGCTCGACAGCTACCTGATCGAGATCACCAAGGACATCCTGGCCTACAAGGATACCGATGGCGAGCCGATCGTTGAGAAGATCCTTGACACCGCCGGCCAGAAGGGTACCGGTAAGTGGACCGGCATTGCCGCTCTTGACGAGGGCGTTCCGCTGACCCTGATCGGCGAGGCCGTCTTTGCCAGATGCCTCAGCGCCATGAAGGACGAGCGCGTGGCCGCCTCCCGCGTTCTTTCCGGTCCTAAGCCCGTCTTCGAGGGCGACAAGGCCGCCTTCATCAACGACCTCAAGGATGCCCTCTTTGCCGCGAAGATCGTTTCCTACGCCCAGGGCTACACCCTGATGCGCTCGGCCGCCAAGACCTACGGCTGGAACCTCAACTACGGCGGCATCGCCCTCATGTGGAGAGGCGGCTGCATCATCCGCTCGGTCTTCCTCGGCAAGATCAAGGAAGCCTTCGACAATAACCCCGAGCTCCCGAACCTCCTGCTCGATCCTTACTTCAAGGATGTCATCGAGAAGGCCCAGGCCGGCTGGAGACGTGTGTGCGCCGCCGCCCTTGCGAACGGCATCCCGATGCCTGCCATGACCTCGGCGCTCTGCTACTTCGACGGCTACCGCTCCGAGCGTCTGCCTGCGAACCTGCTCCAGGCTCAGCGCGACTACTTCGGTGCTCACACCTACGAGCGCATCGATGCTCCTCGCGGCCAGTTCTTCCACACCAACTGGACCGGTAAGGGCGGCGACACCGCGGCGTCCCAGTATTCCATTTAATTTTGGAGGAAATAAACATGAAGCTCAGAGATAACTATAAGTACGCTCTTGTGGTTCCCACCAGCATGGGCGTCCGCATCTGCCCGCCCGACGGCCAGCCCGTCTACGCCTCCGAGACCTTCCGTATGCAGGTCACGAGCGCCGAGACCAACGTGGCCTCGATCTCGTCCTACCTCGGTCTTCCCACCCACGTCCTCACCGCCTTCGTTAAGGACAGCCCGATCGCCAAGATGATCAAGCACAACCTCCTTGGCCGTGGCATGACCTTTGAGGGTCCCGAGGTCGAGCAGGGTGGCCCTTGGGGCTACCGCCACCAGTTCAACATTGCCGACTCGGGCTACGGTGCCCGTGGTCCCCGTGTGCAGAACGACCGTGCAGGCGAGGTCGGCCGTACCCTTTCGGTCAAGGACTTTGACCTTGAGCGCCTCTTCGGCGAGGAGGGCGTTGGCGTCCTTCACCTCTCGGGTCTTATCGGTGCTCTGTCGCCCGAGACCAGCCGTTTCTGCCTTGAGCTTGCCCGTGCCGCCAAGAAGCACGGCACCCTCATCGCCTTTGACCTGAACTACCGCGCCTCCTTCTGGAAGGGCCGCGAGCAGGAGCTCCACGATATCTTCACCGAGATCGCCTCTGTCGCCGATATCCTTGTCGGTAACGAGGAGGACTTCCAGCTCTGCCTCGGCATCGAGGGCCCTGAGGCCGGCGGTAAGGACATTGCCTCCAAGATCGACTCCTTCAAGGCCATGATCGGCTGTGTCAGAGAGAAGTTCCCGAACGCCAGCGTTTACGGCACCACGCTCCGCCAGGTCATCAACGTCAACCGTCACCTCTGGGGTGCCATCCTTTACAGCGGCGGCGAGTGGCACATCGCCGAGCCCCGTGAGATCACGGTTCTCGACCGCATCGGCGGCGGCGACGGCTTTGTCGGCGGTCTTCTCTACTCCATCATCAAGGGGTGGGATGCCGAGCGTCAGCTCCAGTTCGCCTGGGCCAGCGGCGCTCTCGCCACCACCTTCCTGACCGACTATGCTCAGCCCGCGGACGAAGAGCAGATCTTCAGCATCTGGGGCGGCAACGCGCGCGTCAAGAGATAAATAATAGAAAAGAAAACTCCCTCATCGGGAGTTTTCTTTTCTTTTTTTCAAAAAGTTTTGAAAAGGGCTTGCAAAACCTCGAAGTTTATGCTATACTATCATAGGTTTTGTTCCAAGGAACAATTCCGCACCATGCAGAGGTATCGAAGCGGTCATAACGGGGCTGACTCGAAATCAGTTTGTGGGAAACCACACGAGGGTTCGAATCCCTCCCTCTGCGCCAAACACAAAAGCCTCCCTTTTGGGGAGGCTTTTGTGTTTGGCTCCGAGGTCGGTCTTCGACCCTGCGCCGCACGGCGCAGGGTTCGATCGTTCGGCGCAGGGTTCGATCGTTCGCCGCAGAGCGACGGTAGCTTGCTGACCGGCGGCAAGGCGATACGTCATGGCGCACAGCGCCATAATCCATCCTTTACCCTTATAATATCGCAAATCCCCTTGTAAAACCCTCCCTATCTATGCTATAATAGCGAGGTAAATCACCAACGAGCGAGGTATTCTATGAAAAAGCTCTCGCGTTCCTCGGAGCTTTTGTGGCTTTTGGGAACCGTCTTCGTCGCCCTCGGCGTAGCGATCTGCAGTAAGGCCGATCTCGGCGTTTCGATGATCGCGGCGCCGGCCTTCGTGCTTTCCGAGGCGCTTCTTCCCCTTCACCGTTTTTTCAGTGTCGGCGTGACCGAATATCTCGTACAGGGGGTGCTCCTTCTACTGCTCTGCCCGGTCGTGCGCCGTTTCAACTGGCAATATCTTTTGGCGTTTTTGGTGGCTGTGATCTACGGCTATGCGCTGAACCTTTTCCTGTGGGCCTTGGGGGGCGTGGAATTCCATGCCGTTTGGCTCCGTTGGGTGATGCTTCTCGTCGGGGATGCGCTTGTGGCGTTCGGCGTTGCCGCCTTCTTCCGCACTTACCTGCCCTTGCAGGTATACGAGCTTTTTGTGGCCGAGATCGCCGACCGCTTCCGCCTCAAGATCTCCGCCGTCAAATGGGGGTTTGACCTTTCGCTTTTGGCCGTCTCGATCGCGCTTGCCCTTTGCCTTTTCGGTGACGCTTCCTCCCTTGACCTCAAAACCGTAACCGTCTCCTCCTTCCACAGCATCGGCCTCGGCACGCTTGTCACGACCGCCATCAACTCTCCCCTGATCTCGCTGTGGGGACGGGTGATCGACCGCTTCTTTGATGCTTCGCCAGCATCTTCGCGCTTAGCAGGCTTTCTCAAAAGAAAATAACGAAAAAACGAGGCTTTTGCCTCGTTTTTTGCGTATACGACGCGGCAGCTCATTCCATACTATGTAAAAAAAGAAAGGAAGAAAAAAATGATCGAACAGGATACGATAAAGCTCCTGCGCGAGTGCGATGCCGGCATCCGCATGGGGGTCGCCTCAATCGAGGACGTCGAAAAGCGGGTCGAGAACCAAGAATTCAAGGAAAAGCTGATGCGTTCGAAGCACGAGCACGAGAAGCTTGAGATTGAGATCGATGCCCTGCTCAAGAAGTACAAGGACGAGGGGAAGGAACCGAATCCCATTGCCAAGGGAATGTCGTGGATCAAAACCAACGTCAAGCTGGGGATCAACGACTCGGACAAAACGGTGGCCTCGCTGATGACCGACGGGTGCGACATGGGGGTAAAATCGCTCTCACGCTACCTCAACCAATATGCCGCGGCCGACGAGCGGTCGAAGGACATCTGCAAACGGCTCATTGCGATCGAGGAGCGTCTTTGTGAGGACATCCGCGAATATCTTTAAAAAAGAGGAGGCAATGCCTCCTCTTTTTTAAAGATATGACAGGTTTCGTTTGCATTTAATGCTTTGGGATCGGAAGGAGGCTGCGAGTGCCGGCGCGGTATTCGTCATAGCCCTCCTTGCGCGCCTGACGGCGATCGGCCATCGGAATGCTAACAATGAGAAACATCAGAGTGTTCGCCAGCGCACCGCCCGCAAGGTAGAAGCGGTCGATCGGGAGGAGCGAGAGCGCGGCGATGGCGATGCCCCACCACATCAGGATCTCACCGAGGTAGTTGGGGTGACGGGCGTATTTCCAAAGCCCGTCGCGGATGAAGCCGCCCGACGAGCGCTTGCGGTAGGACTGCATCTCCGTGTCCGCCACCAGCTGGAGGGTGGCCGCCAGGAGCGAGAGCGCCACACCAAGATAGGTGATGGCGTTCACCTCCCCGCCCTCGCGGATAACGTAAGCGGCGGGAAGCAGGCAGGCGTAGACGACCAGCGTCGGGAACATATGGATCCCAAAGAAATTGACAAGGGGATAAAGGACGCCGGTCTTCTCAGCGAGCATCGTGTAACGCCAATCCTGATGGGTCAGCCCGTGGAAGGTATAGCCCCAGTTTAAGGTGAGGCGGATCCCCCAATACCACACGGCGACGAGTATGAGAATCCCCCCGAGCGAGAGAGGTGCGTCGGCGGCGATCGCCAAAGCGGTCAGGATCACGGGCGGCTGAACGCTCCAATAGGGATCGTAGACCGAAGCATTGCCAAAAAGGAGACTGAAGAGAAAGACAACGAACGTCGCAATGGCATCTGCCACCAGAAGGTGGAGAGCGAAGGGCCACGAGGGAACAAAAAGATAAAAGGCGACCCCTGCGGCGGTGGCGAAAAGGTAGACGAAAAGGACGATAAGAAAGCTCCATCCCCTGCTTTTTACGGTAAGCATACTTCCTCCAAAAAAGACATTGTTAGACAAAGTATAGCACACTTCGCGAAAAAAAGCAAGAAAAAAGGAGCGCGTAGCGCTCCTTGAAGGATCAAAACAGGCCGGTAAGGAAGATCTCGATCCCGATGAGGATCAGGATGACCCCACCAAGGATCTCTGCCTTGTGTGAAAATCGGGTGCCGAACTGCCGGCCGAGGTAGACACCGAGGGTACACACGCCAAAGGTGACCGCGGCAATGATGACTGTGCAAAGGAGCGCCGGAAGGAGGTCGTAATCAGCGATCGTGAAGCCGACCGACAGCGCATCGATCGAGGTAGCCACCGCCTGCATCAAGAGGGCGGCAACACCCAGTGAATGCAACTCGCACGCCTCGCCCTCACACGTGTCGTGGAGAGCCCCCCACACCATCTTACCGCCGATGTAGGACAAGAGGACGAGCGAGACCCACGGGATCAGGCGCTCAAGCGAGGAAAACCAGCGGAGCACGGTATGAACAAAGCCCCAGCCGATGAGCGGCATCCCCCCCTGAAACAAACCGAACGTGGCGGCGACAAGGAGCATCTTGCGCGGCTTCATCCGCGGCTCGGCCAACCCGTCCGCCAGAGAGACCGAGAAGGCATCCATAGCAAGGCCGAGGCCGAAGAGGATACTATTCAGAAAAAACATAAAATCGAGCGGCATAGTATTTTCCCATCCTTTTACTTTAAAAACAAAGACCCACACGCGAAAAGAAGCCCCTTCGCATATGAGTCTTGCAAATTAAAGCAAGCCAGGCTTGCGCCAGTATGTTGACTTGCTGCGACACGCGCTTGCTACTCCCTCACTGGATGAATGACGGTATAAGTATAACAGGAAACAAGCGCGTTGTCAAGGGGGGGCCGCAAGCTTTCATCGCACTATTCGGCTTTTGGCGTGAAAAGCCCCTGATATTCGTCATAAAAGCTCTCAGTATTGGAAGGAAAGCGAGCAACAGCGTCACCGCCACGAAGGGCAAAGGTGAAAACCGCATTCCCCCTATACTCGCAAGCACGGCGCGAGGAAATGCAGGCAGCTTCAAGGGGGTGTTTTTTAGACAACATCTTAGTCAGTAAAGTTTTGTTTATATCCCCACTGATCTTTTTTAAGCGTTTTGTGTTTTAGGTATCATCGCTCTCGGTCGCTGCGTGTGCGGCATCGCCACCGCCGATCCCAAGGTCGTTACCGAGAATCGCACCGCGAATGACTGCTCCGCCGCCAAAGCGGTGACGAAGATCATCGACAGTCGCCTCAAGGCGTCCGGTCTTCTTGCGTTTTCTGTCGCGTTCCTCATCGAAAAATCCAAGCTGATCGCCTTCGTCCCCGATGACCAGATTCATAGCAGTGACGGTCAGCATCCGGATAGGCTTGCCCTGCCCCCACTCAGCATCCACCAGGGAGAGGGCGACCTCGGCGATCTCGCGCCCGAGGTCAGTGGGGGGATCGACGGCACGTTGTCGGCTGATGCTACGGAGCGAGGGATCCTTGATCGTGACCGAGACGGTAGTAGCGCGGAGCCGGCGGCGGCGCAGGCGCTCGCCGATCTCCTCGGAAAGAACACCGAGTCCCAGGCGGATCTCCTCCTTCGTCGTGATGTCATGGCGGAAGGTCATCCCATTGCCGACACTTTTGACCTCGGGCGCGGCGCTCGGCGGGATCACCGGGCTTTCGTCCTCGCCGCGTGCGGCCGCACGCAGCTGCTCACCGACCTTCCCAAGGCTCGAGGTAAGAAAGGCAGGGGATGCCTCGGCAAGATCGCCGATCGTGCGGATGCCCGAGGCGCGAAGAAGGGCGGCTGTCCGTTCACCGACAAAAAGCATATCCTCGACGGGAAGAGGATACAGAATATCCTTATAATTCTCTCTGCCGATATAGGTAATGGCATCCGGCTTCCTGTAATCACTGCCAAGCTTCGCGTAGGTCTTATTGAAGGAGACACCAATCGAGATCGTGGTGCCGATCTCAGTCTTGACGGTAGTGCGGATCCTCTCGGCGATCTCCATACCGCTCCCAAACAGGGCGCGGCTGCCGGTGACATCCAGCCAAGATTCGTCGATGCTGAAAGGCTCGTAGATATCGGTAAAGCGGGCGTAGATCTCGTTAACAGCGTGGGAAATACGCGCATACTCGCCGTGGTGGGGCGAGACGATCACAAGCCCCGGGCACTTGCGGCGGGCGCTATGCACGGTCTCTGCCGTCTTGATGCCGAACCTCTTCGCCGGCTCATTCTTAGCAAGAACGATACCGCGGCGATCCTCGACACTGCCGCAGACGGCCATCGGCACGTGCCGGAGCGAAGGATCGCGAAGGCATTCCACCGAAGCAAAAAAGTTATTGCAGTCGCAGTGCAGGATAACTCTGTCTTCCATATCATTCCCCCACTAGCGGAAGCGTGAAGGTGAAGGCGCAGAATTCGCCCTCGCGGCTTTCGAGAGTCAGGCTTTCCTTATGAGCCTCCATGATCGTCTTTGCGATATAAAGGCCAAGGCCTGCCCCGGTCTTATCGCGGCTGCGACTCTTATCGCTTTTGTAAAAGCGGTCGAAGATGAAGGGAACATCGGCGGTGGGAATGCCCTCGCCCTCGTTATAAACGGTTAGCGCGATCTTGCGCTTCCCCATAGCGGTGATGGTGATGGTGAAGACGCCCCCCTCGCGCGAAAACTTGATGGCGTTATCGCAGAGATTATAGAGCACCTGATGGATGGCGTCCTTATCGCCACGGACGAGGATGTTATCGGCATCGGCCAGGAAATTGACCTCCAGCCGCTTAGCGTCGATACGCTGCTCATTTGAAATAAG
>JAZNAD010000088.1:0-5642 GCA_045586345.1 Eubacteriales bacterium
TCGTCAAGCTCCTCGGTGGGGACATTCTCGAGCATCAGCTGGGTCAGAACGCCGAAGGCGACCTTTTCGCCGTGGTACATATGGTGGCACTCGGGGAGCACGGTCAGACCGTTGTGGATGGCGTGCGCCGCGGCAAGACCGCCCGACTCAAAGCCGATGCCCGACAGGAGGGTATTGGCCTCGATCACCTTCTCGACCGCCTCGGTGCAGGCGCCGGCCTCGAGCGCCAGCTTTGCCTTTACGCCCTCCTCGAGCAGAGTGTCAAGGCAGAGCTCGGCAAGAGCCATGGCAGCACAGGTCGCCTTGCCGCCGGCACAGGTGCCCGCATCCTTCGCCTTGGTGGCTCTCGCCTCGTAGTAGGTAGCGAGGGCGTCGCCAATACCCGCAACGGTCAGGCGAGCGGGAGACTTGGCAATAATGCCGGTGTCCATAAGAACCATATTGGGGTTAGCGGGGAGCCAGTGATACTCTTGGAATACGCCCTCGTCGGTATAAACGACCGAAAGAGCCGAGCAGGGCGCATCGGTAGAGGCGATGGTGGGGCAGATAATGACAGGCGTTTTGCAGGCGTTCGCCACAGCCTTCGAGGTATCAAGGATCTTACCGCCGCCAATGCCGATCACAAGATCGCATCCGTTGGCCTTCATGACCCCGACCAGGCGGTGGATCTCGTTCCACGAGCACTCGCCGTTGAAATAGTCGTAAACAGCACCGACCTCGCCCGCACCGAAGCTCGCCTCAAGGGTCGCCCCGATCCGCTTGTAGCCCGAGGCCGTGATGACCACAAGGGCCTTTTTGCCGTAGGCCTTGGCGTAGTCGGCGATCTTCGCCATCTCGCCCGCCCCCTGCACGTATTTGCCGGGGCAGATCAGAATTTTTGCCATGATGTATCTCCTTTTGGATCGTATTTTATTCTATTATAAGGCTCCGACCGCCGAAAGTCAATGCCCTTCGCCCCTCTTCCCACAAAAGAATGGCGGCCGTCGGTGCCGGCGGCCGCCATTTCGTTACGAGGCCTTGCCGAATCTCTTGATAAGAAGAACAAGGCCGAAGATCAGGAAGGCAGGGAAGATAGCGGCAAACAGGAGCCCGACCTTCAGGTCGCCCCCCACAGCCTCCGCGATCCCACCGACCATAGCAGGGCCGATCGCCGCCCCGAGGTCGCCCGCAAGAGCCAAAAACGCGAACATCGCCGTTCCGCCCCTCGGGCACCTCTGTGCCGCAAGGCTGATCGTTCCCGGCCACATAATGCCGACCGCCAGACCGCACAGCGCACAGCCGACAAGCCCAAGGCCCGCCAGCGGCGAGAGGGCCGCCAGGAGATAGCATCCGACGCACAGCACACCGCACCCCAGCATCACGCGACTAAGGTCGATCGTCTCGCTCTTCTTACCGTAGAACACGCGCGCGACCCCCATAAAGGCGGCAAACAGACACGGCCCGATGAGATCGCCGAGCGTCTTGGAAACGCCGAGCGCCGCCTCGGTAAAGGCCGAGGCCCATTGCGTCATCGTGGCCTCGGAGGCGCCAACGCAGATCATCAGAAGGATCATCAGCACAAAGAGGGGGAGCCGGAGCAGCTGTCCGATCCGCAGCCCCTCGCCCTCCTCCACCAGGCGCTCGATGGGGCAGGTGAAGAAGTTCACGGTGTTGATCAGCGGCACCGCCGCCCAAAGGAGCGAGAGCACCCACCAATACTCGGTACCGAAGATGGCAAAAAAGAGGGTCGAGCCAAGGATCACGCCCACCGCTCCCCAGCAGTAAAAGGAGTGCAAAAGGCTCATCACCCCCGCCTTGTTCTCAAAGGGGCACGCCTCAACGATCGGGCTCAGCAAAACCTCAATGAGTCCGCTCCCGATGGCATACAGGATGACCGAAATGAGAATGCCGACAAAGGGGCTCGGCAGCCACCCGGGCAAAAAGGCCATCAGGATGAGCCCGAGCGCCGACACCACCTGCGAGGCGATCACACAGGTGCGATAGCCGATGATGTCAGCGAATTTCACCGCCACAAGGTCAATAAGCAGCTGCGTTAAGTAAAAGACGAGCGGAATGACCGCGATCAGCTCAAGCGAGATGCCGTAGGTGGCCTTGAAGGTCAGGAAAAGGAGCGGCGTAAAGTTCGCGGAGATCGCCTGCGTGATAAAGCCGAGATAGCAAGCGATCAGAGTCTTTTTGTAGTTTTTCTTCTTTGTCATAGTATGTCCCCTCGTCGTATCAGCATAGAGGAGGCCTGCCGTAGCAGTCCTCCCTCGATAGTAGTATGGTGTGGGCCGATCACAGCGCCGGGGTTCACCCTCGCGCTTACCCCTCGGTCTCGTTCCGTATGACCGTATACTCGCCGCTTTTCAATACCCTTACAAGATCCTCGTTGCTGCGGAGGCGCTCCTTGGCGGCAATGCCCGCGCGGCCCGCCGATTGCGGGCGGTGCGCATCCGACCCTCCGACGCAGGCAAGGCCGCGCTCCTCGGCCAGCCGCTGCGCCCGTTCATTCCATTCCGGCTTGTTCGCCGCATTGTAGACCTCGATACCGTCGAGAAGATCCAGACGATCGAGAGGGAAGGGCTTTTTGATGTAGTCCATTTCCCGGTAGGGATGGGCTTGATACACAAGGCCCCCAAGGGCATGAACGACCTCGGCATAGACCTCGGCGCCCTCCCCCCTCAGCTCGGGATGCGCCGCGATACCGTCGGGGGTGATTCCGTACAGCAGGATCTCCTGGCCGTATCCTAAGTGCTCCTCAAGACCGAAAAGGAGATCAAAGTCCCGCTCCTTGGCGTACGCAAGTCCTTTTTCGTAATCCTGCCGATAGGGATCCACAAACTGCTCCCAGGGCAGACTGCGGTCGATCCTGTTGTCCCCACGGTAGAAGTGGTTGGTAACGACAGCGCCGCTGTATCCCTTCGCGATCAGGGCGTCGATATGCTCCCCGTAGTCCGAGCCTCCGCCACTGCAGGGAGAGGTGTGCATATGCATTTCGTATTTGTATAGCGTGGGGCCATTCATGACAACTGCCTCCGTTCAGATTTTCGATACTTCAAGTATAGCACAACCTCCACCGTTTTTCCATAGAAAATGAAAAGATATTTTCGATATACCAAATCTGCGACCAAGACAAAAAACGACAGGCCAAGGCGTTGTGTTCCTGAGGACACAACGCCAACTCTATTCGCCTTTGGCGAGTGATATTGTTTCGCAGTGATATTCGGCTTACGCCGAGTGGTATTCGCTACGCGAGTTTAGGAGGCGAATAGAATATCACTGCAATGCGAAGCCTCTGCAATATCACTTTTGCGGCAGCAAAAATATAACGCTGTCGAAGACAGCATATTACTCAAAGCCATCAAGAAGAGCGCACTTGCTCACCACCGGGGCGGTAGTGGAAACAGAAAGAGCCGATATGGAAATAAATCCATATCGACTCTTTAACTGTCCTTTAGCACCCGAGGCCAAAGCCTGCCGTTTTTTGTCACAGAGGGGATCCCGTTGCCCTCCCCGCGGATATGGTCATTGCGCGTTGGGGCGTCTATTACAGAGGTGGTCCGCTCTTACTGAACCGTGGATGTTTTAGTTTTTGAAACTAAGGCAACAATATGGGAATGCACGAACTTCATGACCAAAGACATCACCGCAGTTCCAAGCACGACTATACCGATATACAAATATACGTTGTTTATGATATTTAGCCTCATGAGCCTTAAAAACAAGCCGTGTGATACATATATCTCCAACGAATATTTTCCGCACAGAGCAAAAAACGAATTATTAATTATCGGTGTATTACTCAAAATGTATGAGCAGAAAATCGTTGTACACACGAAGAAGAGTGAGCTTATAATGCCAAAATTTACGTTTACCTTGGTCAAGAGAGTAAAGGCGGTAAATAATACTCCGCTCAAAATCAACAGTATCCATTTATGCTTCTTCAATAGCGCATCGATGCTATTCTTTGCATAACAATAAACCATTCCCAAAAGCAGGCAAGGGACCGTTAAGTAACGACCTGCGTCCAATCCCACCCAATAACACACAACGCAATAGAGGAAAACGATAATCGAGTAAAAGAGCAATTGCTTTTGGGGGGATTTAACAAGATTGAAAACAAGCGCATACAACAAATACAAAATAAAAGTGACTTGCAAATACCAGCCGTTTGTGACGATTGTTTCCAAAAAGAGGAAGGATTTCAAAAGCATCGGGAGGGAAAAATTTTTTTCTACCAGCAATGTCCAAGCGCCATACAGTATTATTAAGAAAGTATAAAAGCAATATAGCGGCAAAAATCTATTTCTCAAAAAGTTCTTCGCATAATCTTTTTTTCGGGCGGAGAGCATCAGCCCATATCCCGAAAAGAAGAAGAAAGCGGCAACAGCCCAAGAACCGCTTAATTGCAAAATGGTGGCAAGGATAGTTCCTTTAAATAAGCCGCTATATTGATACAAGTGATGGATTACAACTACAATGGCAAAAATTCCTCTTAAGCAATTCGTGTATTCTTTTGATAAATAATCGTCCTTCTTCACAGCCTAGCCCTCACTTGATACAGTATGCTTGCGGGAGTCCTGATTCCAATTTTCGGAACAGCATTACACAGTAATTTTAAATCAGTAATCACACAAATGATTATATCATACGGCAAAAATGATTGCAAGACTTTTGTTTTGTGTACACCAACTTGCCTGCGCCCGTCCTGCCACATAGTCGATGCGTGTCGGGGCATAGCCCTCTCCTTCATCTCCTTGTGCCGAGGACTTCACTTCGGCCAAAACGCTCCCCCGGAGCCTTTTGACCTCGTTCACCCAACGAGCTACGCTCGTCGGGATAACCCGGAGGACACAAGCACAAGCCTCACTCCACAGGCAAAATGAAAAAGCAGTCCACAAGGGACTGCTTTTTCATTTTGGTTGCGGGGGTGGGATTTGAACCTCACGACCTCCGGGTTATGAGCCCGACGAGCTACCAAGCTGCTCCACCCCGCGATATGGTGCCGGAAGCCGGGATCGAACCGGTACGAGATTGCTCTCACGGGATTTTAAGTCCCGGGCGTCTGCCAATTCCGCCATTCCGGCATGCGGTTCCGACCTTTGATGCTTGATTATTATAGCATTGTTTTCCGGGTTTGTCAACCCCTTTTCGGAACTTTTTGGAACCGCTCGCCCCGACAACACTATTGTATTGACTTTTTTCCTATTTTATGCTATAATTGTCAAGGATTTTTCGGAAGACGGAAAAGCTCGCACGGAGGTGTACTCAAGTGGCCTAAGAGATCAGTCTTGAAAAACTCTCGTTACTGTCACTGCAAAATCGTGAAAACCCTTGATTTTATTAGGTTTTTCGGGGGTCCATCTGCACGTTGCGAGAAGCGTTTCTCGCAGTTTTCTCGCAAATTTCTCGCAGGTTTCTCGCACTTTCCGAAGGTTTTCGAACCCATTTTGAATTGGTTCGGTGACTATTTGGGACAATTTAATAGCCTACGGAGGCATATCGAAGCGGTCATAACGAGGCTGTCTTGAAAATTTGCAGTCGCGAGTTTCTGCAAATGTCCAAAATTCCTTGCTACGCTTGATGTTTTCGCCTTTCCGACGAAGCAGAAAATTATTCCTTCTAAAACTTTTTCTAAAAAATTCGCAAATCTAAAAACT
>JAZNAD010000089.1:0-11009 GCA_045586345.1 Eubacteriales bacterium
CTTCCTCCACCCCGCCGCCGTGCGTGACTATGCCAAGCGCACGACCGTGACGGGCGAGGAGATCAGCTACGCTATCACCGAACAGAGCGTGATCCTTGTCGGTGAAGGGAAGGACAACTTCCGTGTTGAAAGCCTCGAGTCCTTCTTCGTCCTTGATGACGAGCGTGTCATCACCGGCTACAACGGTGAGGAGATCGCCATCGCCGGCCTTTCCTGGCTCTTGTCGGATACCCACCCCGTGGCGGGCTTTACGAACACCCACGGCGAGAACTTTGACAGCATGCTAGCCTTCTCGGTCACGCTCGTGGCCGCCGGCTACGATATGCTGCTCCTCGATCTTGCCGAGCCGATCCCCGAGAGCGTCGACCTCGTCGTCATTGCCAATCCCCGCTGGGATCTCGACCGCAGCGCCGCCGGCAGCGGCATCGTGGCCGAGCTCGACCGTCTCTCTGCCTTTTCCGAAGGCGGCGGCACCCTCTTCGTCTCGCTCGATCCGTACGCCAAGAGTGAGCTTACAGGCCTTACCGAATTTCTTTCGGCGCGCGGCCTCGTCGCCTCGAAGGATGTCATCCGCGATCCCGCCAACGCGATCTCGACTGACGGCTATACCCTTGAGACCGACCTTGCCGCCTCTCCCTTCGCCAACGCGATTCGTGAGCGTGTCGGCGCCTTTTCCGCGAAGCGCGCCGTCGTCAGCTCGGCCTCGTCGATCGAGTGCCGCACCGAGGGGGCGTGGGCGGCCTCACCGATCCTCGTCTCCTCCGAGGTCTCCGAGACCTACAAGAACGGCGCCCTCGTCAGCAATACGGGCAGCTATCCCGTCTTTGCCGTCGCAGAGAAGAGCGAGGGCGGCGTCACCTCCACCGTCTTCCTCACCTCGAGCGTCTACCTCCTCGCCAACGACGCTCTGAATTCCGCGACGTATCAGAACCGCGCCACCCTCCTCGCCTCGCTCGAGAGGGCGGTCGGCCGCCCGATGCCGGTCGGCTGCACCATTCTCCCCGTCGGCAATGACCGCCTCGAGGGGCTGACGATGGGCACCGCCCGTCTTTACGCTGTCCTCCTCTCGGTAGCGATTCCCCTTGTTGCCGTCGGCATCGGCACCTTTATTACCATCCGCAGAAAAACTCGCTAAGGAGATCCTATGAAACACCTCTTACCGCATATGGGAAAGCGCGGCCGTGGGGCGGTGATGACCGCCGTCTCGGTCCTTGTCCTGCTTGCGGCCATCCTCCTTGGCATCGGCGCCTCCACCGTCAAGGATTCCCTGAATTCCTATATTGACATGACCGAGGAAGGCCTCTATACGATGACCGACGAGTTCCTCGCCGAGGTCTCGCACATCAAGGATGAGATCACCATCACCTTCTGTGCCGACCCCGATATCCTTCTCAATAACTACGATACGCGCTATATCTACATCTTAGCGCGCGATCTTGCGCGCAGGATGGACAACGTGAAGGTCGTCACCTGTGACGTCCTCCGCGATCCGACGGCGGTGCAGCCCTACCGCACCACCTCCTCGACGGTCATCCACTGGAACGACGTGATCGTCAGCTGCGATAAGCGCTACCGCGTGCTTGCTGCCAAGGCCTTCTTCAGCACCGATACCACAACAAACGAATACTTCGCCTTCAACGGCGAGCATAAGCTCGCCTCCGTTATGCTTTCGATCACCGCCGTCGAGCGCCCCGTCGCCTATTTCACGGAGGGCCACGGCGAGGCGATCTACGATCCCCTGAACCCCACGGCCCCCGGGAACGGAAAGAACCGCGCCTTCTATCAGCTGCTGATCGACAGCGGCCTTGAGGTCAGAACGCTTGATCTTACCACAAAGGATCCGATCCCCGCGGATTGCGTGCTCCTTATCATGAACGGGCCGACGGCCGATTACGCCGATGCCCCCGGCGACCGTCTCTCGCTCGAGGCGACCCCGCCGCTTGAGAAGATCGACCGCTACCTCGACGGGCAGGGGGCTCTGATGGTCTTCAAGGATCCCTCGGTCACCCTCCCGGCGCTTGAGGAATACCTCGCCGAATGGGGCATCGTCTACGAGAACAATGTGACCTTAAAGTCCGACCGCACGGGCGCGGGGGATGACGCGGCCCTTGAAGCGGCCCGCGACCGCCTCATCGCTGTCTATCCCGACAAGTCGGAGTACCCGATGGCCGGCTCGCTCTTCGGGGATGTCGCCGACCTCACCTCGGCGCCCCGGACTGTCGTCGCCTCAAGCGGCTACCTGACCTCCTCCTGGGAGAGCGGGACGCGTCTTTTCAGCGTCCTCACCTCGGCCATGACCTCCCCCGTCCTCCTCTCCTCCGAGACGACCAAGGCCTATGACGCTGCGGGCGCCCTTACCGACGAGGCGGGCAGCTATTCCCTCGCCCAGATGACGGTTCGCACGCGCCTGCGCGAGGATGGCGATATCTACTCCTATGTCTTCTGCGCCGCCACCACGGCCTTGACTGCCACCGAGTACATCGACAACCCGACCTACGCCAACTACGACGTCCTGTTCTCGACGGTCCGCACCATCTCGCGTACCGACGCCTATGCCAGCGATTCGCTCGGCGGGCTGAATATGAACTCCGAGAAGTACGGCGGCAAGCGCTTCGTCGATATCACCATCTCCCCGACCAAGAAGGACGTGTACAAGAACGGTAAGATCGTCTACACCTACCTCGGCCTGTCACGCGGCGATATCGCCGTCTGGACGGTGCTCCTCCTTCTTCCGTCGCTCGCTGCGCTCGGCGCGGGCCTCTTCGTGCTCGTCCGCCGTCGCTACCGCTGAAGGAGGCCGCTATGAAAAAAAATCAGCTCCTCCTTCTCATCCTCTTCGGCGCCGCCGCTCTGCTGCTTGTCCTGTGGCTCTCCGTCATCCGTCCCATCGTCATGACGCCCGACGATCCCGAGCCTCCCGTCACCACGGGCCCCGGCGAGGGCGTCCAGTACAACTATCCTCTGCTTTATCCCACGCTCGACCGTTCGGACATCCGTGCGATCCGCATCCATAACTCCTCGGGCGAATACAAGTTTGAGCGCACCGCCACCGAGGAGGGCAAGGAGGCGACTCCGACCTCGCCCTTCGTGATCTATCAGAAGGAGGGCGACAAATACCTCTCTTACTTTGATGTTGCCTATGACGAGGAGAGCTTTTCCTCGCTCGTCGTGGCAACCGGCACCTTCTACTATCTCAAGAACATCACCACCGAGGCCGAGGCGGTCGAGGAGACCATCGACTATCACGACTACGGCCTTGCCCCCGAGGACGATCCTGCGTGGTTTGAGATCGTGACCTTCGGCGGCGAGACCATCCGCGTCTATGTCGGTGACGAGGCGGTCACCGAGGCCGGGCATTACGTCCGCGTCGAGGGGCGCCCCACTGTCTACCTCAGCCTCTCCTCCGCGGTCAAGGAAACAGCGCTCGTGCCGCTTGCGAGGTTTGCATCCCCCTCGATCGCCTACTTCTTCGTCCAGCAGGGCTATTCCTTCACCAAGAGCTTTACCCTCTGGCGCCCCCACGACCCGTCCCGCCCGATCACGGCCGAGGACACCGTGAACTTCAAAGCGACCGCCACAGTCGAGGGCGGGACTCCGGCCTCGCACGACCTCTCAGTCGATCTTCGCACTGCGCTCCCCGCGATCAAGGAGGCCTTCACGGGGAGGATGGTCACCGACAAGAGCTTCGCCTTCACCGTCGCCTTCCCCGATAAGGAGCTGTCGGACGACTTTGCCGACTACCGCAATAAGACCGTGACCTTCACGGTCGAGGCCATCACCTCGGTCAATTCGCTCTTCCTCGTCCTTGACCATATCAATGTCGAGGATCAGGATATCTTCCACGCCGGCACCTCCTACAGGATCGTAGCCCCCACCGCGATGACCGGGTACCTGCCGAACACCACGCACCATATGACGGTGCTTGAAACGGTCGGTATGCTCGAGGGGAGCGAGACGGTGGCCGTTGGCCTTACCGGCGCGATCGAAAAATACGGCCTTGACCATTATATCCTCTATTACGAGACTCCCGAGAAGCTCGCGGACGGAAGCAGCACCGAGAATGTCGTGGTCGACTCCTACCGCGCGAATTATCTCTATATCAGCGCCCGTCAGGTGGACCGAGAGAAGAACGCCTTCTACTACGTCGGTAGCCTGATGCACAACGTGGTCGTCAAGGTACCCGCCGAAACCCTTTCCTTCCTTGAATACGGTGACGCCTGGTGGCTGAACGATATGATGTTCGAGGTGGATGTCAATAACACCACCGAGCTCTCCTTCGACTTCGATTACACCGATCACGACGTCACCTACACCTTCCTCGTCGGCCATTCGGTCGGCTCGAACGGCAAGAAGGCGGTCAACTCGGTCATCCATAAGGAAAGCGGACGGTCGATCGCCATCAACGACTACAAGACCTTCTATATGCACCTCCTCTCGACCGATTATGTGGGCGCCTACCCCGGGGATGTTGAAGCGGCCCTCGCCGCAGGGCGGAAGGTGCTGACCATGAGTGTCACGCTCTCGGACGGCGTCACGCATGTCTACCGCTTCTATCAGTGCGATGCGCGGCGCGTGCTCGTCTCGGTCGCACGTGAGGACGGCCCCGAGGGTGCCTACTTCTACGTTTCGGATTCCGATGTCGAGAAGACCTGCACCGATATCCTTCTGATCCTCGACGGTAAGACCCCCGATCCCGATACCCAATACTGAGTTGATTTAAAATTAATATAAAACACAAGAGGAAACGAACATGAGCATTCAAAGCAAAAAGCAGAAAAAGTCGAAGAAATGGCTGATCGGCGGTATCGCCCTTCTCCTTCTCTCGGCCATCGTTTTCGGGATCGTCTGGTCGTCCGTCGACCATAGCTTCCGTTACGACAAAAAGGACCTTTCGCCCTATTTCGACGCATCGGTCCTCGACCTTGAGGCCTTAAAGGCTCTCGATCTCGAGATCAAGACCAATGTGAATACGTCGTCGGTCGCCGCCAAGATCGAGGAAAAGATCAAGGCCCTCGATGTGTCGGTGCTCAACAGCATCAAGGTCGATAAGATCCAAAACGCCAAGCAGAACGACGAGAAAGTCTTCAACGACCTCGTCTGGATGT
Organism: Eubacteriales bacterium; assembly: GCA_045586345.1. GTDB lineage: Bacteria > Bacillota > Clostridia > Oscillospirales > CAG-272 > UBA1740. Next base: position 5,106 of record JAZNAD010000089.1, read on the forward strand.
ACTATGAGGTCGGCGCGTTGGAGAATGAGAACGATACGACCCCCGAGGTCATCTCGCCTCTCACCAACCTCAAGCTCGCCGCCAAGGACGGCGCCACCGTCGTGCGCCTCGGCACCGGCAGCTATTCGAGCGTTTTTGAGAAGATCATCATGAACAACGCGAACTTCTCGACCGACTTCACTCGCATCACCGACGAGGACGACCCCTACACCGAGGGCTATAACCTCGTCCTGACCGGCAAGGCCACCTACAACAACGGCACGAGCGATGTCGAGTACGCCAAGTTCACCGACCTTTATTACTACTACGCACCTGCCGCCACTCCCGCCCCCGCGGAGGAAGGCGATTCGGAGGGCACCGCGCCCGATGACGAAGGCTTCGTCTCGGAGTACAAGAGCGCCTCGACTCTCGGTAAGACCGCCGCGGCCGATGACGCCTTCCGTGCTGCCCTCGATGCCTCGGGCAAAAAGGTCGGCGAGACCGTCACCTTTACGATCGCCGAGACCATCGATTCGGTCGAGCGCCAGATCAAGTTTGAGCTGAAGGTTACCTCCGCCGTCAAGGCCGAGGTCAAGGAAATGATCGTCAAGCTTGACGAGAAGGTCTCCTACAAGGATGCCGAGGGCGCCTCGAAGGAGTTGGCCAAGGATAGCTATGTCTCCTTCCGCGTTATCCTTGAGCGCATCGTTCCTCTGAACGAGCCGACCGTCAAGAAGCTCGCCGAGAAGGATGAGTACACGCTTGACGCGTCGCTCGCCGAGGGCGATGCCGACAAGGCCGATGAGCGCTATGTCACCGCCTATAAGAAGCACGTTGAGGAGGACCTGATCGCCGAGTACGTCACAAGCATCAAGAAGACGGGTGAGAACGGCGCCCCCGCGTCGATCGACGCCATCGTGCGCCAGGCCCTCTGGGACGAGATCGCCAAGTCCTACGCTAAGACCGATGCCATGAAGGATTACCCCGCCCGCGAGCTGAAGAACTACTGCAAGGTCGAGCTCAATAACTACGAGTACGACTACGAGACCAGCGCCACCAACAAGAAGACCTACGCGACGCTTGAGGACTACATCCTCCGTTCGGTCTTCGGTAAGTCGGCCACCGATATCCAGGGCTGGGATGCCGATAAGAAGGAGAGCGAGGTCTACGCTCTCATTGAGGCCGAGGGCAAGGAGCTGATCGCCCGCAAGCTCGTCCTATTCTCCCTTGCCGAGAAGCTTGACGTCGAGGCCACCCGGAAGGAGCGCAAGGCCGCCAAGCAGGAGATCTATGACGAGGAGTATTCGCTGTACTACGATATGTATTACAACGCCTTTAAGGGCTCCTCGTCCTCCGATTCCGAGGCAAAGTCCACTGCCCATTATTACGCCTCCATGTACGCCGATTCGGCGCTCGGTTCGCTGACAGCCTCCTACCTCCGTGAGTACGTGACTCTTAACGAGGTCCTCGCGGCACTCGTTGCTGAGCCCGCCGCCTTTGCCGACGCTCACGTCACCTGGATCACCTCGGACGCCGCGACCGAAGACTGATGAAGAAGGTCACGGTTTATACCGACGGCGCCTGCCGGGGGAATCCCGGCCCGGGCGGCTACGGTGTGATCTTAGTCTACGGAAAGGCCCGGCGCGAGCTCACGGGCGGCGAAGCCGAGACCACCAACAACCGGATGGAGCTGACGGCAGCCATTGAGGGGCTCAGTGCCCTTCGTGAGCCGTGTGAGGTCACCCTGTATTCCGATTCCCGCTACCTTGTCGATGCCGTCAATGAGGGCTGGGCGCGCCAATGGCAGCGCTCAGCCTGGAAGGGCGGCAAGGCCAAGAACCCCGACCTCTGGGAGCGACTTCTTAAGCTGCTCGATACCCACAAGGTCACCTTTTGCTGGGTGCGCGGTCATGACGGCCACGCCGAAAACGAGAGGTGTGACGCTCTGGCGACCGCCGCCGCCGACAGCTACCGCAAGCCGGCGGAGTAAATTAAATTTAAGGAGAACACGTATGCACAGCTTTAAAAGATCGCTGCTTGCGATCGTCCTTGCCGTTACGATGCTTGTCCCTTGCTTCGCGATGACCTCGTGTGGCGACGATGAGATCGACGGCGTCATCGAATTTGACTTCAAGGGCACCAACTTCTCGAAGTATATGACCGTTTCGCGTGACGATTATTTCGGCCTTGGCGTGACCATTGACAAGATCGACGAGATCGACACGGCCGCGGTCGATAAGTATATCAACGACCTGCGTGTCCAATATGCCACCAAGACCGATAAGACCGACGGCAAGATTGAGAAGAACGATACCGTCAAGATCTACTATCGCGGCCAGGTCGAGGTCGACGGTGAGTGGGTGGATTTCCGCGGCGGCAGCAACATGACCTCCTCCGCCACCTCTCTCGTCATCGGCTCGGACTCCTTTATCCCCGGCTTTGAGGATGCCCTCATCGGCAAGGAGCTGACCGACTCGCGCCTTGTCCTCTGGACCGATGAGAACAAGAACGTGGGCTATCAGGATAAGTATGTCCTCTACATCTCCTACGATTATAAATTCCAAGAGAACGGTAAGGAAAAGACCGGCAAGTACACCGACCGCATCAGCCTCGAGAAGAACGGGGACGGCTTGTACATCGAGACCCAGACCTACTCGCAGGCCCTCCGCGATGCCCTCCGCAATGAAGAGAACACGATCGGCACCGTCCTTTCGGGCCCCTATACCGAGAGCTTTGATCTGACGGGCGACCTCGTCCCCGAGACCGTCACGCTCTCGAACGTGAAGATCACCCACATCGTGAAGGAGGAGACCGCCTACGAGATCACGGTGGCCTTCCCCGAGAAGTATCCCCAAAACGAGAAGCTCGCCGGCAAGGAGGCCAAGTGGTACGTCTATGCCGTCGGTCTCTCCCGTCCTACCCTTCCCGAGATCAACTACGACTTCGTCAACGGTAAGCTCGGCCTTGCGTATGAGGATGTCGCCGCCTTCGTTCCCGAGGGCACCGCTGTCAATACCGAGACCCAGAAGAAGACTGCCACCGTGGCCGCCTTCCGCCCCTTTGTTGAGAATTACCTGAAGGAGAACCGCGAGATCGAGGTCGAGCAGAGCGTCATCACGGCGTATTGGGAGGCCATCATGGATAAGATCACCGTCGATGAGTATCCCGGTATCCTTCTTGAGGATGCGATCGAGCTCTTCTGGAACCAGGCTGAGGCGGGCTTTGAGGAGTACGTCTACAACTACGGCACCGATGCTCTCGCCGACATTGAGGAATATATGGTAGAGACCTATGGGGAGACGTATTTCCCGAACGGCACCGAGGATATCGACGCCGGCGTCAAGCGTCTCGCCGAGGAATACCTCAAGCAGCAGATGCTTATTCACTATATTGCCGATGAGGAAGGCCTGAACCTCACGTACCGTGAGCGCACCAAGGGGCGCAAGCAGCGCATCCAGGATATGCTCGACTACTACAACGCCCAGAACGGCACCGCCACCGATAGCGCCAACGCCCTCACCGAGGAGGATCTTGAGGCAGCCGGCTACACCAAAGAGGTGATCCTCGATCAGCTTCTCTACGAGAAGGTGTGTGAGGCGATTTACGAAAATATCAAGGACAAAGTCGTCCAGAAATAACTTCTTAGGGCATAACCGAAAAAAGGAGCACCCCCGTGCTCCTTTTTCTATCGCCGTTTCCTCCCTCGGGCGTACGGTCCTGTACGCCTTTTGGTCGGAGAACGGCAATTTCTGCTCCAAAAAACTTATTTCTCCCCGTTGCCGAGCTCTTTGTATGCCTCCCCCTCTGGGGGAGGTGGCGCCGCAGGCGACGGAGAGGGCCTCTCCACCAAATGCCACTTGACACCGCCCCTCCCCTTTGCTATAATAAATATAGAACTTTGAAGAAAGTGCGCCAAGGCGCAATGAGGTGAAACCAATGGAAGAGATCCTTGCAGGTGATGTTTACACCCTGACCGATGAAGAAACGGGCGAGGAAGCGCAGTACGAGATCGTCGCCGTCGCTGACTTCGAGGAAAAGCAGTACGTCGCCATCGTTCCTGCCGACGAGGAGGTCGAGGAATACGCCATCCTCCGCGTGGACCTTGAGGGCGAGGAGCGCATCCTCTCGAACATCGAGGATGATGACGAGTGGGAGCGCGTAGCCGCCCACTTTGATAACGAGATCTTCTCCGAGATTGATTACGATGCCGGAGAGGAAGCCACCGAGGAATAACCGGTAATTCAAACAGGAAAGTTCTCCTGCTTAGTGCGTGATAAAGCTTCAATTGGGCCTACACTTATATTCCGGGAGCCCGGGCTTCCGCCGCGGGGCATGCAGACCTCCCGCCTTCTCCCTCATTGACGGAGAAGTGCGGACGCTGGGAGCACGAAACGGCGGAGAGGGCACCCCCTTGCTGCGGCAGGGCTAAGCTTGGCTTTACACGGCTCGGCGGGGTTCTTTTTTAGAATGAAAAGGAGAAAGCTATGGGACTTATCAGAGCGCTTGCCGCGGGGGCCTCTACGGTGCTCGCCGACCAGTGGCGCGAATATTTTACGTGTGATTCGCTTTCGGGGAACGTCCTTGTCGCCAAGGGCCAGCTGAAGACCAAAAAGCGCGGCTTCTTCGGCGCGCGTAACAAGGCCACCGAGGATATCATCACAAACGGCTCTGTCATCTCGGTCAATGAGGGGCAGGTCGCTATCATCGTTTCGGACGGTAAGATCGTCGATTTCTGCGCCGAGGCGGGCTACTTCAAGTGGGATGCCTCTACCGAGCCCTCAATGCTCTCGGGGAGCTTCCTCCGCGGCCTTGTTGACTCCTTCAAGCGTGTCGGCTACCGCTTCACCTTTGGGGGTGACGCCGGCTCCCAGCAGCGCGTCTATTATGTCAATACCAAGGAGATCATGGACAACAAGTTCGGCACCGCCACCCCGATGCCGTACGACGATCCCTACTATAAGACCGCTCTCTACATCCGCTATTTCGGCCAGTACACCTTCAAGATCACCGATCCGCTCGTCTTCTTCTCGAGCATTGCGGGGAACGTTGCGGATGTCTACACGAGTGACGATCTGAAGGAGATCGCCGCCGACGAATTTATGACGGCGCTTGACTCGGCCCTCGCGCGTCTCTCGGCAGAGGGGATCAAATTCTCTCAGCTGCCCGTCAAGCAGCGCGAGATCGCCGCGTATATGAGCGATACCCTGGATACCGAATGGCGTGAGCGCCGCGGCATCGAGATCGTCTCGGTCGCCCTTGCTAAGGTCACGCCCGACGACGAGAGCCGCAAGCGCATCGAGGAGTTCGATACCAACGTGATGCACGCCGCCCCCGATGCGATGGCGGGTGGTATGGCCTACGCCCAGATGCGTGCCATGCGTGACGCCGCCAACAACGCGGCGGGCGCCATGACCGGCTTTATGGGTGTCGGAATGGCGGCAGGTGCTATGGGCGTCCGCGGCCAGGAGACCCTCCTCGATGCCGCCCGTGACCTTGAGGCAAAAAAAGCCGCCGCGGCCGACCCCACAAGTGAAAAATGCCCGAAGTGCGGTGCTCTTGCCGCCGGCAAATTCTGCCCCGAATGCGGCACCGCTATGCCGAGCGATGACGGTGAGTGGACCTGCAAGTGCGGCGCCGTCTGCCGCGCGAGGTTCTGCCCCGAGTGCGGCTCCCCCCGCCCGACAGGGTACACCTGCGAGTGCGGCTACCCGTCCCCCGAGCCCTTCAAATTCTGCCCCGAGTGCGGCAAAAAGGCATAATAGAAAAGGACAGAGAGCTTCGGCTCTCTGTCTTTTTTGTATAACGGAAACCACGCGTAAGAAGCGTGGAGGGGGAGAGGTTAAGCGATGAGGAGAAGGGAACAAAAAAGGCCCCTTTGTGTAAAGGGGGCTCCCGCGGAGCGGGTGGGGGATTGTGTCCTACCGT
>JAZNAD010000090.1:0-4694 GCA_045586345.1 Eubacteriales bacterium
CCTTCCCGCCTCGGTGAAGTCCTACATCGCAAACAACGGCATCAAGTTCTACACCATCAACGCGACCAAGTTTGTCATTGATCTCGGCAACGCCAAGGTCAAGAACACCATCCTCCAGTCCGCCTTCTTTGCTCTGGCCAAGATCCTGCCGATCGACGAGGCCATCGAGTACATGAAGTATATGGCCACGAAGTCCTACCTCAAGAAGGGCCAGGATATCGTGGACCTCAACCACAAGGCCATCGACAGCGGTAAGGATGCCCTGCATCTCGTGACTGTTCCCGAGGCCTGGAAGAACGCCGGCGAGACCGCTCCCGCTGCCGCCGTCACCGGCGACCGCCCCGAGCTCGTTGACTTTGTCAACAACGTCGTGAACCCCGTCGTTGCCATGAAGGGTGACAGCCTCCCTGTCTCGGCCTTCGAGAAGTATGTTGACGGTACCTTCCCGCAGGGTGCTGCCGCTTACGAGAAGCGCGGTGTTGCCGTTTCGGTCCCCACCTGGATCCCCGAGAACTGCATCCAGTGTAACAGCTGTGCCTTCGTTTGCCCGCACGCCACCATCCGTCCCTACGCCCTCTCGGACGAGGAGCTTGCGGCGGCGCCTGCCGGCATGAAGCTCATCCAGAAGGTCGTCGGTGACAAGTCGGGCAACGGCTACAAGTTCACGATGACCGTCAGCCCGCTCGACTGCATGGGCTGTACCCTCTGCGTCAAGGCCTGCCCTGTCAACCAGAAGGCGGCCAAGGACGGCACCGACAAGATCGCCATCAAGATGGTTCCCCAGGCCCAGGAGTCGGGCGAGCAGAAGTACTTCGACTACTGCGTCGCGAACGTCTCCGACAAGAAGCTCTTTGACACCAAGACCATCAAGGGCAGCCAGTTCAAGCAGCCCCTCCTCGAGTTCTCGGGCTCCTGCGCCGGCTGTGCCGAGACCTCGTACGCCCGACTCATCACCCAGCTGTTCGGCGAGAGAATGTACATCTCGAACGCCACGGGCTGCTCGTCCATCTGGGGCGGCTCGGCTCCCTCCACTCCCTACACCGTCAACCGTGAGAGCGGCCGCGGTCCTGCCTGGGCCAACTCGCTCTTCGAGGACAACGCCGAGCACGGCCTTGGCATCTACACCGGTCAGAAAGCCCTCCGCGAGCGCGTGATCGCTTATGTCGAGGAGCTGGCCAAGACCGCGGAGAAGGACGACGTCAAGGCGGCGGCCGAGGCGTACCTTGCCACGAAGGACAATGGCGCTGAGAACGAGGCGGCCACCAAGGCTCTCGTTGCGGCTCTTGAGGCCTGCGACTGCGGCTGCGAGCTCCGTGCCAAGATCCTTGCCAACAAGCAGTACCTCGCCAAGAAGAGCGTCTGGATCTTCGGCGGTGACGGTTGGGCCTACGACATCGGCTTCGGCGGTCTCGACCACGTCATCGCCTCGGGTGAGGACGTGAACATCATGGTCTTCGATACCGAGGTCTACTCGAACACGGGCGGTCAGGCCTCCAAGGCCTCGCAGATCGGCCAGGTCGCGCAGTTCGCTGCCGCCGGTAAGGCCATCGGCAAGAAGGATCTTGCCCAGATCGCGATGTCTTACGGCTACGTCTACGTGGCGCAGATCGCCATGGGCGCTGATATGAACCAGACGCTGAAGGCTCTCCACGAGGCCGAGGCGTATCCGGGTCCCTCCATCGTCATCGGCTATGCTCCCTGCGAGATGCACTCGATCAAGGGCGGCATGCAGAACTGCCAGGCCGAGATGAAGAAGGCGGTCGAGGCCGGCTACTGGCACCTCTTCCGTTACAACCCCGCTCTGAAGGCCGAGGGTAAGAATCCCTTCTCGCTCGACTCCAAGGAGCCGACCGGCGACTATCAGGCGTTCATCAAGGGTGAGGCCCGTTACACCCGCCTTGCTCAGCAGGATCCCGAGCGTGCTGAGGCCCTCTTCCAGAAGGCCGAGGCCACCGCGAAGGCGAAGTACGAGAAGCTGAAGAAGCTTGGCGACTTCTATTCCTAATCGTTAGACAACAAAAAAGGAGCACACTTGCGTGTGCTCCTTTTTTGTTGAATATAGTGCAGAAATTGATGCTATGTGCCACTTCGGGGGACTGCGAGGGCGTACAAGAGCGTACGCCGAGCACGGTCGTCCTCCGAAGGGGGGCAGAGCGCAATTTCTGCCTACGAGAAGCGACGCTTTTCGCGGAGATACCCCCCCTTGAGGCGTGAGTGGCTTCCCGAAAATCCACCGGTCGCTGCCGATTCGTACCAAAGGGCGGCCTTTTCGCGATCGAGGGCGACGCCGTCACCAAACTCAAAGTGACAGCCTATCATGTAGCAGGCGCGGGGCGAGCCCATTTTGGCGGCGGCAAGGCGCAGACGAAGCGCTCCGTCCACGTTGCCGCGGTGGTAGACGGCGGCGGCCGCCGCATAGAGACGGTGGGCGCGCTTCGCCTTACGGGCCTCGTCCATCCCTGCGATCAGCTCCTCGGCCGTCGCACGGTAGCGCTCGGGAGCGGAAACGAGAAGTTCGCGCGCCTTCCGGAAGTCGCGGCGGATGCCGTAGCCGCGCATATAGCAGACAGCAAGGTTCAGCTTTGCGGCCTCGCTCCCTGCCGCGACTGCATCGCGGTACGCGGCGGCGGCGGCGCGCAGGTCGGCCTTACAGCCAAGGCCCTTTTGCAGGCAGTAGCCAAGGTTTGAGAGCGAGTCGGCGTGACCGAGGGCGGCGGCATTCTCATAGAGCGAGAAGGCCTCGCGGACATTGCCTGCATTCTGCGCCTCGACGGCGCGGTTGTAGGTCTCGGTCAAGAGCGTCTCGATGCCGGACAGACGGTCGGCTGCGGGCAGGCACCCGCCCCCGGCAGCAGAACGGAGCCACGGCACGGCGCGGCGGACCCCCTCGCCCGCTTTGTCGTGCGAGAGGTAGAAGTCGCCAAGCACGTAGCCGTATTCGGCCACGCCGCTTTCGGCTGCAATGAGATAGTGACGCTCAGCCTCGGGAAGATCGTGCTTCTCCTTCTCATAGATGCACCCGAGCTGGAGGGCAGCCTCGGCCGAGCCCATCTCCTCGGCGCGAAGATAGAGGGCGATCGCGGCATCAAGGTCGGGCGGTGTACCGAGCCCCTCGTGATACGAGGCGGCGGCGCGACAGGTGGCCTCAATGCTCCCACCGTCGGCAGACAGGAGGAAGAGGCGGAGACCCGTCGTGCAGAAATTCTGAGCGATAGCATCCGAGCCAAGGCGATAGAGCCCGGCGGCACGGTCGGGGAGGGAGGGAGCCTGTGGCTCGCGCGCCTCGGGATCGCGCAGAAAGAGACGGAAGACAAGCTCAAGAGGGCCGCGGCGACGCAGGGTACGGTAGAACCAACGGGCAGCGCCCGGATCCTTCTCGGTTATTTTGCCGAGGAGGTAGGCACGGACAAGGCGGCGCGTGGCACGGATGTGCCCGGCCTTCCCTGCTGTATAGAGAAGGAAGAAGCGTTCAGCATCGGTAAGGCCGTAGCGCTCACCGCGCACGGCGAGGCGGTAGGCGGCATCAGGCGAGCCGAGGGCCTCGGCGATCCTCAGCCAAAAGACGGGCAGGCCGCGCCCCTCTGAAAGGCGAGGACGGAGCTCCATGATCTTGCCGAGACGGTAGGCGGCACGCACCGAGCCGTGCTCGGCGGCGTCAAGATATCCGTCCGCCGCGCGGGCCGGGTCGCGGGGAGTACCGATCCCCTCCTCATAGCAACGGGCAAACGCCTCCTCCCCCTCGGGATAGCCGGCATCGGCCAGAAGCTTATACCGACGGAAGGCGGCCTCATACTGTTTATCCTGTTCAAGGACTACGGCGCGGTGATAGAGCGCCGCCGCCTCGGCCGCATCCGGCCGCGCGGGGGAATGGCATGCGGGGCAGACCAGCCCCTCTTCCTCATAGTCCCATTCCTTTTGACAACGGTTACAGGTGATCATCACATGCTCCCTTACGTAATAGAATGTATACACTCTTACTATAACACATTTCATGAAATTTTGCAAGAGGGCTACATGAAGTAGCATATTTTTTGTATTCTTCGGTTACACTAAGCCCAAAGAGAGAAAGGCGGAAAAGTTATGTTTACAAAAAAATGGTTGGGCTACTGTATGCTCCATCCTGTCGTCACCATCCTTGTCGCCATGGCGGCAGCCGGGCTCCTTCTTTCCGGCGGCGCCATGATGTGCCGTGGGCGGCATCTCCGTGGGATCAGCCACAAGGAGATCCGCTGCTAACGGAGCGAAGGCAAGAAAGACCCCACAGGGGTCTTTCTTCTCGTTTTGGTGGCCGAACGAGGTAGCGCTCGTACCGCGGCAGAGCGCGGTTTATCTCCGCAAGAAGCAACGGCGTATGGCAAAATGTATACCACCGCAATAAAAATCCACCCGCATAGCGGGTGGTTTTTCATTTTCCGGCATAGCCCTAATACTACCGGCAGCGCGTCACGTGCGCTTTCGATTGGCCTGCCGGCCATGCATCTGTTATTAGCTACCCGTGAACGGGGTATGGAAGCCTCTTGTGCAAAGGGAGGTGGCTTGCATAGCAAGACGGGAGGATTGTGCCCCCGCCGCAGTAGGGGTTGCGATACGTAAGGAAAGAGGCAAGGGAGCCGTATCAGGTAGCCAAAGCGTATTCTAATTCCTTCCACGGTAGGACACAATCCCCCACCCGCTCCGCGGGAGCCCCCTTTACA
>JAZNAD010000091.1:0-2392 GCA_045586345.1 Eubacteriales bacterium
GGCGATACCGGCAAGGCCGCCCTTGAAGGCTACCGTGATGTGGATGGCGTCAAGATCCTTGTCTTCTATCCCACCGACGGCGTCAGCCGCATCCAGAAGCTCCAGATGATCACGCAGGAGGGCAAGAACGTCGGTGTCCGCGGCATCCTCGGCAACTTCGACGATGCCCAGACCGGCGTGAAGCGCATCTTTTCGGATGCTACCATCGCCGAGGAGCTCAACGGTAAGGGTGTCTTCCTCTCGAGCGCCAACTCGATCAACTGGGGGCGTCTTGCACCGCAGATCGCCTACTACGTTTCGGCCTATTGCGACATGGTGAACGCCGGTCATATTGCGATGGGTGCCCCCCTCGATATCGCCGTTCCCACCGGTAACTTCGGCAACATTTTTGCCGCGTATCTCGCCAAGCGCATGGGCGTTCCGCTCGGCCGCCTCATCTGTGCATCGAACAGCAACAACGTCCTCACCGACTTCCTCGCCACCGGCACCTATGACCGCAACCGCCACTTCCACATGACCGTCTCTCCCTCGATGGACATCCTCATCTCCAGCAACCTTGAGCGCCTTCTGTATCTCGTCGTCGGCTCCGAAAAGACGGCGAATTATATGAAAAGACTTAGCGAAGATGGCATTTATTCCTTGGCAGAAGGAGAAATTGCAAAAATCCGCGAGGTCTTCTCGGGGTACTGCTGTGACGAGGAGAAAACGGCGGCCGCCATCGCTCGCGTCTTCCGCGACAGCAGCTATCTGATGGATACTCACACTGCCGTCGGCTACCATGCAGCCGTCTGTCACAGGACGGCGACCGGCGAGGCCGCACCGCTTGTCCTCGCCTCCACCGCCAGCCCCTACAAATTTGCTCCCGCCGTCTACGAGGCGATTTCTGGCACCGCCGCTCCCGAGGGAACCGCGGCACTCACCGCCCTTGCCGATATCTCTGCCACACCCATTCCCTCCCCTCTTTCGGGTCTTGACAAAAAGCCCGTGCTCCATAGCACCACCATCGCCCCCGAGGCCATGGCTACTGAGGTGCTTTCCTTTGCAAACGGGTAATATGTACGCGGAGGCCTCCCTCCGCGCTTTTCCCACGACCGTCAGACCTCGGTAATATCCTTAACAGGATCGTGCTTCGGCTTGAAGGTCGCGCACACCGTTTCGCTCGTCGAGCAGGCACTGTGCGGGCCGACCGAGATCTCGCTTGCGTGGCAGGAATTGTTCTCTCCGTGATGCACGCAATGGCAGGCGTCGCACACCACGCCCTTGAGCTCCTTCTTGCGGTTTTCCGTATCTTTCATCGTATCACTCCTTTCACTTGCGCTATCCCTTATTTTTCGCACAAAGGCTCCATCCTATACCGACGGGAGGTTTTATGTCTACATATGTCATCGCAGACCTGCACCTCTCGCTCGGCGAGGGATGCAACAAGTCGATGGAGGTCTTCGGCCGTCGCTGGACCGGCTATGTCGAAAAGCTTGAACGCCATTGGCGCGCCCTCGTTACCGAGGAGGATGACGTGATCCTCCCGGGAGACATCTCCTGGGCGCTCTCGCTTGAGGAGGCGGAAAGCGACCTCCGCTTTATCGACTCGCTCCCCGGCCGTAAGTTTCTCGGCAAAGGAAACCACGACTTTTGGTGGTCAAGCATGAAAAAAATGCAGGAGGCCACCGAACGCCTGGGTCTTCCGACGCTCCACTTCCTTCACAACAACGCCGTTGAAACCAAGGAATATATCCTCGCGGGCACGCGCGGTTGGTTTTTGGAGGAGGACGTCTCCGAAAAGATGACCGACGCCGACTTCGATAAGATCGTAGCGCGCGAGGCAGGGCGTCTTGCTCTCAGCTTTGAGGCGGCCAAGCAGTGCGCGGGCTTCGGAAGCAAGGAGCTTCTCGTTTTCACCCACTTCCCTCCCGTGTGGAACGACCGCGCCATCCCGCGCTTTATTGAGCTTCTGACGCAATACGGCGTCAAGAGATGCTATTTCGGCCACATCCACGGCAATTACACCGCCCCTGCCTACATCACCCACGAGGGCATTGATTTCATCCTCATTTCGGCCGATTATATCGACTTTATCCCGCGCATCATCCTTCCCTCGTAGCATTTTCCCGAAAAACCGCAGAAAATTTGATTTATCGCTTGACATTCGGGGCAGAATGCGGTACAATAATACGGCTATCCGCTTTTGATTATATTAAAATGAAATATATTTCTTATCTTTCGGAGGAAAAAACCCATGAGTCTTATCAAAAAGGAACTGACGGACAAAAATCTTTACACGCTCTCGATCGGTGTTGACAAGGACACCTTTGAGGCGGCCGTCAACGCAGCCTACAAGAAGAACGTTGCCAAGATGAACGTTCCCGGCTTCCGCAAGGGCAAGGCCCCTCGCTTC
>JAZNAD010000092.1:0-10581 GCA_045586345.1 Eubacteriales bacterium
TCCTAAGACCGCTTGGCCTCCGACTTGGAGGGCGGCGGCAATCTCGACGGTGTCCTCAGCGACCCGAAGTTCGAGGATGCGCTCGATGTTGCCTTCTCGACGGGAAGCATCTCGACGGCCCTTCTGCAGAGAAAGATCTCGATTGGCTTCGGCCGCGCTGCCCGCTTCATCGACGCCATGTGCGAGATGGGCATCGTCGGCGAGATGCGCGGCGGTGCCAAGCCCCGCGAGCTCCTGATGAGCCGCGCCGAATACGAGGAGCGCCGCCAGCGCCTTTTTGACGAGTAATGTTTACAGAGAAATCTATTGCAACCGAACAGTAAGGAGTTTTCTATGGTCTACGTACTGCTTGCCGACGGCTTCGAGGAGATCGAGGCCCTGACCCCTGTCGATATTCTGCGCCGCGGAGGCGTTGAGGTTAAAACCGTCGGTATGACGGGTCGTACCGTGATGGGCAGCCACGGGATCCCCGTGGTGGCCGATATCCTGCCCGAGGAGGTCGGAAGCGAATTTGAGATGATCGTCTTCCCCGGCGGACTGCCCGGCTCGGACAACCTGAATGCCTCTCCCTACACCGATCGATTCCTCGCCGACGCTGAGGCCTCGGGTGCTCACGTGGCGGCCATCTGCGCCGCCCCCTATCTCCTTGGCCGCCGCGGTCTTCTGCGCGGTCTTTCGGCGACCTCCTACCCTGCCGAGAAGTTCCGCTCGCAGCTTGAGGGGGCGAAGGTCACCGATGCGCCTGTCGTTACCGACGGACGCTTCACCACCGCCGCCGGCATGGGTGTCTCCGGGGCCTTTGCCCTGCGCCTCCTTTCGGTTTTGCGCGGTGAGGAGACGGCACGCAAGGTCGGGGAAGCCGCTCTCTTTTCGCTGTGACCCTTCGCCTTGAAGGCGAGCCATCGCCGCGCCTGCACGCCGAGGCCTTCGGCACCGACGGTGCCGAAGCTACCGCCACCCTCAAGGCCTTCCTTGAGGCCGGGGCGATCCCTCTCCTCCTTTATGAGGGTGACACCCTCGTCTCGCAAGGGCTCGGCATCCCCCTCACGGTCGAAGGCAGTCGAATGCTGTATCTTTATGCCCTGGCGACCGATGCCGCCGCACGCAACCGCGGCTTTTTGCGTACCCTCTTAAAAGAGACAGCAAGTGCCTTTGTCGCACGCGGCTATCGCGCGCTTTGCCTCCTCCCAGCCGATGTCCCACTGGCCGACGCCTACCGGCGGATGGGCTTTTCCTGCGCCTATCCGGCAGGTGCCCTTCCCCTCCCCGAGGAGGAAGGTGATTTCTCGCTATACGCCGAGACACCGCCAGCGCTTACACCGACCGATGACCTCGAGCTTCTGCACGCGGCCCTCGGGCAGGCCATGTCACGCCCGCTCTTTGCGCTGACCCTAAGCACCCTTGCCGACACCGTCTATCCCGCGTCTCTCGGCAAGGAGGCCGCCCTTATCTCGCGCCGCCACCCCGGGTGCGCGCTTGCCGTCTCCCCGGGTCTTAGACACGCCTATCGCCGCCGCCCGACGGCCGACCTTCTTCTGATGCCGCTCGGTGATGAGCCCATGGCGCCGCCCGAACCCCTACCGAGGTGATCCCAATGACGACCAAGGAAGAAAAGCAGCGCCTCCGCGCTCTCTACAAGAAAAAACGCGAGGCTATCCCGCCCTCGGAACGTGCCGTGCGCGACGCCGCCCTCTGCCGTGCCCTCGCGGCGTCCCCCTCCTACCGCCACGCCTCCACCCTCCTGGCCTACGCCCCGATCGGCGCCGAGATTGATCTCCGTCCGCTTCTTCGGGAGGCACTCGCCGCCGGGAAGCGTGTGGCGCTCCCACGCTCGCTCGGCGGTGGGCTCATGACCTTCCACTATATCGAGTCGCTCGATGACCTTGTGCCCGGCGAGCATTACGGGATCCCCGAGCCACCCCCGGGGAGCGAGCTCCTCCTGCCCACCCCCGCCACCCTCTGCCTCGTCCCCGGGATCGTCTTTGACCGTCGGGGCTATCGCGTCGGCTACGGTGGTGGCTATTATGACCGCTTTCTCCGCGAGCTTGACGGCGCCGCGATCGGTGTTGTCTATCACGACTTCATTCTCCCCACTCTCCCCTCCGGCCGCCACGATCTTACCGTATCGGCACTGGCGACCGACCGTGGGATCCTCCCCGCACACTACTGATCCGAGGTACTACCGATGATACTCACCCCTAAAACCACCAACGTTGCCTACCGTTGTCCGAAGTGCGGCTACATTGCCCGCGGTATTGCCGGGGCTTTCGGCCTTGGGGCTTCGGATATGCTGCGCCTGAGGTGCACCTGCGACGGCTCCGACCAGATGACCCTCACAGGCACGGCCGACCGCCGCGTCCGCCTGACGGTTCCCTGCCTGCTCTGCGGTCGGGATCATCATTATACGCTTTCCGATACGCTCTTTTACGGAAAAGACATTTTTCACCTCTCCTGCCCTTACACCGATATCAACATCGGCTTCATCGGGCGCGACGAGGAAAAGCTCTCGTCAGCCATTGACACAAGCACCGAGGAGCTTGAGCGCCTCTACGAGGAGCTGATCGGCAAGGGCGCCACCCCCATCGAGGAGGATGAGGACGCCGAGCGCGCCCTGCCCGACGACGAGGAGCCCTTCATTCCCGATGCCCAGATCCACGACATCGTGCGCTTTGTGGTCAAGGAGCTGGAGGCCGACGGCGAGATCTCCTGCCCCTGTCACGGGGGCGTGTACGAGGTCGAGATGACCGCCGAGGGGATCCGCGTTTTCTGCCCCGATTGCGGCGCCGCCTATCTCTTTGCGACTAATAGCCTCTCGGCGGCGCAGGACTTCCTTGCCTGCGACCATCTTGAGCTGAAATAACCAAGGAATACGCCAAAAAGGAGCTTCACGATGCAAAAAAGGCAACTTGAGTGAAACCTTCCCCTCAAATTGCCTTTTTTCTCTTTTTATCGACGGAAAATAAGGGATATAATCGTTTCTCCTTCTCTCCGGGTCATGCGCCGTAATACTCGCGCAGGCCGTTGTAGATGCCACGCGCGAGGAGCCGGGGGTTGTCGTACATGAAATTGGCTTCATAGGGATTGGTGATAAAGCCAAGCTCGAGGAGCACCGCGGGCATCGGACTGCGGCGCAGAATATAGAGCCCCGGGCGGAGCTTTACGCCGCGATTGCGAAAGCCCGTTGCCTCGGTCAGCGTCCGAAGGAGGGTTTCGGCAATGCGATAGGCGGGGCTCGCCGCCGAGAAGACGAGGGCCTCGCTCCCCCCAACGAGGGGGGAGTCGGCCGAGTTCGTATGCAGACTGAGGAGAAGATCGGCTCCGAAGGCGCGCGCCCCGTCTACGCGGAGGCGCAGGCTGTCCGCATTGGAAACACCCAGCTGTGTCGTCGATGTGGGGCGTGAGAGCCTTGCTTCAAAATTCGGATCGGCGGTAAGGAGCGTGTACAGCTCCTGCCCGACGCGATACACGATGTCCTGCTCGCGATACCCGTTCCCCTCCGCCCCTGCGTTGGGGTTTACGGGGTTGTGTCCCTGATCGATATAGATTCTCGTTGCCATACCGGCCCTCCTTCAGAAGATCATTTATTCATAGCCTATGCAAAATCACCGGAGGTGTGACATGAAAGACATCCAAAGGATCCTGAGCTTTATGCGCCGCGCCGTTGATGACTACGGCATGATCGCCAACGGCGATCGCATTGCCGTGGGGATCTCGGGCGGTAAGGATTCGCTCACCCTGCTCGCCGGCCTTGCGGAGCTCCGTCGCTTCTATCCGCATCCCTTCACCCTTGCGGCCATCACAGTGGACATGGGCTTTCCGGGCAGCGATTATTCGTCCATTGCCGCCTTCTGCCGCGAGCGCGACATCGAATACCGCGTAGAAAAGACCGATATCGCGAGGATCATTTTTGAGGAGCGGAAGGAGCCGAATCCCTGCTCACTCTGCGCGCGGATGCGTCGCGGCGTTCTGCACGGTGCGACCAAGGAGATGGGGTGCAACAAGATCGCCCTCGGCCACCACTTCGATGATGCCGTTGAGACCTTTATGCTCAACCTCTTTTTTGAAGGGAGGCTCGGGTGCTTCTCTCCCGTGACCTATCTTTCAAACCGCGATCTCACCATGATCCGCCCCCTCCTCTACGCCAAGGAAAAGGACGTTGAATACTTCGCGCGGAAGAACCCGCTCCCGATCGTCGCCAGCCTCTGCCCCGAGGACAAGCACACCGAACGAGAGAATATGAAGCAGCTGTTACGCACGCTTGAGCGTGAAAATCCGGGGCTCCGCCACCGTCTCTTCCATGCCATGTGCGAGGGGAAGATCGACGGCTTCCGCCCGGCAGGACGGCTGCCGGAGTAAAGAAAAATACAAAAAGAGCGTTCCTCGCGGAACGCTCTTTTTGTAAGGTTTTGTTTTCTCAATTCTTGATTTATCCGTTCATGTAT
The DNA here is from genome assembly GCA_045586345.1 of Eubacteriales bacterium. Lineage (GTDB taxonomy): Bacteria > Bacillota > Clostridia > Oscillospirales > CAG-272 > UBA1740. The sequence goes on from JAZNAD010000092.1 coordinate 4,443, forward strand.
CGATATGCATGATATCTGTCGTTGGAATATCGCAGAGATTCAACGGCATATCGCGTTGCCTGCGTTTCCGCTATGGCCACCCTTTGATTGTCGATGATAGACCTTTGATTTTCTATGACGGACTCAGTTCCGCGAACAAGCTGTGAGGTATTATAGTTAATTTCGCGGATATCCTCGCCAACGCATCGGACAGCATTGGCTAATTGCCCGATCTGTGCGGCTATATTGTTAAGCCCTCGGATAACTCCGTTTCTGAAGCACTGTGTTTCATAATAGGTCACCGCTTCTCTCATCGTGTCGGCAAGATCGTTTCTGAATACGTGCACAAATATCATCATGCAATCGATCCGGCGGTAACTGGGCGGAATAACCTCTGTTTTTTCGTAAAAATCTTGCAAAATATCATTGATTTCATCGGCTTTTTCGCGGCACACCGTAGCCTGCTCGAGCAGAGAATCTGCTTTCCGAAGTGCTAACGCATGCTCGACTTTGTTATCCTCTTGTATGTTTTGAATCTCTACAAGACGTTCTCCCATTGTTTTCCTGCATTCTTCGCTTTCTTCATTTAAGCGTTGTCTTTCCTTAGACAGAAAAGAACGGAAAACAATGCAATATACAATCAATAATACAAGAAGGCAGCAGGCAAAATAAGCAACCGTAGGTATAAACTCAAGTTCTAAATCTGATTCCATAAACTCTACGATATTTTTGACACTAAACTTTGCCCCGGACATAAAAAACTGAAACAAGAAGAAGCCAAAAAATCCGGGAAAGAACAGTAAACAATACGCAATAAAAAAATAAGCGATACCCCAACCGATCACCCAGCCGCGCCCCTTCTCTTCCCGAATTGCCTCCATAAGCCGTTTCTTATTTCTACGTTCCAACTGCATTTCCGCAACCGTAGAAATTCCTTTTACCTTATTGTATACATCAGTCTCCTTCTTCTGCCACGCCGCTGTCTCGGCTTTTAGCGTATTTGCACGCGCCTTCAGTTGGTCTGCCGTCTCATTAAGCGTATAAATGCGCGTCTCCATCTCCGCCGCATCACGAACACAACTCACAATAAATTCCTTTGTAGCTGCCATTGCTCTTACCTCGCTGTTTTTACTATGCCTCCATTATACTCAATTTTTGAGTAAATGTCAATACTCAATTTATGAGTATGTTAAACTCCTTACAAAGACGTTTGCGCGAGGGATGCTTATGAATTACCGAACAAGAATGAGAAATTTGCGCGAGGATAGGGACCTTACACAGCGAGAGGTTGGCGCGGTGATCAACAAATCTCAGCAGGGATACAGTCACATAGAGGACGGCCGCGCAGAATTGAAGATCGACGATCTGATAAAGCTGTGCCGCTTCTACGGCGTAAGCTCCGACTATTTTATTGGGCTTTCGGACAAGAAATAACCGAACGCTGTCAAAAAAAGAGCGCCTCGCAAGAGGCGCTCTTTTTGTAAGGTTTTGTTGTCTTTTGCATTTTTTGCCAAAGGTTGTGTACTTATTTCAGCATTTCAAGAAGTGCCGCCTCGTCGATGACGGGGACGCCGAGGGCCTCGGCCTTGGTGAGCTTACTGCCTGCCGTCTCGCCGGCAACAACGTACGAGGTCTTCGAGGAGACAGAGCCAGCGACCTTGCCGCCGGCCGCCTTAATGCGCTCCGAGGCCTCCTCACGCGTCATGGTGGGAAGGGTGCCCGTCAGCACAAAGGTAAGCCCCGCGAGGGTCTCGGCGGGGGCCTCCTTGATGGCCTCGGTCACGACGCCGGCGGCCGCCAACTCGTCACACAGGGTGCGCGCCTCGGATGAAGCAAAGAACTCAACAAGGTTGGCCGCCGTGATCTCGCCGATATCGGGCACGGTGCAAAAATCCTCAAAGGTAGCACTAAAGCACGCCTTTAGCGTGCGGAAGCGCGCAGCGATCGCCTCGGCGGCAACGACGCCGACCTGGCGGATGCCGAGGGCAAAGAGGAGGCGCTCAAGCCCACGCGACCTCGAGCGTTCGATAGCGGCAATGAGATTTTCGGCGCTCTTCTCTCCCATACGGTCGAGATCGGCAACCTCCTCCGCGCGCAGGCGGTAGAGATCGGCGATCCCGGTGATCCTGCCGCTTTCGAGAAGGAGTGAGATGATGGCCGGGCCGAGGCCATCAATATCCATCGCATCACGCGAGGCAAAATGGATGATCCCGCGAGCACGCTGGGCCGGGCACCCGGGGAAGGTACAACGGACGGCCGCGCCGTCACCGTCGGCGTCGCGAACAACGGGATGACCGCAGGAGGGGCACTCGGTGGGCATCGCGAAGACGGTCTCCGCGCCCGTGCGGCGCTCGGGGAGGGCGCGGACGATCTCGGGGATGATATCACCGGCCTTCTGTACGATCACGCGGTCGCCGATACGAACGTCACGCTCGGTGATGAAGTCAATATTATGAAGGGTAGCTCGGCTGACCGTGGTACCTGCGAGACGCACAGGAGCAAGGCAGGCGGTCGGCGTCAGAACGCCGGTACGGCCGACGGCGATCTCGATCCCCTCAAGGGTGGTCTCCTGCTGCTCGGGGGGATACTTATAAGCGATCGCCCATTTCGGGGTACTGGTGCCCTCGCCAAGCGCGGCGCGGTCGGAGAGCGCATCGGCCTTGATGACGGCGCCGTCCATATCGAAGGAACGGCTCTCACGCAGCTCGCCAAGGCGGCAAACGTGCGCCCACACGGCATCGTAGCCGCTGACCGTAGCACGGTCGGGGAGAACACGGAAGCCAAGCTCGGCAAGGCGGTCAAGGGTCTCGCTGTGTGTCTTGGGAGTGCGCCCGTCGGTATAGAGCTCGCCCTCCTGAAGATTAAAGACGAAGATCGAAAGACGGCGCGACGCCGTAATGCGAGGATCAAGCTGACGGAGCGAGCCGGCGGCGGCATTCCTAGGATTGGCGAAACGCGCCTCTCCCGCCGCCTCACGCGCCTCGTTCAAGGCGACGAAGACCTCGCGCGGCATATAGACCTCACCGCGCACGCAGAGGTAAGGAATAGGCTCGGCAAGCCGAAGCGGAATGTCACGGATGGTACGCAGATTCTCGGTCACGTCCTCCCCGACAAAGCCGTCGCCACGCGTCGCACCGCGAACGAAGATGCCGTTCTCATAGGTCAGGCTCACCGAAAGGCCGTCGATCTTCGGCTCGACCGAATAAGCGGCACTCTCGCCGACGGCCACCGCCGCACGCTCTATAAAGTCGCGGAGCTCCTCGGGTGAAAACACGTCACCAAGGCTCCCCATCTGCACGCGATGCACAAACTTCTCAAAACGCTCGGAGGCCGCACCTCCCACGCGCTTTGTGGGAGACGTGGGACTGTCAAACTCGGGGAACTCGGCCTCCAGCTCCTGCAACGAGCGAAAGAGCGAGTCGTATTCAAAATCCGAGATCGTCGGAGCGTCCTCCTCATAATAGAGGCGGGCGTGATACTCGATCTTCTCCCTGTATTCTTCAATCAGCCGCTTGGCTTCCTCGCGTTCCATAGCTCTACTCCCTTATATTTCTACCTTATTATTTTATCGCAAAGCGTCCCCTATGTCAAGCGACCGAGGAAAGTTTTTTGCGCGCCGCCGTGAAAGGTTTTGTTTACAAAAAGACAGTTCCTTCGAGGGGGTATAAGAAAACGCTCCCCGAAGGGAGCGTTTTCTTAATGCAGAAGCTTTTCGATGGCGGCCATCCGCACCGCCACCGTCAATACCTCAGCCGCCTTAAGGAGATTGGCATCCGAGGCGAAGGAGGGGGCGAGGCGGAGATTGCGGTCGTGCGGGTCGCGACCGTAGGGGAAGGTAGCGCCAACCTTGGTAAGAGTAACGCCTGCCGTCTTTGCCAGATCATAGACCCTGGCGGCGCAGCCGTCAAGCACATCAAGCGACGAGAAGTAGCCGCCGCGCGGCTCGGTCCATTTGGCGATACCGAGGCCGGCAAGATCGCGGCGAAGGACCTCAAAGAGAAGCTCAAACTTGCGACCGAGGACACGACCGTGCGCCAGCATCCGCTCGCGGAGCGCACCTTCCTTCGCAAAGAGGCGGACATGACGGAGCTGGTTGAGCTTATCGTGACCGATCGTCTGCACCGTCATCGCGGCGCGGATCATCGCGAGGTTGGCATCACTGGCGGCGATCATCGAGATGCCGGCACCCGGGAAGGTGACCTTCGAGGTCGAGGTGAAGTAGAAGACGCGATCCTCGTTCCCCGCCTGCTTAGCAAGGGCAAAGATATCGGCAAGGACATCATCCTCTTCACCGAACGCATGGATGGCATACGCATTATCCCAGAAGATGCGGAAGTCGGGAGCGGCAGTCTTCATCGCCGCAAGACGGCGTACCGTCTCCTCCGAATAGGTGATACCTGTCGGGTTCGAATACTTCGGCACGCACCAGATACCCTTGACGGCAGGATCGCCGACAAGCGCCTCGACCTCGTCCATATCCGGGCCCGTCTCGGTCATTGTGACGGGAATAAGCTCAAAGCCGAGCGATTCGGTTACGGCGAAGTGACGGTCGTAGCCGGGGGCGGGACAGAGGAACTTAAGCTTCGCCTCACGGCACCACGGACGGGGCGAGCCGACCGTGCCGAGAAGCATACAGCGCGTAATGGCATCGTACATCAGGTTGAGGCTCGAGTTGCCGCAAACGATGATATTATCGGCAGGAACGCCGGTATAGTCCGAGAAGAAGCGACGCGCTTCGGCAAGGCCGGTAAGCTCGCCATAGTTGCGGCAATCAAAGCCACTCTCGGCACGGGTATCGGCCGAGGAGGATACCGCGGTCAGAAGATCCTCGCAAAGATCAAGCTGCTCAGCCGAGGGCTTGCCGCGCGAAAGATCAAGCGAGAGCCCCTCGGCACAGAAGGCGCGATAGGCTTCATTCAGTTTTTCATATTCGCGCATCAGCTCCTCGCGCGAAAGGGCAAAATAATTCATATCTTCACCTTTGTTCACAAGCAAATTTATCCGCACATTAACCATTATACTAAAGAAGAGACTATTTTGCAAGTATTTTTTCATAAAATTTCATTTTTTCGTTTCTTTGTACCATTTCAAGGCTAAAAATGCGAAGTTTTTGCAAGAATTGAGTCAAATGCGATCAAAAAAAATTCGGGCGTGCAGATTTTATCCAAAATTGCCCATTGTAGCCAAAAGAATATAACCCGTGTGCCAAGCAGTCGCAGCCATTAGGAGAAAACAGCATGCACGAAACCGACCCCTCTTTCAGCCCCTCCTGAAGACTACCGCAGCAGGCCCTTTTTCCCTAAGGTTCTTGACATTTCCGTGCGCGCGCGCTATAATAGTATGAAACATATCGCTTTAGGAGACAGGAAAATGGCAAACACCGAGAAGATGGTAACCGAGATCACCTCGATGGACGAGGACTTTGCGAAATGGTATACGGACATTGTCAAGAAGGCCGATCTTATTGACTATTCAAGCGTTAAGGGCTGTATGATCATCCGCCCGTACGGCTACGCGATCTGGGAGAACATTCAGAAGATCCTTGATGCGCGCTTCAAGGCCACGGGGCACGAGAACGTCTATATGCCGATGTTCATTCCCGAATCGCTCCTTCAGAAGGAGAAGGACCACGTCGAGGGCTTCGCGCCCGAGGTGGCGTGGGTCACGATGGGTGGCAACGAGCGCCTGACCGAGCGCCTTTGTGTGCGCCCAACCTCCGAGACGCTGTTCTGCGAGCATTACGCTAATATCATCCGCTCCTACCGTGACCTGCCGAAGCTGTATAACCAGTGGTGCAGCGTCGTACGTTGGGAGAAGACCACGCGCCCCTTCCTCAGGAGCCGCGAGTTCCTGTGGCAGGAGGGCCACACCATGCACGCCACCGCCGAGGAGAGCGAGGCCGAGACCCTGCGCATGCTGAACGTGTATGCCGACTTCTTTGAAAAGGACCTCGGGATGCCCGTCGTGCGCGGCCGCAAGACCGACAAGGAAAAGTTTGCCGGTGCCACTGCCACCTACACCGTGGAGGCTCTGATGCACGACGGCAAATCGCTTCAGGCGGCGACCTCGCACTATTTCGGTGACGGCTTTGCGCGCGCCTTCGACATCACCTTCACAAGCCGTGACAACAAGCTTGAATATCCGCACCAGACCTCGTGGG
>JAZNAD010000093.1:0-2088 GCA_045586345.1 Eubacteriales bacterium
ACTCCTTGGCTCACAGAACGACATGGCTACGATCCGACTTGTTTGCCTCTTCTTCTTCGCCTTCTTGACCATCCTCGGTTGGAACCTCTTCGGTAAGATCAACGTCGAGTACCTCCTCGGCAAGCGCGCGCTCCCCTTCTATTATGCCATCTCTCTCCTCTTCATCGTGCTTGGCTCCTTCCTCTCGAATGACCTTGTGTGGGAGCTGACCGATATGTTCAACCAGCTGATGGTCCTGCCGAACGCTATTGCGCTGGTGGCGCTCAGTGCTCTGGTGCACGGCCGCCGCGGCAAGAGCGATACACCCGATCTTAAATAATAGTTTTATTTACATTAAAGCACCCGCTTGTGAAACCAAGCGGGTGCTTTGCTTTTATTTTGTCAATCCGTGGACGAAGCCATGGGGGTCAGCCGAGGTGATATCGGCCGCAACAATCTTGTTTTTATACATGATGAGGTTGGCGTAGACCTTCCCTTCATAGCCCTCGTAGCCCACGAGCTCATAGGTGTAGCGTGTAACCTTCTTGTTCTTGTAGCGGGCAAGGTCAAGCCCCTGCGCCTTCTGGATCTCGTTGTAGCCGGCAAGCACACGGTCGAATTCCTCGGGCATTGTGAAGCTCACCTCTCCGACCGGCACCTCGCTTGTCGTCTGCCAGCCAAAGGAAGCAAGAAAGGCCACGCGATCGGCGTCGGTCTTGACGCCCGAATAGGTGACGGCCTCGGTGTATTCCTCGGCCCCGGCCGTCACGCCGCCCGGCTCGGCCAGAACAAGGATCGTAAGGAAAAGGGCGATCGACAGGAGTACCGCACCGAAGAACTTGAGCGTGCCCGCTTTCACGGAATAGATGAACATAGGCGTTCCCTCGCTTCTATTGTTTTACTACACTCTATGCAACGTCGCTTTGGGTTATGCAAAAAGCCTTGAACCATTTTAAGCGCAACGCATAGTATGATAGCGTAGGGGAAACGCACGGCGCGCTCAGCGCCGACAGGCGCCCCACAATTCTTATGGAGGACTTTCTGATGAACAACTGCCTTTGCCACCTCTTTGACGATAACTGCACCTGGATCATCATCATCGCCCTTTTGATCCTTCTCTGCTGCTGCAACGGGTAAAAATAAAAAGAAGGCGCCTCGCAGGAGGCGCTTTCTTTTTATTTCAAACTCTCCGCGCGGTCGCTGATATTTTTTCTGAAATTCAGCAAATAGCGCGTATAGGGCTGCTCCATCAGCGGGCTTTTGATGATGAAATCGGCCGTGGCACGGTTGTTGGCGATCGGGATGTCATAGACCTGCGCAATGCGCAGAAGCGCCTTGACGTCGGGATCATGGGGCTGTGCCGTCAGGGGATCTGAGAAGAAGATGACAACGTCGATCTTCTGATCCACGATCCGGGCACCGATCTGCTGGTCGCCACCAAGCGGACCCGAATTGTAGCCGCGGACGGGAAGCCCCGTCCTATCGACCACCATACGGGCGGTCGTGCCGGTGCCGCAGAGGAAGTGATGCTCAAGGATCTTGCGGTTCTCAAGGCACCATTCGATCAGCTCCGCCTTCTTGTTGTCGTGCGCGATCAGGGCAATGCTCTTTTGCGCCGGCAGGGTGCATTCGATCTTTTGGTTTTCAAACATAGGATGTCCTCCGGAGGGCGACTTTGCAAGCGAAGCGTGTAGGGAAAGATACGTTGTGAGGCGTTGCCGCAGGAGCGCGATCTTGTCCTATGCAGGATCAGAGCAGGTAGACGGGAAGCTCCTCACCGATGGCGATGGCAGAGGCCGTCTTGGCCACACGGCGGGGGCGCGGCTTTCTCTCGACGGGGGATGCGATCGCCTTCGGCTTGTTTTTGGAGCCGGGCTTGCGGCCACGCCTCTTAGGCGCGGGGGCAGCGACGGCCTGGCCGACGAGCTCGGGGGCCCTGGCCTCCTCGGCAGCGGGGGCCTTCTCTTCCTTTTTGGCCGCCTTCGGTGCTGCCTTCTTGGCGGCAGCCTTCTTCACGGGCTTCTTGGCGGCGGGCTTTTTGGCGGTGGGCTTCTTCGCCGTCGACTCGACGATCGTCTTCTCGATCTCGGTGGCGGTGGTGGCCTCTCC
>JAZNAD010000094.1:0-6641 GCA_045586345.1 Eubacteriales bacterium
CACACTGCTTCCCCCTCAAGGCGGATCCCGGTATCCTTCCAATGGCCGAAGCACTCTACCTTGTTGATATACTCATCGGCAATATTCACGCCGCCCGTATATCCCACCTTGCCGTCGATCACGCAGATCTTGCGGTGGCTCCGATTGTTAAATTCACTGTCGGCGTTCCCACGCAGCCGGGAAAACGGAGTGGCTTCAATGCCGTCCTTCCTAAGCAGCTTGTGGTAATTGCCGGGGAGTGTGCTCATGCACCCGATATCGTCGTAAAGCACGCGGACTGTGACACCCTCGGCGGCTTTGCGCTTGAGAATATCCAATATAGAGTTCCAGAAAGCTCCTTCCTCTATAATGAAATATTCCATAAAAATAAATTTTTCAGCCCTCTCAAGGTCAGGGAGCATCGCCTGCCACATATCCTCGCCCAGCGGATAGTAGGTTTCCTTCGTATTTTTAAACACTCGCGCTCCCGAAATCGTGCACAGCATTTTTGCCTGCGCCGCAGCGTGAGGGCTCTTTTGCTCCAATTCGGCAAGGAGCTCACCTTGATCCTTCGTATAGCGACATTTTTCGAGCTCCTTGAGCCTTCGGATGAATTTCCTTTGGAGCTTGCGCGAGTAAAACAGGAAGTATAGCATAAACCCGGCAATCGGTAATATGAGAACAAAAAGGAGCCACGGAACCTTGTAATCGGGATTATCGTCCGAAGCAATGATCTTAATAACGCAGAAAATCTCAGTAATAAAGGCAGCAATATAGAAATACGGAATGTAGTAGCAGCACGCGATCACAATGCCAATAATGTAAATTATTTCCAAAAGTGTGATGAAAACCGCCAAAATATAGCGAACAGGAATGTAATTGTATTCACGCTCGATCGTTTTTTTACCGGTTCTGACCTTGTAACTCTTTTTCATCGCCCTACTCCAAAACACAGTTTGCCGATTTTGCACTGTTATTGTAGCAAGGACTTATTGCCCAAAGATTTCTTTTTTGTTTCTATTTTGTTAATGCAAAAAGGGATACGGGCGCGCAAAGCGCATCCGTATCCCTTTTTTGTTTGCGGTTATCCGGAAAGAAGCTTTTCTTTAGCCGAGAAGATACCGGCAAAGCTCACGGGGTGTCGCAAAAACGCGATCAGCGCCCGCCGCGAGAAGATCCTCCTCAGTGCGAAAGCCCCATCCTACCGAAAGGCAGGGGAGGCCGGCGTTTTTGGCGGTCTCGATATCCACCTCGGAGTCACCGATGAAAACGGCGCCGTCGGCGGTAACACCAAGCTCCGAAAGTGCCACGTACACCGCATCGGGCGCCGGTTTTTTTGCGACCGTTTCGCTCTCGCCCACCGCCACAAGCACAGTGTCACCAAAGAAGCGCGCGGCCAAAGCTTTGACGGCGGGATCGAACTTATTTGAAACGATTCCCATCGGGAAGCCTGCCTCACGGAGCTCAGATAGCATCTCAGGGATCCCCGCATAGGGGGCAGTGGCATCTGCCTTGTGGATCTCGTAATAAGAGCGGAAGGTCGCGTAGACCGCGGAAAAATCGGCGTTTTCCTTGCCCCCGGGGAGGGCGCGCGCCACCAGCATCTCAACCCCATTGCCCACCATGCGGAGGTATTCCGGCTCGGTATGCGTCGGATATCCGTGCTCGGTGAGAGCATAGTTAACGCTGGTTGCAAGGTCGGTAATAGTATTGAGAAGGGTTCCGTCAAGGTCGAAGATCAGGGTTTTAAATTTCATATTACACCTCGTCACGGAAGGTCTCTCCCGTTTCATCGGCCAGAGAAACGCGGAGAATGCGGCAGTACTCGGTCATAGGGTCGCCCGAAAGGACACCGAGGTCGCGGCGCAAGGCCGTCACGAGATACTCAGGGTTTAGGAAGGCCGAGCCCTCGGCAGCCAGCGTCACGAGAAGACGGATCTCGTTGTCCCGGAAGGAAGCATCGGCCGAAAGAATGCTCCCCGAGATATCGGTATCGCGATCGCCCGCCTTCGATCGCTTGAAAACGATAAGGGGGCTCTTTGTGAGAAGGCTGGCGCAACGCGCCGCCAGCGCCTCATCGGCCCCCAGAGTCTTCAGTGTAATCTCGTAGGTCGAGCGCGCAATGGCCGAGAACTTGCAGGCGGGATAGCCAGCGGCCGTCACACGGATGCCCTCGGGGAGGGTGGCATTCAAGGCCTGCATCGCGGCCGCAGGGTCGTACTCCTCGGCAAGGCGGACATCAAGATATTCGCACACACTCTCCTGCCCCAGCGACAGCGGAGTGGCAAAAACAAGCTTCGGATGGGGTGAAAAGCCCTCGCTGTAGTAAAGGGGGAGATCGGCTCGCTTCAGCGCCTTGATCATCGTGCGGAGCACATCAAGATGCGAGATGTAGGAGAGCGCGCCCCGCTTTTCAAGACGGAAGCGGAGAGTGATATGCACCACCCCCTCGGGCTTCTGCTTTTGGATCAGGGACACCATTGATTCTTACCTCCCAGCTTGGATGCTCCGCAGCCCGAGCAGTGCTCGGCGCAGGAGGGTGTGGTCTTGCCGAGATAGGCTCGCTCACGCTCGCGGCGCAAGAAGTCCTTCGTCACGCCGCAGTCGATGATATCCCACGGTAGGACCTCGTCAAGACCGAAGGCGCGGTTGGCATAGAAGGCGGGGTCGATCCCCGCACGCTCAAAGATATCGCACCACGCCTCGTACGAGAAGCATTCGTCCCAGGCATCGAAGGTGCGGTCCTCGGCAGCGGCCAGAAGGAGAGCCTCCGAAAGGCGGCGGTCTCCGCGAGCGAACACAGCCTCGATACGCGAAACCTTCGCCTCGTGATAGTTGTAGGTGATGCGGCGGTCGGTCACACAGGACTTGAGGTGATCCTGCTTCTCGCGGAGCTCCTCAAGCGTTGCCTGTGCCTCCCATTGGAAGGGGGTGAAGGGCTTCGGAATAAAGCAGGCGACGCTCAACGTGACGCTGACACCGCGGCCGCTCCGCTTCGGCCTCGGCACCTGGAAATAGCGCTCGATAACGCTCTTACCGAGGTTGGCGATGCCGGCAATATCCTCGAGCGTTTCGGTAGGGAGGCCAAGCATGAAGTAGAGCTTGACATTGCTCTTCCCCGCTTCAAAGGCAATGCCCGTGGCGCGGAGGAGATCCTCCTCGCACACGTTCTTATTGATGACGTCACGCAGACGCTGGGTGCCCGCCTCGGGGGCGAAGGTGATGCCGCCCATGCGAACGGTGGAGATCTTATCCATCAGCTCACGCGTAAAGCTATCAACACGCAGAGATGGCAAAGAAAGGTTTACCTTTTTCTCGTTTGTCCAGGTAAGCAGACGGTCGGTCAGCTCGTCGACGTGGGAATAGTCGCTGATGCTGAGGGCGATTAAGGAGATCTCCTCGTAGCCGGTATTGGCAACGAGAGCCTCAGCCTGCTCGCACAGCGTATCGACCGAGCGCTCGCGAACGGGGCGGTAGACCATCCCCGCCTGACAGAAGCGGCAGCCGCGGATGCAGCCGCGGTAGGTCTCGAGCATCACGCGATCGTGGACGGTCTCAATGTAGGGGAGCACAGGTCGGAGGGGGATGCGCGCGCTGTCAAGGTCGGCAACGATACGTTTTTTGACCGTCCTCGGCACATCATCATGCTTCGGGGTGATGGCCTCGATGGTGCCGTCCTCACGGTAGGTAACGTTATAGAGCGAGGGAACGTAAAAGCCCTCGAGGTGCGAGGCCTCGCGCAAAAAGGCCGCCTTCGTATAGGTGCCGTCGCGCTTCATGCGGCGCAGAAGGCGCGCAAGCTCGGGAAGCGCCTCCTCGCCCTCACCGATCGAAAATATATCGAAGAAGTCGGCAAGCGGCTCGGGATTGTAGGCGCAGGGGCCACCGCCAAGGAGAATCGGGGCATCCTCCGATCGCTCGGAGGCAAGGAGAGGAATGCCGGCAAGCTTCATCATATGGAGAGCCGTGGTATAGCAAAGCTCGTACTGGAGGGTAAAGGCCACAATATCAAAATCACCGACGGGGTCGCCACTTTCCGAGGCGGTCAAGGGAAGGCCGTGGAGTCGCATTTTCTCATCCATATCCTTCCATGGGGCATAAACGCGCTCGCAGGCGACTCCCTCCTCGGCGTTCAGGCATTCGTAGAGAATGCGCATCCCGAGGTTCGACATTCCGATCTCATAGACATCGGGGAAGCAGAAAGCCACGCGGACATCGGTCTTTTGCTTATCCTTTTTGATCTCATACAGCTCTCCGCCCGTATAGCGGCCGGGCTTTTCGACCGCGCGGAGGATCTCGGGGTAGTCACGAAAATTCATACTGCTATCTTTCTTTCTTTAGGAAAATACCGGTGACGATCGACACAGGAAGAAGCCAGAAGAGCGACAGCGCCGCCCCGTACACCGAATGGTACGCGCCCCCCGTCAGGAAGAAGGAAAGGAGCAAGGCGCCAACGAGCGTCAGGGGAAGGGCCACGGCCTTGATCACACGCAGAACGCGTGTGGCCTTGCGGTAATTCTGGCAGAGGAAGAGTGTCTCAAGGAGATCGCGCGAGCCGGCTCCCGTCACGAGACCGCTGTCAACACGCGACTCGGCAAAATCGTACATCTGCTCGGGCTTCTTCTTGACGGCGCGGAGACGCGAATCACAGCTCCGCGAGGTAGCCGCCAAGAGCTTATCCCCGATGTTCGGGTCAAAGCTGCGGATCAGCGTCTGTACGCCGTTCTTGCGGAGGCGACGGACGGCACGCTCAAAGCTCGCCTTGATGTTGTATTCAATATAGAACTTCGCATTGATAATACCGTCAATTGCAGCGAACATAATGCTGATATTCCCCTCGCTCTCAGTGGCGATATCCTCGGTATCGTGGTAGGGTGAGACCTTTGCGGTAGGAAAATGCCCCCATTTGCCTACGCGCACGGAGACACCGTCAACGCGAGCCTCAAAGCCCTCGTTTCCGCTTTCAAGGAGGGTAACATCATCTGAAATGCCAAGCTCGGAGGCGGACACGCGGAAGACACCGTCAAGAGGCCCGCCCAGCACCGAGAAGACGCTGGCCATATAGTAGAGCACCTCGTCAAGGTGGCTGTCACCGTACATCTTGATCTTACGCACGTGCACCTTTCTCGCAGGGTACGCCTCGACGTCCTCAAAGGCGATGGCGTCTACATCGGCGTAATCCTCGGCCGAGCTTTCGCCAAGCACAGCACTGGCGTGGGCATCGGCATTTTCAACGAGGCGGTGATAGGGCATCCTGCGAGCCGCATAAAATAGAGAGAGAGAGAGCGGTACAGAAAGCCAAGCCGAGAGCGATAGGATCTCACGCGAGCCGAACGTCGGCACGGCCATCGCCGCGATCCCTGCCCCGAGAAGGAAGAGGCCAAGGGCGATGGCAGTGAGAACGGTATGCATGCGGAAGTCCTCGCGCTTTTGGTTCATCCGTGCAAAATATCCCGTAACAAAGCCGACCTTTTTTATGTGCACCACATCGCGTACACGGCGAGAAAGAATGTTCGCCTCTTCCGCCGCATAAATGGCGGGGATATCCTCGGCAGCGAGCTTATCGCCCGATTCACAAAGGTGGCCGAAGGTCTTTTCGGCATCCTTCACCTCAAGGCGGGCAAAGCCCAGAAGGAGGGTCACGGCGAACACTCCGGGGAGGGCGCAAAGCACACGGTCTTCACCAAGGATCAGTGCCACGGTCAGTAACAAAAGCGACACGGCGAGTGTAATGAGCGTGATCGCGCTCGCCCCATATTGCCAGGCAAAAAGCTCGTTCACCGCCATACGGAGGCGATCGGTAACAAGGAGGGCGGCGGCAAGAAGCAGGCCGAGGTCGAGCGCTACGGCAAGGCGCGGTCCAAGCCCGAGGAGCGAGGAGAGCGTGACACCGAAGATCGGGAGGTTCTCATAGATCAGCACGAAGACCGAGAGAAAGACCGAGAGGGCAAAGCGCCATGTGAGCGAGGTGCGCTCATTGGCATAGGCAGTGGCGATCGACTCGATCTGATTTCTCGAAATATATTCACCGGTGGCCGAGGCGGCCATCTCCTCACGCCGCAGATCGGCAATAAAGAAATCCTGGGGGCGGAGAGTGCCAATCCCCTCCTCCTCGCGCATCTCACGCTCGGTAGCTAAGGGTGGCTCGTCGATCAAAGGTGAGGAGTCACCGATATCGGTCACGGTAGGGAGGGGCGTCTCGTCGGCGCGGCGGATCAGACGGAGGCGGAAGCGGCGGCGCTTGGCCTTCTTCTGCCGCGCCATCTCCTCGGCAGCGACCGAGGCTATCGCCCAGATCCCATCGGGAGGAGTAACATTACGCATAGGGGCAGGAGCCGTAACGGTGGGGAAATCCTCGACAGAGAGGGCGTCTTCGACGGTAGGCTCATCCTCGGCGGTGGGGGAATCTTCGACGGTAGGGACATCCTCAACCGTAGCCTCCCCCGAGGGAAGCAAGGTAAAAAGCTCATCGGTGATCTCCCCGGCACGGCTCGTCCCCTTGGGCGGTTGCTCCTTTTCGGCGCGCTTTACAGCAATCAGCGTATCAATCATGCTATCGAGGGTAAAGGGCTCCCAAGCCGCCTCGGCGGTGGGCTCATCCTCGGCGGTGGGCTCATCCTCGGCGGTTGGCTCGTCCTCGGCGGTGGGCTCATCCTCGGCGG
>JAZNAD010000095.1:0-32891 GCA_045586345.1 Eubacteriales bacterium
AGCGTGAAGCACACCTCAAGATGAGATATCCATGGGCTTTGCCCGTGAGGTCACTTGTAGACTACAAGTTGATAGGTCGTAGGTGTAAGCACAGTAATGTGTTCAGCTGAACGATACTAATAGACCGATCGCTTGAACTGCCAATGCAGTTCGTACGTTTGAGTCCGTTGCTTTATCCCCCCTTTATTCGGTTTTCAATGACTATTTGATTTTTGCCCCCCACGGTTTCATATTCCTCCTTAGCTCAGTTGGCAGAGCACCTGACTGTTAATCAGGTTGTCGCTGGTTCGAGCCCAGCAGGGGGAGCCAGAAAAAAGCACTTGCTTCGGCAAGTGCTTTTTCAGTGAAGCAAAGCTGTGGTGCATAAAAAATAAAGCAGGACTTTTGTCCTATGAGGCGTGCCTTCGACGATGGGAAAGTGTGGGTGTGCTTCGCTTTATACGAGCGCAGTGAGCGCTTCATATTGGCATCAGCGGATGCCTCACCGGAAAGGTATCGGCATTGAGAAAGGGCAAAACCTGCGCCTTACAGCTATTTTTCTTTTTCAGGAGCTTGAGGCACCCGAATCAGGAGGTCACTTTATAATGAAAAAACAGTTGAAGAATCCTAACTCTTTTGATATAATGGTGTTGTTTGACGGATAAAATTCGCAAGGGATATAAAAGTATGCTTGAAAAAGAAGCGATGCCCTTGAAACCGGATGCGGACGGTTAGACAGCTGTATGGGGGCGAGCATGTGTTATCCGTAAAATTCACGTACATACTTATCGCGCGTTTTTGCGCCGGCAAGCCGATTACAAATTTCAAGAAGGAGGGTTCAAGGGGCATGCCCCTTGAGTAGAAAAATGTCACCGATTTCATTCGTGATGGCGTGTTTTTCTTTGCTCGGCGCGTTGGACTTGATCATTGGAAACAAATTCGGAATAGGGAAGCAGTTTGAACGCGGCCTTGTGTTGCTCGGTACGTTAGTAATGTCTATGGTGGGGATGATCGTTCTTGCACCGTTGATCGCGCATGTGTTGCATCCTATCGTACAGGCGGCCTCCGCCGTTATACCTTTTGAGCCTTCCGTTATTCCCGCCATGATACTCGCCAACGATATGGGGGGCGCCCCTCTTGCGATGGAATTCGCAACAAATGAGCTGGTTGGATATTATAACGCGCTTATTGTATCGTCTATGATGGGGGCCACCGTTTCCTTTAACATTCCTTTTGCAATGGGGGTAGTACCAAAAGGAAAGCATGAGCCGCTGCTATTGGGATTGCTTTGCGGTATCGTCTCTTCACCTGTGGGGTGCTTGGCTTCCGGGCTTATCGTAGGGCTGCCCGCCAACCAGTTGTTGGCGAGCATTATTCCGCTGTTGATCTGCGCGCTTTTACTGGGTGTTGCCTTATTCCTATTCCCCAAGGCCTGTATAAAGGTGTTTAAGATCTTCGGGGCGTTTATTAAAACGGTTATTTTGATTGGTCTTAGCGTGGGGATATTCGAGGGCTTAACGGGAATCGAGCTTATTCCCTATACCGCCCCGATACAAAGCGGATTCGAGGTGTGTGCAAGTGCTGCCATGGTAATGTCCGGAGCGTTTCCTCTTGTGTATATCCTTTCCAAAATGCTGGATAAACCAATGAAAAAAATGGGCAGCATGATCGGAGTAGATTCGGCGTCTGCGCTTGGCTTTTTGTCGACGCTTGCGACCAATGTCACTACCTACGGCAATATGCAGGATATGGACGGGAAGGGCGTGATGCTCAACGCGGCGTTTTCCGTATCGGCCGGATTTGTGCTTGCGGATCACTTGGCGTTTACACTGTCCTTTAATGCAGACTACGCCGCAAGCATGATCATAGGTAAATTGCTGTCGGGGATAAGTGCAGTGGTGATGGCTGTGTTGCTGCATCAGATCATGAGCAAACGAAGGGGCGATAAAACAAAAAAAATCGAGCAACAGCCGGAATGAGGAACACCCGAAGCCGACACTGCTTTGCGAGCTTAACACGGGAAAAAGCACTTGCTTCGGCAAGTGCTTTTTACATGGTGCTTGCCTTCGGCAAATCTCCTTCTTTTTTGCAGGATCTACTTGAAAAGCTCTTCCTATGATGCTATAATATCAAAAGAAGCGTGTTGCCTCGGCGCATGGTTGCCGAAGGACCGACACGGCTCGGAACAGAAGAAAGGTGACAGACCCATGGCTGGAGAAATTTTGATCGAAAAGATCGTTTTTGATGACGAGATCACGCTTTGGTGGCGTAAGGAGACCTTCGAGGGAGCCGACGGATACCGACTGTATCTTGACGGCGTGTATCACGGCGGCACGGATAAGACACATTATACCTTCGCGGGGCTGGAGGCTGGGCGTTGCTACGGCGTCCGTATGGAGGCGCTGAAGCAGGAGCAGGTGCTCGATACCTGGCAGTGCGAGATCGGTACTGCGGCAAAGAAGAGAAGGCTCGATGTAACAAAGGCCCCCTATTCTGCGGTTGGTGACGGGAAGACCCTTTGCACGGCTGCGCTTCAGCAGGCGCTCGTCGATTGCACGGCGGACGATTGTGTGTATTTCCCCGCGGGAACCTATCTGACGGGAGCTCTCGACGTTCATAGCAACACCGAGATCTATCTTGAAGAGGGTGCCACTATACAGGGCTCGGAGCTTGCCTCGGACTATCTTCCGAAGATCGAGAGCCGATTTGAGGGGACACATATGCAATGCTACCGCTCGCTCATCAATATGGGGGTGCTGGATAGAAACGGGGGATATTCCTGCGAAAATGTGATCCTTCGCGGCAAGGGGAGCATCTTTGGGGGAGGCCGCGCCCTTGGGCTTGACATCCTTGAGACCGAGCGCGCCGCCCTCGCGGAGTACCTTGCGGCAAATCAGGACTACGTCAAGACCTGCGAGAACGAGAACACGATCCCCGGGCGTGCCCGCGGCCGCCTTATTAACATGAGCAATTGCCGCAATGTTATCCTCAGCGGCCTCGACCTTGGGTATGCCGCTTCCTGGAACGTGCATTTTGTGTATTGCCGTGATATCGTGACCTACGGCTGTCGGATCCTTTCCCATCACCTGTACGGCGAGGGCGGCGAGCTCTTGCGTGAGGCGGTCTGGAACGGTGACGGCTGGAACCCCGATTCCTCGGAGAGGTGCGTTGTTTTTGATACGGAATTCAATACATACGACAATTCCATCGCCATTAAATCCGGCAAAAATCCCGAGGGAAACGCCATAGGTCTTCCCTCGAGAGATATCTTTGTCTTCGATTGCCGCGGTAATGACGTTGCAATCGGAAGCGAGATGTCCGGCGGTATTGACGGCGTTTACGTGTGGGACAGCACGTGGGTCGGCGGTTACGGTGTCAACATCAAGGCCACGCGCGATCGCGGCGGATATATCAAGAACGTACATGTGAGGGATTGCACGCTTTCGTGCATCATCCTGAGAACGCGCATCGCTTGCAATAACGACGGAGAGGCGGCAGGATATCTGACCAAGATATCGGATCTCTCCTTCCAAAACGTGGAGCTGACGGGCGAGTATGTCGATTTTTCGGGCAAGGACCGGCAGGTCGCCCCAATCTACCTGGATGCCTTCGACGAGGAGGAGGGAGCGATCGAAAACGTGACGGTCAGAAATGCACGCGTAACACCGTGCAAATTTGAACAAGCCAAGCCGAACCACTTCCACAACGTCAAGAACCTGCTGATCGAGCCCTAAAGCGCTATAAAGGAAAAAAGCACCGCAAGGTGCTTTTTTTCTTTATTTCCCGATCTTCAAAACCGTCGTGCAGCGCTCCCTCGGGCGGTGCACCTCAAAATAGCGGTGCTCCATCGGGATCCATTCCGAGAAGAAGCGGTGTGCCTCAGTGGGTGAATTGCGGTGCAGGATCCTCTTGCGCTGGCGCTTGGGATCTATGTCGAGGAAGACCGAAAGGCCGTAGTGCTCCGCAAGGCTGGGGTGCATGCAGTACGCTCCCTCAATCACGGTCAGGGGCGTCGGCGCTATCCTAACCGGCGGCAGAAGTCGGCCGCTGCCGCAGTCATAGCGGCGGTAATCCACCGGCTTACCCGCCGCAAGCGGCGTCAGCACCTCGGCGAGGAAGCGCTCTCGGTCGACGTTTCCCCCGGGCTCGCAGAGGCGCTCAGCCGTCCTCTGCTCGGGGCGCAGAAAGAAGTCGTCCATATGGAAGACGGTACAGCCGTAGATCGCTTCGAGCAACGATGCGAGCGTGGTCTTCCCTGCGGCGCTCCCGCCCTCAATGGCCAGCACAAGCCGCCCCTTTTCCGAAAGCTTACGGTCGATGGCGGTAAAAAGAGGGAGGTGCGGGCGGTAGTCCTCGGCGATCACGCGGTAGGCGGGGTGGTATTCACGGCGGAAGTTCTCACTGTGACGGACGGGCGGCCTGCCCTCAGCCTCCCATGCGGCGATCTCGCCGTCAAGGGCCTCGGGTGAGAAGCCGAACGCCCCCTCATGCGCCATCGTGCGAGCGACGGCAAGACGGATACCGAGCCCCTCGACCCCGTCGCACGGCCCCTCGGCCGACAGTGCCAGAAGAGCCCCGAGGGTCGCCACGGAAAGCCCCTCACGGAGCAGGGCCAGTGGCAGACGGAAAAAGCCACCGGGAAGCGGCAGGAGCCGCCCGTCGGTCGCACGGTCGCCGATGGCCTCGACCTCGCCAAGGATCGCCGCGGTGGCCACCTCGCGCGACGGCACGATATGCCCGCACCCGAAGGAGCTTTGGTGCAGGAATTTGAGGATATCGCGCGATTGCGCGAGAGGGTATATCTCGGCGTGAAGCGCGAGGGCTTGACGCGTTATGTCCTGAAGATCTGTCATAGGGCGTCCTTTTTATGGATTTTCTTCAATTATAGCACATCCGTCCTCCCGTGTAAAGCCTCGCGGTGCCGAAAAGGGCGTGGATCCTTACGATGACCGTTCTATTGACAAACCGCACAAAATAGAGTACAATAAGCATTGTCGCCGAGCGCCAAGTAAAGGAGTTACTATGAACACAACGATCTATGAAGAGACCCTCGCCGCCGTCACCGAGCTTTGCGATAAGGCACAGCTTCCTGCGGGCGCGATCCTCGTTGTCGGCTGCTCGACGAGCGAGGTCGTCGGTGAGCGCATCGGGACGGGCTCAAGCCCCGAGGTCGCCGCCGAGATCCTCCGCGCCCTCCTTGATGTCACCGGTGCGCGCGGCCTCCACCTCGCCGTCCAATGCTGTGAGCACCTGAACCGCGCCATCGTCACCGAGAGGGAGGCCGTCCCCACGGCCGAGGCCGTCAATGCCGTGCCGCAGCCCAAGGCGGGCGGCTCGCTCGCCGCGGCGGCCTACGCCGCCTTCCGCCGCCCCGTCGTCCTTGAGGAGATCCGCGCCGATGCGGGGATGGATATCGGCCTGACTCTCATCGGGATGCACCTGAAGCGCGTCGCCGTTCCCCTTAGGCTTGCGAATAACCGCATCGGCGAGGCCACACTTGTCGCTGCCCGCACACGCCCGCGCTTCATCGGCGGTGTCCGCGCCGTCTATGACGAAGATATGCTATAAGAAAAGAAAACCACCAGCGGGTGGTTTTCTTTTCTTATGAAACAGCAGTATCCAAATGCGAAGAACCAGCGCACGGATTTGGAGCAGAAATTGTCGATCTCGCTCCGAAGGCGTACAAGGGTACGTCGAGAGGGGGAGAGCGACGATAGGAAAGGAAGTATAAAGAATTGGCAGAAAGCCAAAGGCTTTCAACCTCAAAATAAAACCGAATGACAAAGATGCAAAAAAGAGGTGCTCTGTAAAACAGAATACCTCTTTTCCTTTCCGGTTATGCCCAAATGCGAAGCCGGATCATTCCTCGCCGTACTCGGCAATGTACGGCAGATTCCGGTAGTATTCGCCGCAGTCAAGCCCGTAGCCGATCACGAAATGATCGGGAATGGTGAAGAGCGAAAGGTCAGCCTTGAAGTCGACAAGGCGGCGCGAGGGCTTATCGAGGAGCGTCACAACGCGCAGAGAGAGGGGATGCCGCGCCGCGAGGAGCTTCACGACGTCGCGCAGGGTGCGCCCCGTGTCGATGATATCCTCGACGATGACGACGTGATACCTCGAGATGTCGCGGTCAAGGTCCATCGTGATCTTGACGACCCCTGTGGAAACCGTCCCCTCGTAGTAGCTCTTGGCGCACATAAAGCCCACCTCGCACGGCACGTCGATCGCGCGGCAGAGGTCGGCAAGGAAGACGAAGGAGCCCTTCAGAATGCTGACGAGCAGGATCGGGCGGCCGTCATAGTAGGAGGAGATGGTCTTCCCGGCCTCCTTGATGGCGGCGGCGATCTCCTCCTCGGTAATAAGGACGCGACGGATCCTTGCGGCGTAGTCCGTAACGGTGGTGATCTCTTTCATAGCGTCTTTCCTTTCAGCAAGAGGTAATGACAGAATACGACAATAGTATACCATACGAGGGCTTGAAAGCGCAAGCCCTCTCTTGCAATTTTCGGCGCAATACGCTATAATAAGCTATATTGGAAGAAAGGGGAGGACATAGGATGAGGACTCTCGGTCGCTGTGCGTGCCTGAGTGGCAATACCCTCAAGCTGATTGCCGCCGTTCTGATGACGGTCGACCACGCTGGGGCACTCCTTTTCCCCGAGGTCATCCTCCTGCGTGCCATCGGGCGACCGGGCTACCCCCTCTTTGCCTTCACGGTCGCCGAGGGCTGCCGCTATACGAGAAGCCGCCTCCGGCACTTCGTCTCGGTCTTCACCGTCGCCGCGGTCTGTCAGGTGGCCTTCACCGTAGCGACCGGCTCGTATCACCTGAACGCCCTTATCACTCTCTCCATCGGCATCCTCCTCTGCTATGCCCTCGATACCGCAAAAAGTCTATGGTTTGCGATCGAAGCGCCGCTTCCCCTACGCCTTTTTGGCCTCGCCGTCTTCCCGGCGGCCGTTGCCGCCGTCTTTGCCCTGACGACCTACGCCGTCAGCCTCGACTACGGCTTCTTCGGATGCATGGTGCCGGTCTTTGCCTCGCTCCTTCATCCCCCACGGGCGAATGCTCCCGAAGCGTGGGAGCGCCTTGACCGCAACGGCCTCCACGTGGCCTCGACTGCGCTCGGTCAGGTCCTCCTCGGGATGCACTCGCACTCCCTCAATTATTTCGCGCTCTTCGCCATTCCCGTCCTTCTTATGTATTCGGGCAAGCGCGGCCGCCTCCGCCTCAAGTATTTTTTTTATATTTACTACCCCGCCCATTTTCTCATCCTTGTCGCCCTCGCCGCCGCCATTATGTATTTCTGAAAAAGAGCCGACACCGTCGGCTCTTTTTTGGGTTCACTTGGCTAAAGTCGGCCTTTTTGTGCTACAATAACTCTTGAAGTAAAAAAGGAGACGGCGGTATGGAAAACAAGCGTTACAGCAGAAGGAGGAAGGAGATTCTCGACCTCCTTATCCTCGTCCTCGTTTCCTTCCTCGTGGCGCTCGGGCTCCACGTTTTCGTGTATAAGGCCGATTTTGCCCCGAGCGGTGTCGACGGCATTGCTGCCATGCTCCAGTACCTCTCCGAGACCTCGTTCGGCTATAAGATCAACGCCGGCCTCTTTACTCTGGCTATCAACCTGCCGTTACTCGTTGTTGCGTGGTTTATTCTTAAACGCCGCTACGTCCTCTATACGCTCGTCTACACCCTCGCCGTCTCCCTTCTTCTGATGCTTCTCGATGCGGTCGGCTTTTACCAATACGACTGTACCGTACCGGGGAACGGCACAAGCCCCTTGATCGCCGCCATCTTCGGCGGCGCCGCGCAAGGGCTGACGGGGCTGCTGCTGCGTCTTGGAGGTTCGTCGGGCGGGGTGGACATCGTCGGATGCCTGATCCAGCGCAAGCTCCCCCACCACGACCTTGAAAAGGTCATTGCCTGGCTGAGCTACGCCACCGTGGGGATTGCCTTCTTCGTGTACGGCAACCTGAATTCGGTCTGCCTCTCGGTTATCTCGATCTTCGCCTGTGAGCGCGTGAGCACGGTTTTCCTCCGCACAAGCCGTCAAGCCGTCAAATTCGAGATCGTCACCGACAGCGAGACGGCCGGCCATCTCCGCGATATCATTCTCCATGAGCTCGGTCATGGCGCCACCCTTTTCAAGGGACATGGGATGTACACGGGAGATGTGCGTGAGGTGATCCTCTGCCTTGTCCGCTACCGCGATCTCCCCACCTTCTTAAAGCTCATCCGCCCGATGAAGGGCACCTTCCTCTATTATTCCGATGTCCTCGGGGTGCGCGGCAATTTCGATTACGACCGTCCTTCGGTAGCGCTTCCCCTTCCCGGGGGGGCGTCCGCAGAGCGGGGGGACTGACTCCACCGCGTCCATCCCTCCCCGCCGTCGGCGCTCTCCCGGCCTCCTCCTTCAACGGCTCCTTCCGTTTTCTTCATCCCTTGCCAAGGATCTGCGGCGTTCCTTTCTCATTTTTTTCGTTGCTTGGCGGAAACTAAGGAAAAAGAAAAAGGAGAAGAAGTACCTTGAAAAAAATTCTTTCGCGGTCGGCGCTCGTCCTTGTGCTTATATTGGCGCTCCCCGCGGTGACGGCCTCAGCCGCCGTCAAATACACCGTCGTGCGCGGCGACAGCATGTGGAAGATCGCCGTCCGCTATCAGGTAGGGCTTTCTGAGATCATCGCCGCCAACCCCGGTGTTGTGAACCCGAACCTCATCTATCCCGGCGATGTGCTTACCGTCCCGGTTCTTGAAAGCTCAGTCACGAATTACGAGGCCGAGGTCGTGCGTCTCGTCAACGCCGAACGGCAGAAGGCCGGGCTCCCCGCCCTCAAGCAGAATTGGGAGCTCTCCCGTGTGGCGCGCTACAAATCACGCGATATGAAGGAAAACGGCTACTTCTCACACGAGAGCCCCACGTACGGTTCGCCCTTTGCGATGATCAAGAGCTTTGGCATCTCGTACCGGAGCGCAGGCGAGAACATTGCCAAGGGGCAATCCACCCCTGCCGCTGTGGTCAATGCCTGGATGAAGTCCCAGGGCCACCGCGCGAATATCCTTTCCTCCTCCTTCACCGAGATCGGTGTCGGCTATGTCGAGGGTGGGCACTACTGGACGCAGATGTTTATCGGGCGATGAAAGAAGCGCCACCGTGAAATTCCCCTTGCAAAAGCCGCCGTCTTGTGCTATGATAGAAGAGAAATAAGCTTTTTGGGGGAGAAAGCATGGATACCGTTAAGATAGACCGCGGAAATTGCAAAATGATCGCCCATCGCGGCGTCTCGGGCCTTGAGCGCGAGAACACCTGTGCCGCCTTTGTGGCCGCCGCTCAGCGCACCTACTACGGCATCGAGACCGATGTCCATGTCACGAGGGACGGCAAGTACGCCATCATCCACGACAGCGACCTCAGGCGCGTTGCCGGCCTCGATATCAGCGTGGAGGGCTCGACCCTTGCCGAGCTGCAGGCCGTCCGCCTCCTCGATAAGGACGATGCGACCCGTCGCTCCGACCTCGTCGTGCCGACGCTTGATGACTACATCTCGATCTGCCACCGCTACGGCAAGGAATCGGTGCTCGAGCTGAAGGGCGATATCGCCCCCGCGCACGTCGCCGGTATTGTGGATACCATCGAGCAACTCGGCCACATGGAAAGCACCACCTTTATCAGCTTCAACCACGAGAACCTTCTGCGCCTGCGCGCCATCCGCCCCGAGGCCAAGGCACAGTTCCTCCCGTCGAAGAACGAGGAGTGGATCTTCAAGTTCTGCGTTGAAAATCGCATTGACCTTGATATCCACCACACTTACCTGACCCCCGAGATCGTGGATATGATCCACGGGGTAGGGCTCCTCGTCAACTGCTGGACGGTCGATGGGGTCGATTGGGCCGAGCGTGCCCTTTCGATGGGTGTTGACTTCATCACCACGAACATCCTCGAGTGATGGAGCCGCGCGACCTTACCGTCACCCGTACCGAGGGGGAGTACGCCTACCTGCGTGACGATGCCACCGGCGAAGAGATCTTCGTCGCCCTCGCGCTCCTGCCGCCGTCGGTCGACGTCGGCACCCGTCTGCATTATGAGATGCTCTCGTACACGGTGATCGAATAAAGAAAACGCCGTTCTCTCGGCAAAGAAAAAGAGCCACAATGTGGCTCTTTTTCTTTGTTATGTAAACAGGACTTGTCTTATACCGACTCGGCAAAGGCCTTGCGGTCGATGGTGTAGCCCTCCCCTGTGCGATGTAGGCCGAAGGAGCACTCCTTCGCGATCGCAAAGAGCTTTTTCCCGTCAATGCCCACGCAGTTGGGGATCGAAGCGAGGAAGCGCTCGGCGCCCTCGTGGAAATAGGAGGTCGTCACAAAGATGCCGCGGCTCCCGCCGATCGCACACACCGCACCAAAGAAGCCGCGCACCTCGCGCTCGGCCACGTGCAGATCCTCGCGGCGGCACTTGGTCTGGAGGAGGACGGTCTCGGCAAAGCCCAAGGTGTCAACGGTGTCGATCCGCCCGTCGATGCCGCCGTCGGCGGCGCCGCCCGTGACCTCGGCCAGGAGCACCTGCTTGCCCGTCCTTTTGAAATACGCGGCGAGCAGGGTGACGGCAAAGCGCTCAAGGAAGGGGCCGCCCTGGCGGTGCAGAAGGAGGAGATACGCGCGGCGGAGGCGCTCCTCGTCCTCGGGAGGGAAGACCACATCGGGGAGGGGCGTCCGGCGGTAGCCGCCCTCGCTCTTCGCGATCTCGCCCTCACTCACGAGGCGCTCAAGGAGGTTGCCCGCCATCGAGCGCAGGGCGTGGTCGTCGGCCGTTGTCTCGGTCGCATCGGTGCCGAAGTACCCCTCAAGATGCGCATAGATCTCGCTCCGCGTGTGCTCGCCCCCCGCAAGGTAGGCGAGGATCTCCTCGCGGCAGCGCGCATCACGCACGGCAACGCGCGTCTCCTTCACGAGGGTGTAGCGCCCCTCGGCGCTCCGCGTGAGGGTGCTGTCACGGGTGAGGTCGGAGAGCAGCGTGCCGATCGCCGAGAAGAGGAGGTTGCGGCGGCTGTCCGGCGCGTTGTCGCGCCTCTCGTCGGCCGTCAGCCCGTAGGCATCGGCCAAGCGGTGATTGATCTCGCGGCGGTAGAGGCTCTCGCCCCCGGCCAGCACCGCGAGGATGCGGCGGCGGATCTCGTCGCGCAGGCGCCCCTTAAGGGCCCGTTTCATTTTCATACTGTACCTCCTTGTCGGTCGGTGGATGTGCCTTTCGCCTCTGCGGCCAGCCGGTGGTAGGCAAGGCGCGTGCCCTCGTCCCCATAGTCGATGATGCCGCAGGGGGTAAAGCCGAGGCGCGTAAGCAGGCGTTGCATCGGGAGATTGTCCTTGTGCGTGTCGATCCGCAGATCCCCACAGCGCGCAAGGGCGTACTCAATGCAGGCGGCGCCAAGGCCGCCGCCGGGGCGGTCAACGGCCAGGCGGTGGAGGGTGCCGTAGGGTACGGCCTCGGTGAGCCACGCACCGTCAATGGCATCGTAGGGCGCCTCGCGCCCAATGTGGAAGGTGAAGACCGCCGCGATCCCCTCGCCGTCCTCAAGGACGTAGAGGATGCCGTCCCTAAGATTCTCTTCGACGGATGCGCGCGGAGGATAGCCCTCAGGCCATTGGCTCGGATTGCCGTTTTGACGCATAAAGGCGCGCGCTCCCTCATAAATCTCCATCACACGGTCAAGATCGAGGGGGGTTGCGTTGCGGATCGTTTTCATGGATACCACCTCCGGTCGGAGGGCTCTTGGGAAGCACAGCGCCCTCTACTTCCTGATTAACGGAAACAATACTTTACTTTTCTGCCTCTTTTGTCACAAGGGGGATTGCCCCGATGCCCTCCCGTCGCAGGAGGTCGGCAAAGCGTTCCCAAAGGGCAAAGCGGAGATCCCAGTAATCGTTGTTTTTGACGTAAAGGCGCACCGAGAGGCGGAGTGAACGGTCGTCTCTCTCGGTCACGACAGCGCGGGGAGCAGGATGCGAAAGCGTGCGGTCGTCCGTCCGGGCAATGGCGAGGAGAGACTCGCGCAGGGCCTCGGGGGCGACGTCGAGCGGTAGGGCGAGCTCGAGGTCGAGGCGGCGGATCGGCTTCTCTGAGAAGTTCGTCACGGTCTCGGAGACGATCTTGCCGTTCGGGATATGCACCGTGCGGTTGTCGATGGTCGAGAGGCGCGTCGTCACAAGGCGGATCTCCTCAACGGTCCCCTCAAAGCCCGCGACCTCGATATAGTCGTCAAGGCGGAAGGGGCGCGTGAGGAGAAGCAGGAGGCCGCCGGCGGCGTTCGAGAGAGCGCCGTTCACGGCAAGGCCAATGCCCACCCCGAGCGAGGCAAAGACCGTCGCAAGCGAGGCTGTGTCCACCCCGAGGAAAGAAAGGAGCAGAAGGAGGATCGCCCCCTTCGCCGTAAAGCGCCCACCGCGCACAATGGCGCGGAAGAGCGTCTTGTCGGCACCGCGGCGGATGCCGCGCGTAAGGATGCGCCGCGAAAGAAGATTCACAAGATGAAAGGTGATACAAAGGATGGCCAACGCAAGGAGCAGGCGTATCCCGTCGGTCTTCAGCCAAAGGAGCACGGTGTCCAGCAGCTCTTTGGGTGTCATAGATGCCTCCGTGGGGCGGTTCCCCGCGAATAGCATTCCCCAAACAGTGTCCTTTATTTCTTTTTTATATCATGTGCTCGGGATGGTAGACCGCATCGAACTCCTCGGCCGTCATTGCCCCGGTCCTGAGGGCGGCCTCGCGCAGGGTGATTCCCTCCCCGTGGGCAAGCCTGACCAGGGCGGCCGTGCGCTCGTAGCCGATGTGGGGCGACAGGGCGGTCGCCGTCATAAGCGAAGCGTAAAGATTACCTTCCATTTTCTCTCGATTGGCCACAATGCCACGCACGCAGTTTGCTTCAAAGGAGAGCATAGCATCCCCGAGCAGTCGCACCGAGGAAAGATAGTTATGAATGCTGACGGGCAGAAAGACGTTCAGCTCAAAGTTCCCCTGCGAGGCGGCCACCGTGACCGCCGTATCGTTTGCCATCACCTGCACGGCCACCATCGTCACGGCCTCGCACTGAGTCGGGTTGACCTTGCCGGGCATGATCGAGGAGCCGGGCTCGTTCTCGGGGATCGAGATCTCGCCGAGTCCACAGCGCGGACCGCTCGCCAGCCAGCGCACGTCGTTCGCGATCTTAAAGAGGTCGGCGGCCAGCGCCTTGAGGGCAGCGTGCCCACGCACGAGGGGCGAGAGCGACGTCAGCGCCGAGAATTTGTTCCCGGCCGAGGCAAAGTGCGTGCCGAGCAGGAGCGAAAGCTCGGCGGCCACCGCCTCACCGAAGCCCCGAGGCGCGTTCAGCCCGGTGCCGACGGCGGTGCCGCCGATGGCCAGGGCGCGCAGATCCTCGAGCGAGGAAAGGATGCCCTCGCGGTCACGCTCGAGTGACGCGCGCCAGCCACTGATCTCCTGCGAGAAGGCGATGGGAGTGGCATCCTCAAGATGCGTACGTCCTGACTTCACGATGCCGCGGTTCTCCTCCTCCAGGCGAAGGAGGGTCGCGATCAGCGCGTCGAGCGTGGGGATGAGCCTTCCCTCGGTCTCACAAACGGCGGCGAGGTGCATCGCCGTCGGGAAGGTGTCGTTCGAGGATTGCGACATATTCACATCGTCGTTCGGGTGCAAAAGACGCCGCCCGGCGATCTCGTTGCCGCGCGTGGCAATGACCTCGTTGGCATTCATGTTGCTTTGCGTGCCGCTCCCCGTCTGGTAAACGACAAGAGGGAAGTGCTCCAGGAGCGTGCCGTCCATCACCTCGCGCGCTGCCCCCTCGATGGCCGTGAGCTTCTCGGCCGTCATCCTCTCGGGCAGAAGCCGGGCATTCGCGCGTGCCGCCGCCAGCTTCAGAGCGCCAAAGGCGCGAATGACGGGGGCAGGCATCCGTGCATCTCCGATCTTAAAGTTTTCGAGGCTGCGCGCCGTCTGCGCGCCGTAATAACGGTCGGCAGGGACCTTCACCTCTCCCATCGAATCGTGCTCGGTACGGTACTCCATAACAGTTCCTTTCGGTGATGTATTCTTCTTTTATTGTAGCATATAATGATCCTGTTTTCAACAGGGTTTCATAGAAAAAGGACGGAGAGCACAGCTCTCCGTCCTTTTTCCGTTATTCACTTCTGAGCGCATTCACAGGATCCTTTCGCGCCGCCGCCGAGGCGGGGACAAGACCCGAGATCAGCGTCAGCCCGACGCTGAGCGCGATCAGGACGATCGCCTGGCCAAAGGGGAGGTACGCGGTGATCCTCACTCCTGCCAGCACCTTGATCAGCACATTGACGAGGATCGCCAGGAGAGAGGTCACGATCACGCCGATAAGGCCGGCGAGGAAGCCGATGATGAAGGTCTCGGCATTGAAGAGATGCCGCACGTCCTTCTTCCGTCCGCCGAGCGAACGGATGACACCGATCTCCTTGATGCGCTCGACCACCGAAACATGGGTCAGAATGCCGATCATCACGGTCGAGACGACAAGCGAGATCGAGGTGAAGGCAATGAGCGCGGTGGACACCACGTCGATCATCGAGTTGATAAGAGCAATGACGAGCGAGAGGGTGTCGGTGTAGGTGACGTGTGAGCGGCTTTCGCTCTGCAGCACGCGGCCGTTCGGAAGGACGAGGGTATCCTCCCCATTCCAGCGGTCGAGCCAGGCCGTTACGAGGTCCTTGTTCTCAAAGTCGGTCGGGTAGATGGTAAAGGACTCGGGCGTGTCGGCACCGCCGAGATCGGCGAGCGTCAGCGAAACCAGCCCGTAAGGATTCGAGAAGGCGAGGGAGTCGGCGAACGGGTTATCGCTCTCTCCTTCCCCTTCACCCTCTCCTTCGCCTCCGTCGCCCGTGCCACCGCCCATAAGCTGGGACAGGTCAAGCGATTCGTAGAAGGAGCCGCCCACGTATCCGACGCTCGTTGCGCGCGTCTTCGTGGTGGGATCGAGGTAGGAGTAGTCAAAGGAAACGCCGAGGCGGAGCGAGATGGGGGTCGCCCCGGGGTAGGGGGGAGTGAACTGGGCGTCACCGCCCGTCAGGGCGTCACTTCCGCTCTCGCGGAGGGCCTTCGCAATGTCCGAGTCGTAGTTTTCGCTCCTGGCGTAATCGGCAAGGGCCTTTGTGTAGTAAAGACCCGAGGTGAGGCACCCGAAGGAGATGTCCTCCTGCGGACGGAGAATACCGACAACACGCAGGGCGAGGCCGTCCGCCTTCTTCTCCTCGGCGATCTTCGCCGTATCGTTCGCATACTCGTAGATCATGCTGCCGAGGGGCGAGGCCGCAAGGGCGGGGTCGGTCGTTTTTTGATAGATGGCGTTGTTCGGATAAAAGACGAGCTCCTTGCCCACAAGCTCGCTGTATGCAAAGTCGGGTTTACGCTTGCTTTCGTCGTAGCGGTCGTCGTCCGTCGCATCGTAGAGCAGGTTCAAGAACTGCTCCTCGGTGTAGTAACCGAGCTTTGCCAGCGTAATGTCGGTCAGCTCGGTATCGGGCGAAACGACCAGCATCACCTCGTTCTTCTCGGTGGCGAGCTTGCCCTCCAGCACGTCGTACTGCGAGAGCAGGTAATCGTCGTTGTCGGGGGCCTCGGCCATCAGGCGACCGAGGGTGGTGGCGTAGGAGGCGAATTGCTGGAACTTAGTGGCCTCGATCATCGAGGTGTAGGTGGCTGTCAGCGAGGTCACCGAGGGGTGCTCCACCGTGC
Organism: Eubacteriales bacterium; assembly: GCA_045586345.1. Lineage (GTDB taxonomy): Bacteria > Bacillota > Clostridia > Oscillospirales > CAG-272 > UBA1740. The sequence continues at coordinate 15,731 of JAZNAD010000095.1, forward strand.
CGTCAAGCAGGGTACGGGAGGTGAAGATCGAGTGCGAGAGGTCCATTCCCCAGTCAACCTTGATGGCCGCACGGTATTCCTTGGGCATCGAGAGCACGTAATCGGTGTAATCCTTCGTCAGATCGTTGTGGATCTGGAGGCTCTCCATCGATTCGGCGGTCTTCGCCAGGTACTCAATGAGCGAGTTGACGCGCACATGCCCGGCCACGAGCTCGGCCTTTTCCTCGACCGACATCATGCCCGTCAGCGCCGAGAGGTCATAGGTGGTCTTCGTGATCGTAATGGGGTTGCCCGAGAGCATATCGTCCTGCATCGAGGTGACATAGCCGCGGATGCCCGCCGAGATGGCCAAAACCATGGCAATGCCGATGATGCCGATCGAGCCGGCAAAGCCGACGAGCGCCGTGCGGCGGCGCTTCGAGAGCAGGTTGCGCGCCGACAGGCGGAAGGCGGTAAGGAAGGACATCTTCGCGCGCTCGCTCCGCTTTTTCGTCGCACGGCGAACGGTGCGCTCGTCGGCCCCCGTATCGCGCAGGGCGGCCTCCTCGGCCGCATCGCGCGCCGCCTCGATGGCGGCCGTCATACGGCATTCCTCGATCTCCTCCTCGGGCGAGAAGGGATTGGTGTCCTCAATGACAAGACCGTCAAGCAGGCGCACGATGCGCGTCGAATACTGCTCGGCAAGCTCGGGGTTGTGCGTGACCATGATGACGAGGCGCTCGCCCGCGATCTCGCGGATGAGGTCCATGATCTGCCCGCTCGTCACCGTGTCCAGTGCACCCGTCGGCTCGTCAGCGAGAAGGATCTCGGGATCGTTGACAAGGGCACGTGCAATGGCAACGCGCTGGCACTGACCGCCCGATAGCTGATTCGGCCGCTTGCCGTACATCCCCGCAAGCCCCACGCGGTCGAGCGTCCGCTTGGCGCGCTCCATACGCTCCTCGCGCGAGACACCCGCGATCGTCAGGGCAAGCTCGACATTCTGGAGGATGGTCTGGTGAGGGATCAGGTTGTAGCTCTGGAAGATGAAGCCGACGCGGTGGTTGCGGTAGACGTCCCAGTCGCGGTCGGTGAACTCGGCTGTTGAGCGGCCGCCGATAAAGAGATCGCCCCCCGTGTAACGGTCAAGGCCCCCGATGAGGTTTAAGAGGGTGGTCTTTCCGCAGCCCGAGGGACCGAGGATCGAGACGAACTCGTTTTTGCGGAAGGCGAGCGACACGCCGCGCAGGGCGGCCACCGTCTCGGTTGCGGTTACGTAATTCTTGGTAATTTCGGATAGACGAAGCATACAGCACCCCAATCACAGTAATTTTACGCCTTCATTGTACTATAAAACGGGGTCACACTTTCGGAAGAATTATACGGTAAGTTGTAAATCTTTTGCAAATTCTCCTCGCGCCTGCTCCGGCTCCCCTCCGTCAACCGTAGCCTTCCCGGTGCGGAAGGCCGGAAAATCCCGTTCCCTCCGCGCCTGTACCCTCGTTTGAACCGCACTCCTTGCGCGGCGGCTTCTGCCCACGAAAAAAGCCGCTGTCGCAAGCGCGACAGCGGCCAAAGACGTTACATCGGTGGGAGGCTCTCGGCCGCCTCGAGCACCGTCGCCACCGCCTCGGGGAGCGCGGCTGCCGCTTCAGGGAGGAGGTTTGTAGGTGGGACACCGAGGAGCGCCGAGCCTTCGCCCAGGGTGATAAAGAGCCAGAGGGCGAGGGCAGCAAGCCCCACGCCGCAAAGCACGGCGGCCAGCACCTTGAGGACCGAGACGGGGGCCTTTCCCGCGATGCGACCGGTCTCGCCGTTCACCATAAAGCGGTAGACCTTATCGCGGAAGCGGTAGGACGAGAGCCACACGGGGAGCAGGATGTGCTTGAAGGTCACGCGCGCGTGCGTGTGGTCGTATTTCATAAAGCGGTAGGTATCGTAGCCGAGGGAGGATTCGATCGAGCGCTGCATCCGTTCTTCGATCGTCGGGCGGGTGGCCGAGAAGCCCTCGGCAAGGCCTACCGTGTACCGTTCGGCAAAGAAGCCGGCGAGATACGCGGGGTTATAGACGTTCAGCATCTTCATGCTGAAGGGGCCGAGCCTTTTGATCATCGCGGTATCCACGCTCCTTGAAGCGCAGAAGGGCGTGTCGTCAAAGAACTCGCGGTGATTGCCCGAGATGGGATACCAGTCGGTCACCGTCCTTGTTCGCGTCTGCCGCTTACCGTTCACTGTGACGGTGTAGGTGACGGTACGCCGCCGTCCGCCCTGCCCGGAATAGGAGGTCAAAAGGTCGGAGTCAAAGGTGAAGAAGGGCAGATACACTCCCTGCATATTGGGGGTGTGCCGCATACGGCGGAAGGCGCGCGGGGCAAAGTAGCGCCGCTTGACCCAGACCATGAACTTCTCGTTGGCGGCCTCCCTCGAGAGCTTGTGGGGGATCATCGTCTCGGGGCGGAGAATAGGGAGCGAGGGATGCGGCTCGGTCACGTAGTGATGGCCGCAAAAGGCGCAGGTGACGGTCATATCGTCGGCGTCCGAGACCGTCTCGGCGCCGCAGGAGGGACACATAAGGGTGACGTCTCCCTCCTCGTCCCACGGGGGTGCCGAGGCACGCTCAGACGTGGGATCGTAGAGGTATTCGGGCGCCTCCACGGTGGGCGCCTCGATGGCCTTTGCCGTTTTGCAGTAGGAGCAGAGAAGTGCTCCGTCCGCGGGGGAATAGACCATGCGGTTACCGCAGCTATCGCAGGGGAAGGCGCGGCTCCTCGGAGGCTTCCCCTCGCCCTCGGGCGCGGTGGAGGCGGAGGGCGTGCCGGTTACCGGCTTCGTAGTTTCGTCCATGAGGCTCCTTTCAAAAAGCGGGCACCGCCGTTCTTTTCGGCCGTGCCCGTGCATATGGTAGAATTAGCGGCTGCCGATCTCCTCGCGGCAAGCTTTGCAGATCTTCTTACCGTGGTGCTCGGCAAGCCCTTCGCTGCTGCCGCAGAAGATGCAAAGGGGAAGATATTTGGAAAGGACGATGCGATCACCGTCCACAAAGATCTCAAAGGCGTCTCCGTCGTCAATGTTCATGCTGCGGCGCATCTCCATGGGGATGACGACGCGGCCAAGCTCATCAATTTTGCGAACCATACCCGTGCTTTTCATACTGATCTCCTTGTTCGGCTCTGCCGAAGCTTCATGTAATAGGCCGTTTGTTTTGGCCATTGTCATTTTAACACGAAGGCCGTCGAAAGTCAATAGGAAATTCCATAATTTTACTAATTGGGGCAAAAATACCCTTTTTTCGGAGAACGGGAACCGAATGCTTATGCTAAGCGAACCGCCGTCCTCCCCGGCAGCGGCATGAGGGAGGAGGCGTACGCGCGCCTTTCGGCGCTTTTGCCGCGCCGTGTCGTGGGCGCGATGGAGGATGCCCTCCGTCTGCGCCCGGCGCTGGCCGACACGCTGTCCGAGGTGCGCCTGCGCGCCGACCGCTACGCCTCGCTGACGGCGGGCGGACGCAACTATCCCCTCCCCGTCCTGCTTTCGGCCGAGGAGCTTTCGGGGCTGCTTGTCGCCTTTTGCCGCGGCTCGCTCTATGCCTATCGCGAGAGCCTTTCTGAGGGCTACGTCGATCTTGGCGGCGGCATCCGCTGCGGCGTTTCGGGGCGTGCCGTCCTTGAGGGTGGACGCATCAAGGGGGTGACCGACGTCACCTCGCTCGTCCTCCGTCTGCCGCGCGAGGTGCGGGGCGCGGGAGACGGGGCCTATAACCTCTTTCTCGGGGTCGGGGGCGGCGGTATGCTCATCTTCTCGCCTCCGGGCGTTGGCAAGACCACGCTTCTCCGCGACCTCTGCCGCCTGCTTTCGACGGGCGAGGGGGCGCGTCGGGTCGCTGTGGTGGACAGCCGCGGCGAGCTTTCGGGCGGGTACCCTCAAAGCGCCCTTATCGACGTGCTTGTGGGCTACCCGAAGGCCATCGCCATTGAGCTTGCCGTCCGCACCCTCTCGCCCGAGGTGGTGGCCGTCGATGAGATCGGCTCGCGCCGCGAGGCCGAGGCGGTCCTTGCTGTCGCGGGGTGCGGAGTACCGCTGATCGCCACGACCCACGCTTCGTCGCTCCGCGAGGCGCTCGCCCGCCCCGCTGTCCGCCCGCTTGTCCGTGCGGGGCTCTTTCCGCTCGCCGTCGGGCTTACGCGCGAGGGGGGGCGCGTCGTCTCGCACCCCCACCGCCTTGGGTCAATGAAAAAACTACCGACAAGTAATATATAAGCTTTGGAGGAAACGACTATGCTCTTGAAACTGCTCGGATCATTGCTCCTTACCGCCGTCGGCCTTGGGCTTTCCCGCCACCTTTCCCGCCTTCTTCTTTTGCGTATCCGGCAGCTTGAGGGCTTTTTGCAGCTCTTACGCACGACGCGCGAGAAGATCGTCGGCTTCGCTACCCCCGTTCCCCGGATCTTTGCAGATTTTCGGAACGAGGCGCTCGAGGCGGCGGGCTTTCTGCCTGCCCTGCGTGCCACCGATATGAAGACCGCCCTCTGCTCTTCGCGCGACGGGCTGTATCTTGACGATGAGGAGATGGCTCCTCTTGTCGACTTTGCCGCCTCGCTCGGGTGTGGCTTTGCCGACGAGGAGGGAGCGAGGTGCGAGGTGGCCATCGCGGCCATCGAGCGCGCACTGGAGACGCGCCGCGGCGACCGACCGACCGCCGCAAGGCTCGGCCGCACGCTCGTCGTCGGGGCAAGCCTTGCCGTTATTTTAGTGTTGGTTTAAAGAAAAGAGAGAAGGGAGAAAAGAATGGACGTAGGTCTTATCCTTAAGGTGGTGGGGGTCGGCATGATCGTCACCGTCTCCTGCCAGATCCTATCGAAGGCAGGGCGAGACGAGCAGTCGATGCTCGTCTCGCTGTCGGGCATCGTGCTTGTCCTTTTATTGCTGATGGGGGAGATCGGCAAGCTCTACGATACCATCAGGAGTGTGTTCGGCTTTTGACGCTCCTGCGCTTCTGCGGTCTTGCTGTGCTCGCCGCCGTTATGGTGCTCTCGCTCCGCGAGACGGGCGGGAAGCTCGGCCCCCTTGTGACCCTGGCGGGCGGTCTTGCCCTTCTTTCCTTCGTCTTCCTCCGTTACCGCGAGATCTTCGAGTCGCTCACGTCGCTCGGCGGTGAGGCGGCCGCGGAGGCGATCTCGCTCGGTGTGCGGGTCGTTGGACTTGCGGCCATCACCGAGGTGACGGCAGGCGTCTGCCGCGACCTTGGCGAAGCAAGCCTCGCCACTAAGGTCGAGTGGTGCGGCCGTGCCGAGATCCTCGTCGTGTCGCTCCCGCCACTGTCGCGTCTTTTGGCGCTGGCCTCCTCTCTCCTCTCGTGAAGCGCCTCCCCGTCCTCCTTCTTCTCCTTCTTTTTGCCTTCCTTTGTCTCCCCCTGACGTCCGCGGCCGCGTCGCCCGAGGAGCTTCTTTCCTCGCTCTTTGACGGGATGCCCTCCCTCGCTCGCGAGGCCCTTCCCGATGACCCGACCGATGCCGCCGCCCTTGGCGAGACGGTCGGCATCCGCCGCCTCCTCGAAAGCATTGTTGCCGCCGCCGAGGGAGTACTCCCGACGCTCCTCTCCTCAATGGCGACGCTCGCGGGAACCGTGCTCCTTTTTGCCGTCCTCGCCGAGCTATCGGCCTCCTTCGGCACAGCGACGGCGCGCGTCGGAGCGGCCGTCCTCGGAATTCTCCTCGTGCTGACGGCCTACGACCGCTTTTCGGGATGCTTCCATCACGCCGCCGCCTTTCTCACCGATCTTGCCACTCTGGCCGAGGTCGCTGCTCCCGTGATGGGCGGTCTTTACCTCGCGGGCGGAAACACGGCGGCCGCCCTTGCGGGAAGCGGGGGGATGGCGGCCCTTTCCCTGATCCTTCAGCATCTCGGCGGTACGGTGCTTTTGCCGCTTCTTCGGATTCAGCTCGGCTTTCTCCTCGTCAGCGCCATCGGCGAGGTCAAGACCGAGGGGATGGTCACGACGGTCCGCAACCTGTACGCCACCGTCCTCGGCTTCTTCTCGGTGCTTGTCGCGGCCTCGGTGGCCTTTGGGAATTCTCTCGGCACGGCGCGCGATTCGCTGGCGATGCGCTCCCTGCGCTTCGCCGTCGGGCAGATGCTTCCGATGGTCGGGGGCACGGTCTCGGGGCAGATGTCGACCATAGCGGCCGCCGTCTCGCTCATCCGTGCGACGGCAGGCATCGGGTGCGTCGCTGCTATCCTTCTGACCCTTCTCCCCGTCCTCGTCGAGCTGCTTCTTACGCGCTTTGCCCTCTCGCTGCTTGCGTCGCTTGCGGGGCTCATCGGCGCACCGACCGCCGTCCGCCTTTTCCGCGGCTTCCGCGCCCTCCTTGATCTTTGCCTTGCGGCCACCGCCTTTTCCTCAATGCTTTTTCTCTTTCTTTCCGCCCTCCTTGCCCGCTCGGCGCCCGCCATCGGGTGAAGTTAAAAGTATGAAGGACTATCTTACTACCATCCTGCTCGTCTCAGCGGTCACAGCAGTGCTCGGGATCCTCCCGACCGACGAGCGCCTCCGCAAGACCGTCTCCTTTGCGCTCTCGCTTTCGGTGCTCAGCGCCGTGCTCCTTCCTCTGCCGACACTGCTCGGACGGATGGACGGCTTCCACGACATCCTCTCGGAGCTCGAGAGCGAGGGCGAGGCCTCGACCGATTGGCTGGAGGGCGAGACGCTCGCTGCCACCGCCGAGGGCATCCGCCGTTATCTCATCGAGGAATACGACCTTGCGGACAGTGAGATCGCCGTGACGGTTGAAGGCGATCTCATCTCGGGCACCGTCATTTTGCGGCGCGTGACGCTTGCCGTCACAGGGCGCGCCGCCGCCGCCGATATTCCCCGTATCGTGCGTGCTATCGAAACCGACACGGGGGCCGACTGTGAGGTGATCTACCCTGAACGCCGATAAGACCCTGCTCCGCTACTTCAAAAATATGAAGGGCAAGTGGTCGCTCCTTCTTCTCCTTGTGCTCGGCCTCGGCCTTCTCCTTATCGGCGGGCTTGGCGGCCGGAGCGAGGAGACGGATTCCGCCGCCGATACCGAGGCTTACCGCGCGCAGCTGACCGGCGAGGTCGAGGCCCTGCTTTCGGAGGTGCGCGGCGTCGGCGACGTCCGCGTGCTCCTGACGCTCGAGGCAGGCGAGAGCCGTGTCTATGCCGAGGGAGCCACAGGCGGCACGCTGACGGCGGGCGGGGAAGCGATCCTCGTTGAGAGCCGGCCGCCGCGCGTCCTCGGGGTGGCCGTCGTCTGTACGGGGGGCGGCGATCCCGCCGTCCGTGAGGAGATCACCTCGCTCCTTTCTTCGTCGCTCGGCGTCGGCACGCATAAGGTGAAGGTCTCGGCGAAAAAATAGCGGGCGGTGGTATATTGCCGCCTGCGCTCTCATATAGATGGTAACACAGAACAAGAAATTTAGGTGGAGGAACAGTTATGGCAAAAATCTCTTTTAAATCAAAGCTTTTCTCGAACGCAGGCAAGCGCAGCCTTATCGTCCTTTGTGCGGTGCTTCTCATCGGCACGGCGGTCTATCTCAATTACCGCTGGTTCATGGGGGACAACGAGGGCCCGGGCTACGGCGACAACAACATGGTGGATAACCAGGACCCTGACGGCGACGGCGATACCGTCAATACCTCCACCTACTTCTCGGCCACGCAGCTGGCGCGCCAGGAGGCGCGTGACGAGGCCCTCGAGGTGCTCCAGAGTGTCGTCGAGAGCGAGGACGCCGTCGAAGCGACCAAGCAGCAGGCCATGGCCGAGATCAGCCGCATCGCCCTCGATATCCAGAACGAGGCGAACGTCGAGAGCCTTGTCAAGGCCAAGGGCTTTGAGAATTGCGTCGCGGTCACGAACGGCGATAAGATGAACGTCATCGTCTCCTCGGCTGAGGAGCTGGTCCCCTCGCAGGTCGCTGTCATCAGCGAGATCGTTTACGAAGCGACGGGCATTCTCCCGACGAACGTCAAGATCATCCGGAAATAAGCATAAAAGAGAAGCCACCCGCCGGGTGGCTTCTCTTTTATCAAGGTGACGGTCTACTTCGCCTCTTGACTTTCCGCGTAAGCGTGCTATAATTTAAATATATTTACAGCGCACGCCATCAATCATATGACCAATGCGGCGGCTTTAGCCTGGCATCGCCGAGGGATAAACCAATGTTAGATTTCACACACCTTCTCTATATGCTGATCTCCGGACTTCTCGGTGCGGCGGTGATTCTGGCCTTGCATATCGTAAAAAGCGAAAGAGCTTATCGCATCGCCATTTCTCTTTGCGCCGTTATCACGGTGCTTCTGCATTACAGCCCGCTGTGGGTCGATTACCTGAAGACCGGACAAGCCTTGGCGGGCCGGGAGATGCTGTTTCTTATATATCCCTGCCATATCTGTATGTGGCTGCTCGTTCTTTCGGCCTTTTTCCTTGAGAAGAAGGGGGGCTTCGCTTGCCTTCTGCGAGACTTCACCTTTTGGGGAGGCACAGTCTGCGGTGCCATCGGCACGATCCTGAACGAGAATTACAACAAGAACCCCTCGCTTGCGGATTACGATGTGCTGAAGGGGCTCCTCTCGCATAGTGTGCTGGTGCTGGGGTGCATCCTTCTCTTGACCTCGGGCCACGTGAAGATCCGCGTGTTTCGTGCCTTGGCGGCGGTCAGCGTTGGGCTTTCGTTTTTCGTTGTCAACGGGCTGTTTGTGAATTGGCTCTTTGCCCGTTTTGGCCTCCCCTCTTGCAATGCGATGTACCTTGAGCACCCCCCTTATCCCACCATGTCGTGGCTGAACAACGCCACCGTCGGCTGTGCGGGGCTGCTCCTCGCCTTCCTTGTGTCGGCGCTTTACGAGCAGCTCGCCCTTCCAAAGGCTGAGCGCTGGTACCAAAAAAGGAGAAGCCTATCCGAGTGACTCGGAAAAGAGGAGGGAGGCGCGCCGGGCGGCGCACCTCCCTCGTTTTATTTACTTTTTCCCGTGTCTTGCATTGACAACTCCCTTGCCCTATGATATAATACATCTATTATATTACAATCTTACTCTATGGAGGTTTTACATGAAACTGAAAGTCGGTATCGTTGGCGCCACGGGCATGGTGGGCCAGCGCTTCATCACACTCCTTTCCGACCACCCCTATTTTGAGATCGCCGCCCTCATTGCCAGCGGCCGCAGCGCAGGGAAGACCTACGAGGAGGCGGTCGGTGACCGCTGGAAGCTCGAGGCCCCGATACCCGAGAGCATCAAGAAGATGGTAGTCCTCGATTCCGCGAATATCGACGCGATCGCCGATGCCGTCGATTTCGTCTTCTGCGCCGTCAATATGCCGAAGGCCGAGGTCGTTGAGCTCGAGGAGCGCCTCGCCCGCGCCGAGCTCCCCGTTGTGTCGAACAACTCGGCCAACCGTTGGACGCCCGACGTCCCGATGATCATTCCCGAGATCAATGACAGTCACCTTGATGTCATTGCAGCGCAGAAGGCGCGCCTCGGCACGAAGGCCGGCTTTATCGCCGTCAAGCCCAACTGCTCGATCCAGAGCTACGTGCCTGCCCTTACCCCCCTTCTGAAGTATGAGCCGACGCGCATCGTCGCCACCACCTACCAGGCGATCAGCGGCGCCGGTAAGACCTTCCGCGAGTGGCCCGAGATGGTCGGCAACGTCATCCCCTTCATCGGGGGTGAGGAGGAGAAGAGCGAGCAGGAGCCGCTCCGCATCTGGGGCAAGGTCGAGAACGGTGTCATCGTCAAGGCCAAGGCGCCCATCATCACGACTCAGTGCATCCGCGTTCCGGTGATCGACGGGCATATGGCCGCCGTCTTCGTCGAGTTTGCCAAAAAGCCCTCGAAGGAGGAGATCCTCGAGGCCTGGCGCAGCTTCCGCGGTAAGCCCCAGGAGCTCGGCCTCCCCTCGGCTCCCGCGCAGTTCCTCACCTACTTCGAGGAGGAGAACCGTCCGCAGACCGCCCTCGACCGTGACCTCTACGGTGGCATGGGCGTTTCGCTCGGGCGCCTCCGCGAGGACTTCATGTTTGACTATAAGTTCGTCGGCCTTTCGCACAACACTCTCCGCGGTGCGGCGGGCGGCGCGCTTTTGAACGCCGAGCTTCTGTACCGCCTCGGCTACATCGAGGCGAAGTAAAAAGAGACGGAAAGGGGAACGGTCATGCGCGAGATCATTGACTTTCATATGCACCCGTGGGTGCGATGCGAGGATAAGATCAGCAATTACCCCGAGCTCCTCGGGGAGGGCGACTCTGCCGCCACCATCAAGGCCGACCTTACGCGCTGCGGCATCACGCAGTGCGCAGGCTCGCTCGTCCGCCTGGACCTGAAGGGGAGCGAGGGTGGCGCCGCCATCCTCCGCCGTGGGAATGACGAGATGCTCGCACTCCGCGACCGCCTCGGTGATTTCTATATCCCCGGCATGATGATCCACCCCGCCTTCGTCCGCGAGTCCTGCGAGGAGCTTGAGCGGATGCATGCGGCAGGCGTCCGTCTTATCGGCGAGCTCGTTCCCTATATGCAGGGCTGGGAGGGTGCCTATTCGGCTGAGGGCCTTGATGAGATTTTAGATCTTGCGGGGTCGCTTTCGATGGTCGTCAGCTTTCACTCGATGGCGATGGATACCGCCTATACGATGGTCAAGCGTCACCCCGGCGTCACCTTCGTTGCGGCTCACCCCGGCGAAAAGCCCGCCTACCTCGACCACCTTGCGTGGATGGAGGAATTCCCGAACTATTACCTTGACCTCTCGGGCACAGGCCTCTTCCGCTACGGGATGCTGGCCCACGGCGTCCGCGCCGTCGGTGCCGAGCGCTTCCTCTTTGGTAGCGACTACCCGATCTGCTCCCCCGGTATGAACATCGGCGCCGTTGACTACGAGAAGATTACCGATGCGGACCGAGAGCTGATCTTTGCCGGCAATGCCAAACGGATTTTGAATCTTTAAAAAAAGGCCTCCCGAGGGAGGCCTTTTTTTAATTCTTTTTGTATTGCTCCATTTCGAGCAGGATACGGTAAAGGTGTTCCTGCTCCTCCTTCGTCTTGGACGAAAGGAGCTCATAGCATTCGAGAGGAATGCTCGGCTCGTCGCGTTCCTGACTGCCAAGCTTTTCAAAAAGCTTCGAAAGCGAGAGCTCGAGGGCAATGGCAATCCTTTCGATGCTTTCGACCGTGGCATTTTTCTCGCCTCGCTCAAGCTGGCCGATGTATGTGGGGTGACAGCCCGAAAGCTCGGCAAGCTTTTCCTGGCTCAAGCCCTTGGCCGTTCGGTAATTTCTTATCCTTTGGCCCAACGCCCTTGCAATATCACTCATTGTCTCGCTCCCCTCCTTATAATAAAGTCTATAAGTATGCAAACATATTTTCCACAGACTATTGATATTATCTCACCGGCAATATATACTATAAGTATAAAAATAGCAAAAACTGTACTTATAGTAGCGGAGGCGAAAGGGTGGATAGGTTTACAGTTGCTTTGTTCGGTCACCGAAGGATTGACGATCTATGGTTGGTGGAAAAACAGCTTGCGCCTATCGTTAAGGAGCTTTTACGGACAAAGCCGTATGTTTCCTTTCTTGTCGGACGCCGCGGCGAATTTGACGAATGCGCCGCTTCCGTTATCCGGCACACGAGGCGGAGCGTGGGAGCAGAAGACAGTGAGATGCTCTTGGCGCTTCCCTATGCCGTTGCGGACGTCAAATATTATGAAGATTATTACGATGCCGTGCTTCTTCCGGAATGAGCAGCCAATGTGCATCCAAAGGCCACGATCTCGGCGAAAAACAAGTGGATGGTTCGGCAAGCCGATCTTGTGATCGCGTATATTGAACGAGATGAGGGGGCGCCTACGCTATGGTGAAATATGCCGAAAAACTCGGAAAAAAGGTGTGGCGACTTCCGACGGAGAGAATATGAGCGCTTGCATTGCCGGGAAAGCGCCGATATCGCCCGTTTTTCACCTTTTTCTAAAAAAATTAAAAAAAAGCAAAAACCCTCTTGACAAACAGAAAAAGGGGTGATATAATGGTAAAGCCGTCAGAACGACGGGCGATAGGGGAGCATGGGAGCATAGCTCAGTTGGGAGAGCATTTGCCTTACAAGCAAAGGGTCATAGGTTCGAGCCCTATTGTTCCCACCATCGTACAAAGGGCGTTGGCAACGCCTTGCGAATAAGGCCTGGTAGCTCAGTTGGTTAGAGCGCTGCCCTGTCACGGCAGAGGTCGTGGGTTCGAGCCCCATCCGGGTCGCCAATTCGCCTCTGTAGCTCAGTTGGTAGAGCAGAGGACTGAAAATCCTCGTGTCGTTGGTTCAATTCCGACCGGAGGCACCAGCGACCTTGGTCGCTATGCGGATTTAGCTCATTTGGTAGAGCGCCACCTTGCCAAGGTGGAGGTGGCGGGTTCGAGCCCCGTAATCCGCTCCAGAAAAAGCACACCTCAACGGTGTGCTTTTTTATTTTTTCATTGCTGTCGCACACCGCTTTAATTTGCAAGGATGCCGTCTCCTGCGAACGAAAAAAGCAACCCAACAGGGTTGCTTTTTTGCGTTGCGATCGTTTGAAGAAAAGATGCCGGCGCAAATCAGATAACCGAATGCCCCTCCCATTCTTTTTCGGGTTCAATATCCATAAGGCGGGCAATTGTGGGAGCAATATCAAGAAGTGAAAGTCCTCCGACCTCTTTCCCCTCGGCAAACTCCAAACCGTAAAAGAAGAAAGGAATTGTCATATCCTCGGGAAGGGTACTGCCGTGTGAACGGTCGTGTCCGCCGTGATCTGCCATAATAATAACTGAATATTCGTCACCGTATGTCTCAATCACTCTCTTTGCGTTGTCAATGGCTATGGATATTCTGCGCAGATATTCCTCGCTCATCCAACCGTTGTCGTGGCCGCCTTTTTCATCGGTTTCCACCATATAGAGAAAGGCAAAATCGGGTTTGTTCTCACCGATCACACGCAACGCCTCATCTGTAAGTACAGTATCACTGCTTTCCTTCATATACGCGTTGATGTAGGTTGAAAATTTCAAGGCTCCCGGAGAGGCAATATCCCGTAAGGGCTCCCATCCGTAAAACATAGCCGATATGCCACCCGCATTTTTGATTTTTTCAAAAATCCCCATTACCGGACGAACCTGTGGAACATACGTATTGGTAAGAATACCGTGTCTTTGAGGCGTAACCGAGTGTGTCATGGAAAAGTGACACGGAAACGTGACAGAGGGGTTCATAGATTGCCCCTCATAGGTATACATACACATTTTTTCAAGCTTTCCAATGTAAGGATTGCCACACGCCTTCAATCCATCAGAGCGCATACCGTCAATAGAAATTAAAATTACCTTGTGTTGCATTATTCCACCGCCTTTCCGGGTTTAGTATAGCATACAGGCGGTGCGGTGTCAATCCGTTTGCGCGAAGCGCAACATCGTTTTGTGTCCGCAAGCGGACAATGATGTTCTCGCTTTGCTCGAAATGATGTTGTGTCCTGCGGACACAAATGAAAAGGTCCTGAAAGCATCCCTTTCAGGACCTTTTGGAGGCTACCCTGTCCCGGTCGCGTGTCGCAGTCTATCGCAGGCATAGCCTGCTCTGTCCGCTCGCGCTTTGCGGGACTTCGCGGCGCAAAAACAGCCCACCGGGCTGTTTTTGCTTGCTCACCCAGAATTGAACGGTTCACTCCGCAAGGGTGGCGCCTCCAAAACGAAAAGCACCCCGTTTGGGGTGCTTCGTTTTGGAGGCGCCACCCGGAATTGAACCGGGGATAGAGGTGTTGCAGACCTTTGCCTTACCGCTTGGCCATGGCGCCATAGATCAAAGTCTATGTTATTATATCACCCCTTTTTCGGTTTGTCAAGGGGGTTCTCCCGATTTGTTCACTCTTTTTATAGGATATGCACGAGAGCCGTCGGGCGCGCCGCTGCTTCCTTTGAAAATCCCGTGGCGCACCCGCGATGTAGCAGGCGCACCACGCCGGGCTGCTTTCAGCCCTTGTTTTTGATGAAAACGGTAAAGCGGCGGAGACCAAGCAGTGCAAGCACCCCGCCGAGAGCGGCGACGCCGATCCAGGAGAGGACGGTCATCCGCCAGCCGAGATGCTCGGCTACCAGTGCGATCCCGTACATCGAGGAGGCGGCGCCCACGTAAACGAAGGCGTTGCAAAGACCGCTGATGGTGGAAACGCAGCCCGTCGCGGCGTAGCGCCCGGGCACGCAGGAAATGAGAAGAAAGTTGGTGCCGTGCATGGCCGCGCAGACCAGGGAGGTGAGCACGAGGCAGGTGATGCGCGCGGCGACCGCTTTTGATTCGATCAGGAGAAAGAGTGGCAGGCAGAGGACGGCGGCCACCGCAAAGAGGATGACGGAGCCCAGTGCCTCGTTGTTGAAGGTGCGCCCCTTGTGCAGGATCTTGATGAGTGTGATCGAGAGAATAGCGAAGACGGGGAGTGCGACCGAGATCAGGATAGACTCCGAAGCGTCCCGGCCAAAGGCCTCAGAATAGAGGGTCGGGAGCCAGGACTCGATCCCGTCACGCAGAAAGCCGCAGGCCACAATACAGCCGAAGACCGGTAGCAGCCCCGTATGCTTGGCCGTAGAGAGGACACCTTTGCGCCTCGGCATAGCCGCGGCCGGTGCACTGCCCCTCTCCTTCCTGCCCCCCTCCTCGGGAAGCACCCAGCGGAGCGCTGCAATAAACACAATGAGAGCAATGACCGAAAGGATAGCGGCCGAAAGGAAGACGGTCTTCCAGTCGGCGATCTTAAGGCACAGCGGCACGTAGAGATAGAGCAGGATGGTAGCCACGTGCGCGGCGGTCGTCACCACAAGGTTGGCCGTCGCGTACTGCTCGTGGTCGAGGTGCTCGGCAAGGATCCGCACGATCGGCGGCCAGAGCATGGCCTGCGCAAGGCCGTTCAGGCTCCAAATGGCGATGAGGAGCCAGCCCCGCTCCGCAAGGGGAAAGAGCAGATTGCAGACGGCGGTGGTGAAAACCCCGAGCATGAGCAGATACTTCGGCTTCACGCGGTCGCCAAGATAGCCGCTGAGAAGCTGACCGACGCCGTAGAAGACAAAAAGCATCGTGCCAATGAGACCGGCTGTGGCCTTGTCGAGGACGCTTGCCTCAAGCATGGCGACCATAACTGCCGCAAAGTCCTTGCGTGAAAAATAGCTCACGAAATATACGAGCGAGCAGAGGATCACGATTCCCCGCTTAGAATAGTGCTTCTCCATAGATACCTCCGCAATGAGTAACACCATCATTCTACACCAGGTGGCGCGAAAAAGCAAGAGGTTTTTGCCGCGATCTCCGACCGAGCGCGCGCCACCCCTGCCCCACCCAAGGCAGGGGCTTGATTTTTTTCTCGAAAAATGCTATACTGTGCATATCTTTTTCTATTCCATACCCGCAAGACCCCCTCGGGAGGACACCTATGAAAACCCAAAAACGCAACCGTTTTATCTATTATCTCGCACGCGGCATTTCACGCCTTGCCGCCCACTTTCTCTTCAAAAGCGATGTGCTCCGTAACGAAATCAAGGGGAAGAAGGGGCCCTTTGCCATTATCGCCAATCATCAATCGGCCCTTGACTTTGTGACCCTGATCGGCGCCACGCGCGCTCCGATGACCTACGTCATCAGCCGTTCCTTTTATAATACGCTTCCCGTCAAGGGAATGATCGAGCGCATGGGCGTGATCCCCAAGCAGCAGTTCCAGACGCATATCGACGAGATACGGAAAATGCGCTCGGTGATCGCCGAGGGCGGGATCCTTGTCATCTACCCTGCCGGCCTTATGACCGAGGACGGTCTTTCGACTCCGATCCCGGACGCGACCTACCGATTTTTGCAATGGCTCGGCACCGATATTTATGTGGCACGTGCCAGCGGCACCTATTTCGTTCTCCCCAAGTGGGGGAAGGGGGCGCGCCCCGGCCGCACGTATATGGATATCTATAAGCTCTTCTCCCGAGAGGAGCTTGCCGATATGCCGATGGAAGACATCCGTAGGATGACCGATGAGGCGATGCAGTTCGATGCGTACGCCGAGCAGGAGCGCCTTCGCATCAAATACCGTCGGGCGAGCGTGATCGAGGGCCTTGAGAACGTCCTATACGTCTGTCCCCATTGCCATCGCGAGTTCACGGTGCGCGTGCGTGAAAAACGGGTCATTTACTGTACCGAATGCGGCTATGCCGAGCGGTGCGATGACTACGGATTTCTGCACCTTGAGGGCGAGGTCGGCGAGGAGATCCGCCACGTTTCGACATGGAGCCGCGGTATCTACGAGGCTCTCCGCGCCAAAATGGAGAGGGGGATCGAGGATGTCATTGCCACGGGCGTCAGGGTGCAGATGATCGACGAGGAGCAAAAGAAGTTTGTCGACGTGGGTGAGGGCGATATCACCCTGTCGCGCTACGGCTTCCGCTTTGTCGGTACCGTGCGCGGCGAGGAGAAGGATACCGTCATCGGCATTGCGAACTTCGCCTCTCTCCCCTTTAAGCCGGGTCACTACTTTGAGATTCAGCATGGTGACGACACCTATCGCTGCTACCCGACGGATGGGCGAATGACTATGAAGATCATCAATATCGTTAAGATCTTCTACGAGCAGTCGCTCGCCACCGTCCACGCGGTCCACGGCGAATAAAAAGAAGAGGGCACCCGTAACAGCTGTTACGGGTGCCCTGTTTTATACCGTCTTGCCTATCTCCTCAAAAAAGGAAGAAAGAAAGAGAATGCGCCGCCCTCTCTCGGCGATCTCGTAGCGGATCTCGGCGCACCCGGCAGAATAGCCGGCAAAGGCGGCCATCGTCACGCCGAAGATGCCCGCAAGGATCCGCACCGCCGTTGCAGCGTTGGGTGTTGCCCCCGGGAGAAAGTTCACTGAGGAAAAGAGGATCGCCGTCCCAAGGATCAGAAAGGGGCGCAGGAGTGCGTTCCTCGCTCCGTAGGAGAGGTGTCTCCTCCCGATGTCGTTCACCTCGCTTCGCCCCTCGCCGCAGAGGATGCGCGCAGGAGAGACGGGGATCGCGCGGATTCTCGCGGCGCGCCTTGATGCGCGCCGTCTTGCGCGGGGCGGCAGGACGTCGGACGCCGCGAGAGACGAAAGGGTCTCGCGCTTTCTTGTCGCGTCCTCCTCCGCCACCCGACGGCAATAGGCGA
>JAZNAD010000096.1:0-3352 GCA_045586345.1 Eubacteriales bacterium
GCTTCGGTCTTGGTGCCCTTCAGTTCCTTGGCCATGGGTGTATCCTCCATAAATAAAATATTTTTAAGCGTGCTCGTTTCGTGCCGCGAGGCAGTCGGCGCAGACCCCCTCGACGATCAAAAGCAATTCGTCCACACGGAAGCCGTGGGGAGCCGGGCGGGGAAGTGCCTCGTCCTTCGGAATATCGCCGAAGGCGCCGCAGGAGTGACAGTAGTAATGCCCGTGATCGGCCACCGTTCCGTCGAAGCGGCTGGCCCCCTCGGGGGACGGCAGACGGAGGATCTCACCGTCATCGGCGAGAACCGAAAGATTGCGGTAGACCGTGCCAAACCCGATCCTCGGCTTGATGGCGCGGGCGCGCTCGTACACCGTCTCGGCGGTCGGATGGTCATGGCACGCGGCAAGGATCTCGCGGATCAGCTTGCGCTGGGATGTATCGCGGCGTGCGTGTTCCTTTTCCATGGGATCGCCCTCCTTGTGTATTTTTGCCCATTTCGGCTATCATAACACCATCATACAGCAAATGAAATAAAAAATCTGTGACTAAGTCACATAATCGAGAAAAATTCCTAATTGTGATCTCATCACAGAAACCCTCAAAAAAATGGGGTATACTGTGGATGTAAGAACAAATTGTTACAAAGAAAGGAAGAAGCTATGAAACCGATCCATCTGAATGAATCTAATTTTGAGTCTGAGGCCGTCCGCGCCTCGGTGCCCGTCCTTATCGACTTCTACGCCGATTGGTGCGGCCCCTGCCGTCTTCTCGCGCCAACCGTCGAGGAGATCGCCGCTGAGGCCGAGGGATTCCTTGTCGCCAAGGTCAATGTCGATGAGGCCCCGGCGCTTGCCGAGCGCTTCGGTGTGATGAGCATCCCAACGCTCGTTGTTCTTAAGGGCGGTGAGGCCGTCGCCCGCGCCGTCGGTGTCCGCCCGAAGGCGGCCATCCTATCCTTGCTTGAGTCCGTCGGCTAATGCCCGGAGTCCGTCGGGGTCAAGCACCTTCACGGCACCGCGTAGGACAGCGATCCTCCCCTCGGCCGCGAGGGTCTTGAGCCGGCGTGAGATGGCCTCGCGGGCCGAGCCGGTATACCGCGCGATCTCCTCCTGCGTCAGGAAGACGGTGTCGCCGCCACGGCGGTCGAGCTCTCCGATCAGGAAGGAGGCAAGGCGGCGGTCAAGGCTCTTGAAAAGGATCCCGCGGAAAGCCTGCATCACCTCGGAGAAGCGGAGCATAGCCGCCCTCAGCATATAGCATTCAACGGTAGGGTTCCGTCGGCAGAGGGCTGCGAAGGCTGCCGCGTCAAAGATCAGAAGCTCGGTACGGCATTCAGCCTCAAGCGTCACTTCAAAATTGAGGTTGCTCTCCATCAGGCACGGCGCCGACATCGGGCAAAAATCACCCTGTGCCAGACGGTAAAGTGTGATCTCGCGTCCCTCCTCGGAAAGCATGTACGCGCGTACGCGCCCCCGCCGCAGAAGCAGGGGGCCGGTGCAATGATGGTCTCCCGAATGCACGATCTCCGCCAGCTCACAAACACGCGGCCGCGCCGCCGTGAGGAGAAGGTGCCGCTCCTCCTCGGTGAGGGCGGCGAAAAAGGGGAACACCTGCGAAAAATACAGAGAAAGGTCCTGCTCTGCCATGGGGCATCCTCCTATTAAAAAGCTTTCCTAATAACAGTATACCATAAGTTGCGCCGCCATGCAACGGTGCAGAACGAATTTTTTAGAGGATCGTATGAAAAAAGTCATCATTGTCGGCGGCGGTCCCGCCGGGGTCTCTGCCTCACTGTATACCGTCCGTGCCGGGCTCGATACCCTCGTGATCGCCAAGGACGGCGGCGCCCTCGAGCGTGCCACCCTCATCGAAAACTACTATGGACTTGAGGCTCCGCTCTCGGGGCGCGAGCTCTTGGAAAACGGCCGCCGCGGGGCAGAACGCCTCGGGGTCAATTTTCTTCATGCCGAGGTCACCGCCATAGAACCCGAGGGGCGTGGCTACAAAATAAGGGCCGAAGGTAAAGAATACTTGTCGGATGGCGTGATCGTGGCGACCGGTACCGCGCGTCGCCTTCCCCCGATCGAGGGGGCCTCCCGGTATCTCGGGCAGGGGGTCAGCCAATGCGCCGTCTGCGATTCCTTTGCCGCACGGCGGCGGGCGGTGGCCGTCATCGGCGCTGGGGACTATGCCCTTGAGGAGATCGCCGTCCTGCTTGGCGTTGCCGAGCGCGTGACCCTCTGCACCAACGGCGCCGCGCCCCCCGCCCGTCTTCCCTCGGGGGTGGAGGTACGGCGCGAGCCGATCGCCGCCCTCGAGGGGGACGACCTCCTTCGCCGCATCCGCTTTCGGGACGGCGAGCCGCTGGAGGTGGCCATGGCCTTCCTTGCCCTCGGCACACCGAGCGGTGCTACGCTACTTGAGCGCCTTGGCCTTCCCACCGAGGGCGGGCGCATCGTGACCGATGCCGACGGCGCCACCGCCCTCCCCGGCCTCTACGCCGCCGGAGATGTCACGGGCGGCCTCCTCCAGATCGCTACCGCCGTCGCCGACGGTGCCCGTGCCGGCCTCGCCCTCGTCCGCGCCCTCCGCACCGAGAGCGAATAAAAGAAAAAGCCCCTACGCGATCCGCCTTGCGGCAGAGATGGCGTAGGGGTCCTTTTATCGTTTTGAGGTCACCTCGGCCTCGTAGCGCTTGACGCTGTCGAGCCAGGCAAGCCCCATCGGCTTGCCTTCGGTAAGGCAGAGGTAATCCCACACCGCCGAGGCAGGCAGGCGCGAGAATTCCTCGGTGAGGGCAAGGCGTGCCGTGAGGTCGCCCGAAAGCTCGGCCTCGCGCAGCATCGGGAAGGGCTCGAGCATCGCCGAGAGGAGAGCATATCCCGCCGAACGCAGGCCGATCGCCCAGGCCGCCACGCGGTGGATCGAGGCATCGAAGTAATCGAGACTCATAAAGAAATCCTCGGAATCAATGAGCCCCGAGCGCACGACCTCGCGCATCGTGGACGTCAGCTCGTCTCCCGTCAGGAGCACGTGGTCGCTGTCCCAACGCACGCCGCGCGACAGATGCAGGAGCAGGGTCGGCACCGAGCGGGCGGCGGCGGTCAGCTTGTCGGCGACCTCCTCGGTCGGATGGTAGTGGCCGCTGTCCATGCAAAGGCCGATGCCGTGCGTCGCCGCATAGCCGTGGTAGAACTCATGCGAGCCGACCGTGAAGCTCTCGACCCCTACCGCAAAGAGCTTGCCCTCGAGCGTGTCGCGCGTCAGGGCCTTGTCGCTCTTCTTCTCAAAAATGCGGTCGAGCGATTCCTCCAGAAGATCACGGTAGAGGCGGCGGTCGGCGGGGATATCCTT
>JAZNAD010000097.1:0-6855 GCA_045586345.1 Eubacteriales bacterium
TCATCCTGAGCGCAGTCGAACTCCGAGCGGAGCGAGGAGCAAACGGCACGCGAGCGCCGTTTGGGATCTCGGCGGCCACCTCCCCCAAAACTTTGTTACTCCGGCCTCCCTCCGAGCATACGAAACTTCGGAAATCAACCGCAAGGACAGATTTCCGTTAGTTGAGTTGCGCAAAGCGCAGCGTCGCGAGGAGGGGGACCGCAATGCGGTGGAAGGAGCCTCCGCCTCCCCCTCTGCCATGCGCCACCTGCCGCCCCCTTTCGGCACCCCCCGGAATGCCCCAAAAACGTGTGGTGCCTATATATATAAATATATAATGAAGAAAACAGCCCACAAATTTTCACCTCGAAAAACCCTCGTTTCTTGCCCTGAATCCTTTTCAAAAGCCGAAATTTTTGGATGATGTAAACAATAATATACGAAAATAACTTGCAAATTTCAAAACTTGATGTAAAAGATACCTTACATTCAAAATGTACAAAAAAGTAGTCGGAGACAAGCCGCCAAACCGCGCTTCGATCCCCGACCGGAGGTAGTAAAAGGAGGCGGTTTCCCGCCTCCTCAAGCAATAATATCCAAGAGAATTTTTGCCGCCTGCGGCGCCTCTCTCCCGAGGCGAACCGCGCCTCCGAGAGCCTCGGTGGCCGCGGCCAACCGCTCGGGGTGAGCCGTCGTAAGCAGAGTGGCGATCGGCTCGCCCCTCTTGACTCTATCTCCGATCCGCCGGCAAAAAACGATGCCCGCCGTCGGGTCGATCGGGTCCTCCTTCACGGCGCGCCCGGCCCCGAGGTACATGGCCGTGCGGCCGACGGCCTCGGCATCCACCCTCGTAAGATAGCCGTCGTCCTCCGCTGTGAGAATGGCGCTGTGCGCCGCCCTCGGGAGGCGCCCGGTGTCCCGGAGCACCCGGTCGTCGCCGCCCTGAGCCGTGACCCATTCGCACAGCTTGCGGAAGGCCGCACCGCTCGCAAGGGCTGCCTTGGCACGGGCCAGGGCCTCCTCCCGTGGGATCATGAGAGCCGACTCGGCCATCAGCGCGGCCAGCATAAGACAGAGCTCGGTGAGCACAGGGCATCCCTCGCCGCGGAGAACGCGCACCGCCTCCTCGACCTCCACCGCATTGCCGACGGCAACGCCGAGGGGAGTCTCCATGTCCGAGAGGAGCGCCGTCACGCGCCTTCCATGGGCGCGCCCGATATCGACCATCAGGCGTGCCAGCCGTTGTGCCTCCCCAAGGGTCTTCATGAAAGCGCCGCTTCCCACCTTCACGTCGAGCACGATGCTCTCGGCACCCGAGGCCAGCTTCTTTGACATAATGCTGGAGGCGATCAAGGGGATGCTGTCGACGGTCGCCGTCACGTCGCGCAGGGCATAGAGCTTTTTGTCGGCAGGGGCGAGATCGCCGCTCTGTCCGACCACCGCCACGCCGGTGCGACGCACGGTGGCATAGAATTCCTCGGGGGGCATCACGGTCCTGTATCCCGGGATCGACTCGAGCTTATCCACGGTGCCGCCCGTCGGCCCGAGCCCACGCCCCGACATTTTGGCCACGGTACAGCCGAGCGCCGCCGCCAGGGGCGCCACGATCAGCGTGGTCTTGTCGCCCACCCCTCCCGTCGAATGCTTGTCGACCGTCGCGCGGCCGAGGGGCGAGAGATCCACCACGTCGCCCGAGCGCATCATCGCTCCCGTAAGGTCGGCGGCCTCGCGGTCGTCCATCCCCCGGAGGCAAATAGCCATCAGGAGCGCCGAGGCCTGATAGTCGGGGATATCTCCCCGCGTATAGCCCTCGACAAAACGGGCGATCTCCTCGGTCGTGAGGGGGAGCCCCTGTTTTTTCTTGGTGATGATGCCGTACATCGCTTAGCCTTCCTTTACGGTGAGGGCGGTCTCAAGCGCTAAGGTCATCATGTCGGTGAAGGTGGTCTCGCGCTCGGCGGCTGTCGTCTCCTCCCCTGTCAGGAGGTGGTTCGATACCGTGCAAACGGCCAGCGCCTGCTTGCCGGTGCGTGCCGCATTCATGTAGAGGGCGGCGGCCTCCATCTCGACACCGAGGACTCCCATGCGACGCCATTTCTCGTTATCCTCGGGCGCATCCCCGTAGAAAACATCGGTCGACAGCAGATTGCCGACATGGTACCGCATTCCGCGCGCTTTTGCGATCTCGGCCGCCGCCGAGAGGAGGGGATAGGAGGCCAACGGCGCAAAGGTGCCGGGGAGATGATACTGCGCCGCGAAGCTTGAATCGGTCGAGGCACCCATCCCGAGGATCAGGTCGCGGACACGCACATCGGGATGCATGCCGCCGACCGTGCCGATGCGCAGGATGGCCTCGACACCGAAGAAGGAGAAGAGCTCATAGCTGTAAATGCCCATTGAGGGCATGCCCATGCCGCTGGCCATGACCGAAACGCGGCGGCCGCGGTAGGTGCCGGTATAGCCCTGCACACCGCGCAGGTCGTTGAAAAGCGTCGCATTCTCGAGAAAATTCTCGGCGATAAAGCGCGATCTCTTGGGGTCGCCGGGCATCAGGACGACGTTCGCGATCTCCTCGGGACATGCGCCGATGTGGGCGGTAGGGGTGTTAGACATGGAATTTTCCCTCCTTTTCGAGTTCCTTGACGATCTTGACAATGCGGCTCGTGCCGAGACGGTCGGCACCGAGTGCCAGGAATTCCTCGGCATCGGCGAGCGATGAGATCCCTCCGGCCGCCTTGATGAGGAGCCCCTTCGGACGGTGCTTGGCAAAGAGCGCCACATCGTGGGGGGTGGCACCGCCGCCGGCAAAGCCGGTCGAGGTCTTGATGTATTCGGCACCTCCCTCGGCCACAAGGCGGCACATCACGACCTTCTCTTCATCGGTGAGAAGGCAGGTCTCGATGATGACCTTGAGCAGTCGCCCGTCACACGCCTCCTTGACGGCGGCGATCTCGCGCCGCACAAGGTCGTGGTTCCCCTCGTGAAGCGCGCCGATATTGATGACCATATCGACCTCATCGGCCCCGGCGCGGACGGCATCGGCCGCCTCGAAGCACTTGGCCTCGGTGCGCATGGCGCCGTTCGGGAATCCGATCACGGTGCAAAGCGGGAGCTTGCCCTCGGTGTGGGCGCGCGCTACGGGAAGAAAGCAGGGCGAGATGCAGACCGAGGCACAGCGATAGCGCATGCCCTCGTCGCACAGCGCCAGCACTTCGGCGGTGGTGGCATCCGGGCGGAGCAGGGTGTGATCCACGCGGGATAGGATGGTCTTTATGTCCATAGTATTCCTCCAAAAGGGTCGTTTGACCGTATTTTTTTAAAATTTAGAAGTGGAAGGACGCCAAAGCTTTTGGCGCAAAGGGTCTTGTCAGCACGGCAAAAGTCTGCTATACTGGAGAAAACGCAAAATGAGCGACCGAGGGGGAGAGCCGTGAATATTCTTTATGATGACAAATGGATCGCCGTGGCCGAAAAGCCGCGCGGCGTGCTCTCCGAGGGCTCGGACGCCGGCGGAATGCCCGCTCTCCTTGCGGCCGAGCTCGGTGTCCCGGTTCTTACTGTCCATCGCCTTGATCGCGAAACGGCGGGGCTCATGGTCTTCGCCAAGGATGGCAAAACGGCAGGGAAGCTCTCGGACTCAATGCAGAAAGGGCTTTTCCGCAAGGAATACGCCGCCGTGGTCCACGGGGTGCCATCACCGCCCGAAGGAGAGATGCGCGATCTGCTTTTTCGCGATGCCGCGAGGGGAAAATCCTTCCTTGTCGATCGGCCGCGCAAGGGAGTGCGCGAGGCTGTCCTTTCCTACCGAACGGTGGCCACCGTGGGGGGTGACGAGCCGCTTTCGCTGGTGGCGATCCGCCTCGGAACCGGGCGCACACATCAGATCCGTGTTCAATTCTCGGGGCGGAATATGCCGCTTTACGGAGATGGCCGCTACGGAGGTCGCGAGCGCGCGCCCCTTGGGCTTTTTGCCAGAAGGCTGAGCCTTCCGCATCCCACCACCGGTAGGAAAATGACCTTTCTGCTGCCTTTGCCGGAGGAGGAGGCCTTCTCCTATTTTTCGGTGACCGACACCGATTTTTGAGTTACAATACCGAAAAGCCGCCATGCGGCTTTTTTTATTATAAGGGATAGAGGAAGACTTTGTCAAGGGATGCGCGGCGGGGAAGGGCAGGGGTGCGAAATTTCGGTGGCCGTGGCGCAAAAGGGCGAGGCCTCTTTTCTTTTGGGGGACATAGTTTTGTCACGGTTTCTTCATATATGAACTCGGTGTAAAAGGTGAAGGGAAAAGCCGAGGAAGGAGTTGAAATACAGAGAAAAATATGATACATTCCTGCGGTTTTTGTCAAAATGAAAATAAAACATTACAAAATCGGAGTATTCCGCCTGCCTTCCTCGGCGGAGAACGGTGGGGCATGGAGAAAAAGAAAAACGCCCCAAGGGGCGTTTTCTTTTTTCGAAGGGGCAGATCACTGCGCAAGCTCGCTTGAGAGCTGAAAGACGGACGGGCCGCCTTGGTCGTGCATCAGGTACCACGAGGAGCGGTTACCGTAACAGGACATATAGGGCTCAACGGCCTTCTCAAACATATACCACTCCGTGCCAGGAGTCAGAGTGACAGTCCAGTCGTTGGGATACTTCAAGCCGTTCGGGAAGAAGTTGTCGTAGTGGTAGCCGAGATCGTCGGGCGTCTCATCGGCCAGAGGGTTCTGGATCGAGTCAAGAGCCGTCAGGTCGTTGAACTGGAAGGCGAAGGAGAGGAGCTCGCCGGCTTCAAGAGCCTCACCGGGGATACGAGTGAACTCCGGGCCGAGAGCACCCGAGAAGGACTCGGACTTGGCGGGGAAGGCGTACTCACAGATGTAGGTCACGCCACCGTTGCCGTCCTCGGTTCTTGTGGAAGCAAACTCGATATCGGCGAAGTAGACCGACTGCTGAGCCGTAACGGCGGAAGGACGGGCCCACGGACGAGCGGCCGAGTCATTAACAACCGCATTGTAGGTCGGGTAGGTCTCCTCGTAGGTACCGTTGGTTCTCTGAGGAATGACGGGAACGGAATAGCCGCCGAGGTTGTAGTACACCCTGATACCGTCGTTGACCCACGGGTTAGCGTACATCGTGTAGGCCTCGCTACGCATATTGTCGGTGGGGTCCTGAACCTTCACGGCAACGTAGACATAATCATCATCCTTGCCGGCCATGGCGCCCCAAAGGACATACACATCAACATTAACCTGCGAGCCATCAACGGTGACAGAGCCGCCCTTGTTGATCTCCAGAAGAGCGATCTCGGTCAGAGGATCGACGATGTCGTCGCCAAGGAGCGAGTAGTTGCCCTGCGAAACGCTGTAGGCCTGGTCTCTACCCTCAAGGTGAGCGCTCAGGAGGTAAGCAGCATCAAGCACACCGTCGACCGCGACATTATCCTTGCGGAGAACCTGGTTCGGGCATTCGATGACATTGACAATACCCGATTTGCCGGCAAGCGAAGCCTCGGTGTAGTTGTTGCCCTCCTGAGCATAGTTCAGGGTGACCTTGTAGATACCGGCCTCGGTGATCTTACCGCCGGCAACAGCGGTACCGCTGGTAGCGTCGGCCGAAGCAAGCTTCTCAATGGTAGCACCCGAGATAGTGACACCGGTAGGAAGTTTACCGGTGGTGAACTGCTCGGTACCGGTTGCCGTGGCAGGGTCATATTGCATTCCGGGGTAGTAGAAGATCGTCAGGCTTTCCTTAACGCCGAACGTACCGATGCGGTTGGCATCGGCGGGAACGATTCTAAAGGCGGCCGAGACAGGATCGGGCAGGGGGGCACCGGGGTACAGCTCCTCTGCGCCGGGCTGCCACGAGAAGGTAGCGGTGATCTTGTAAGCACCGACGTTGGTCGGGTAGGTAGTGCCGAGATCGGCGATGACCGAACCGTCCAGGGGGTTGAGCTGCCAAAAGGTGTAGGAAGCCTTCAGGAAGCTCGGCTTGTTGACGCCAACATCAACAGAAGTGAGAGGTCTTCCGTCGTAAGGGATCTCGCTGGGAAGGTTGTTGAAGTGGATCTTGTCGAGCTCCTCCTGGGGGATTCTCGGGTTAAGGGGTGTATAGATAAAAGCGGAGGAGGGGACATGGGCATTCTCGGGCACGGTACACTCGGTCAGAACAGAGCAGTAGGCGAAGGAAAACTCGCCAAGAGCTTCACAGAGGCTATTGGCCCCGAAGACAACGGAGGAAAGAGAGGTACAGCCGTAGAAGGCATAGTCACCGATCACGGTTATGCTATCGGGAATCGTGATGCTCTTGAGCGATTCGCAGTTGGAAAAAGCGCCTTCGCCTATGATGGTCACGCTGTTGGGGATCGTGATGCTTTCTATGTCGTTACCCGAAAATCCTACCACCATCGTTACCGCCCGACCGTTCTGTCCATTTTGCCCATCTGCGCCGTCCTTGCCGTCCTCGCCGCGGATCATGGTGAGCCACATTTCGTAGGTGAGGGGGGTCTGGCTCGTGGCGTTCATGTTCTCGACATAGAGAGCGTAGACCTCGCCGATGGAGGCGCCACCGGGGGCGGTAGTGTCTGCGGGGCCATTACCGAGGCCCGGGATGGAGTCGCACGCTACGAGGATCAGTGTTACGGCGATCACCATCATCAAGAGGAACAGAAGCTTTACCTGCGCTTTTTTCATTGTTCTTTCTCCTTTCTGAAAGCAAAAAGTGCGCTCGCAATGCGAACGCACTCCATTCAGTACTCCACATTGCTGCGACACAACCCTTTTCTGCAAGGTACGAAAAAAGACGGGGGTACAAAAATGGCATTATACGCCCGTGCAAAAAGATATTCGGTTGTGTCGCAGCCCTATTATAGCACGCGGGAAAGTCGGAGGCCAA
>JAZNAD010000098.1:0-5513 GCA_045586345.1 Eubacteriales bacterium
CGCCAAGAAGAAGGTTGAGCGCTCCTTCCCTGAGGTGTGGGATGCCCTCGAGTACGTTATTCGCGAGCACCCGGTCCTCCTGAACCGTGCTCCTACGCTTCACCGCCTTTCAATCCAGGCCTTCGAGCCTGTGCTTGTCGAGGGCCGCGCCATCAAGCTGCATCCTCTCGTATGTACTGCCTTTAATGCCGACTTTGACGGCGACCAGATGCCTGTCCACGTGCCGCTGTCGGCCGAGGCCCAGGCCGAGGCGCGCTTCCTGATGCTTTCGGCAAACAACCTCTTAAAGCCCATGAACGGTAAGGCGGTCGCCACGCCCTCGCAGGATATGGTTCTCGGCTCCTACTACCTCACGATGCTCCGCGAGGATGAGCCCGGCGCCGGCATGACCTTCCGCAACTTTGACGAGGCGATGATGGCGTACGAGAATCACGTCATCGGTCTGCACGCTCCGATCCGCGTTCGCGTGGAGAGAGAAGTGAACGGCGAGACCTACAGCCGCGTCATCAATGCAACCCTTGGCCGTATGATCTTCAACAGCAAGATCCCGCAGGATCTCGGCTATGTTGACAGAACCGATCCCGCCCATGTCTGCGATCTCGAGATCGATTTCGTGACCACGGCCTCGGATCTCAAGAAGATCGTCGACCGCACCATCAAGGCACACGATTTTGCTGCTGCCGCTGTCGTTCTTGGTGACATCATGGCGATGGGCTACAAGTATTCGACCCGCTCCTCGCTCTCTATCTCGGTGTACGATATGACCATCCCGCCCGAGAAGAAGACGCTGATCGGCGCCGCCGAGCAGCAGGTGGCCGATATCCGTGAGCGCTTTGAGTTCGGTGAGCTCTCCGAGGAGGAGCGCTACAAGCTTACGGTCGATGTCTGGTCGAAGACCACCGATAATGTGACGAAGTGTCTGACTGACGGCATTGACAAGTACAACTCCATCAATATCATCGCCACCTCGGGAGCCCGTGGCTCGATCAAGCAGCTGCGTCAGCTCGCCGGTATGCGTGGCCTGATGTTCGCGACCGACGGTAAGACGATCGAGATCCCGATCAAGTCGAATTTCCGTGAGGGTCTTACGATGCTCGAGTACTTCATGGGTGCGAAGGGCTCGCGTAAGTCGCTGTCGGATACGGCTCTCCGTACCGCTGACTCGGGTTACCTGACCCGCCGTCTTGTTGATGTCTCGCAGGAGGTCATCATCCGCGAGGAGGATTGCGGCGTCACCTCAGGCATCACGGTGAGTGCCATCACCGAGAACGGCAAGCCCCTTGAGACTCTTGCCGAGCGCCTTGGCGGCCGTTACACCATTGATCCTATTATCAACCCGAAGACGGGTGAGGTGATGGTCGCTGCTAACGAGCTCATTACCGAGCCGATGGCTAAGAAGGTCGAGGAGGCCGGCGTTGAGAGTGCCGAGGTCCGCTCAATCCTCCGCTGCCGCGCCAAGCGTGGCGTGTGCGCGCACTGCTACGGTGCCGACCTTGCCTCCGGCAAGCCGGTCAGCATCGGTGAAGCGGTCGGCGTTATCGCTGCTCAGTCGATCGGTGAGCCCGGTACCCAGCTGACGATGAGAACCTTCCACACCGGTGGTGTTGCGGGCTCGGATATCACACAGGGCCTTCCCCGTGTTGAGGAGCTCTTTGAGGCTCGCCGCCCGAAGAAGACCGCTGTCGTCGCCGAGGCCGAGGGGACGGTGCACATCATGGTCGACAAGAAGATCCACAAGATCCGTATCGATGTTCCCGGTGTTCCCGAGTCCCAGCAGAAGGTCTACGATATTCCCTTCGGCATGCGTCTGATCGTCGACGAGGGAGCTCCCGTTTACCGCGGTCAGCCGATGACCGAGGGTGCGCTCTATCCCGCTGACATCCTTGAGAATAACGGCCTGCAGGCGGTGTATGACTATATCATCCGCGAGGTTCAGAAGGTCTACCGCGGTGAGGATGTTGAGATCAACGATAAGCACATCGAGGTCATTGCCCGTCAGATGACGCGCAAGGTCCGCGTGACGAGCGCGGGTGACACCGATCTTCTTGACGGCTCGGTGGTGGACGTTACCGTCTTCGACGCCGAGAACGAGGCGATAAAGGCCCGCATTGATGCCGGCGAGCTTGAGCTCCGCCCGGCCGAGGCGCGTCCCGAGCTCCTTGGTATCACCAAGGCCTCGCTGAAAACCGAGTCCTTCCTGTCCGCGGCCTCCTTCCAGGAGACCACCCGCGTTCTTACCGAGGCGGCGATCCGCGGCAAGGTCGACCATCTGCTTGGCCTTAAGGAGAATGTCATCATCGGTAAGCTGATCCCCGCAGGTACCGGTCTTGATTGCTACCACAACATCGAGATCGAGGAAGAGGTCGAGGATGCCGACAAGTATGCGAATGTCGGCCACGGCTACTTCAACGTCTGATCCTGCTATCAAGCACCGCCAAGGTTACTTGGCGGTGCTTTTTCGTCAACGAGAAAAAAGCCAGGAGAAAAAATAAAGAAATCCTTGACTTTTCATAATGGTTGTGTTAAAATAAAATGTATTTTTGCGGACATACTATAAAATGATGGTAAAAACGGCAAAAATACACGTATATCCGCCCTTCGGGACGTGTTATAAACAAAATATCACAGGAAGGAGGAAAGTCATGCCGACCTTTAACCAGCTCATTAAAAACGGCCGCTCCAAGTCGGAGTACAAGTCGAAGACCCCTGTTCTTCAGCGCGGTTTCAACTCGCTGACCAACAAGCCTACCGACCAGAGCTCCCCCCAGAAGCGTGGCGTTTGCACCAAGGTGACCACGACCAGCCCGAAGAAGCCGAACTCTGCTCTCCGTAAGATCGCAAGAGTCCGTCTTACCAACGGTATGGAAGCGACCACCTACATTCCCGGTATCGGTCATAACCTGCAGGAGCACTCGGTAGTCCTCGTCAGAGGCGGCCGTGTCCGTGACCTGCCCGGTGTGCGTTATCACATCATCCGTGGTACGCTCGATGCCCAGGGCGTTGCAAACCGCAACCAGGGGCGTTCCAAGTACGGCGCTAAGCGCCCGAAGAAGTAAGCTTTCCATTATCTATGGATAGCGTGTGCCGTTTCGTGCTGTGAATTTTGTTTATAACATCCTATTTGATTTATAACCAGATACCCAACACCGAGCGTGCACTTACGAAAGCACAGCTTTCGAGTACCGATGAGATCATCAATATTAATGAAGGAGGGAAGTACAGTGCCGAGAAGAGGTCAAATTTCCAAGAGAGAAGTCCTGCCGGATCCTATGTATAATTCTCAGCTTGTGACTAAGTTGGTCAACAATATTATGCTGGACGGCAAGAAGGGCGTTGCTCAGAAGATCGTTTACGATGCCTTCGCTATGGTCGAAGAGAAGAGCGGCGAGAATGCTCTGGACGTGTTCCAGAAGGCTCTTGAGAATATAATGCCGGACCTGGAGGTCAAGGCCCGACGCGTTGGCGGCTCCAACTACCAGGTTCCGATGGAGGTTCGGGCGGAGCGCCGCCAGACCCTCGGACTCCGTTGGCTCATCGCGTTCGCAAGAACTCGCGGTGAGAGAACGATGGCAGAGCGTCTTTGCGCAGAGATCATGGACGCGAAGGCCGAAATGGGTGGCGCCTTCAAGAAGAAGGAAGAGACCCACCGTATGGCAGAGGCCAACAAGGCTTTTGCACATTACAGATACTAATTCCGCATAAGACAGATAAATTTTAAGGAGAGACAAAATGCCTAGAGAGTATTCCCTTGAAAATACTCGTAACATCGGGATCATGGCGCACATTGACGCCGGTAAGACCACGACGACCGAGAGAATTCTGTTTTATACGGGTAAGACCCATCGCCTTGGCGAGACCCACGAGGGCGCCGCTACGATGGACTGGATGGCGCAGGAGAAGGAGCGTGGTATCACCATCACCTCTGCCGCCACCACGTGCTATTGGAAGGGTAACCGTATCAACATCATCGATACCCCCGGTCACGTTGACTTCACGGTGGAGGTCGAAAGATCTCTCCGCGTTCTCGACGGTTCGGTGACGGTATTCTGCGCCAAGGGCGGTGTTGAGCCGCAGTCCGAAACGGTTTGGCGTCAGGCGGATGAGTACAAGGTCCCCCGTATGGCCTACGTCAACAAGATGGACATTACCGGTGCAGATTTCTTTCGTGTCGTTCAGATGATGAAGGACCGTCTGCGCACCAATCCCGTTCCGATCCAGCTCCCCATCGGTAAGGAGGCCGGCTTCCGCGGTATCATCGATCTGATGAATATGGAAGCCGATATCTACTATGACGATATGGGTAAGGATATGCGTGTGGAAGCGATTCCCGCGGATATGCAGGAGCTTGCGGAGGAGTATCACAATGCCATGGTGGAGTCGATCGCCGAAACCGACGAGGAGCTCTTCATGAAGTATTGCGACGGCGAGGAGATCTCGGTCGACGAGCTGAAGGCCGCCCTTCGTAAGGCGACCATCGCCAACCAGATCGTTCCCGTCTGTTGTGGTACCTCGTACCGCAATAAGGGCGTTCAGAAGTTGCTTGACGCTGTCATCGACTTCATGCCCGCCCCGACCGATATCCCTGCGATCCAGGGTGTGAACCCGAACACGGGTGAGGAGGATTGCCGCCGTCCTTCCGACGACGAGCCTTTCTCGGCGCTCGCGTTCAAGATCATGACCGACCCGTTCGTCGGGAAGCTTTGCTTCTTCCGCGTTTACTCGGGCTCGGTCGAAAAGGGAACTGCGGTCTACAACTCGACCAAGGGCAAGGAAGAGCGTCTTGGCCGTATCCTGCAGATGCACGCCAATGACCGTCAGGATCTTGACGTTGTGTATGCCGGTGATATCGCCGCTGTTGTCGGTGTCAAGCACACGACGACCGGTGACACCTTCTGTGACGAAAAGCACCCGATCATCCTTGAGTCGATGGTGTTCCCGGAGCCTGTTATCCGCGTAGCCATCGAGCCCAAGACCAAGGCTGGCCAGGAGAAGATGGGCATTGCCCTTTCAAAGCTTGCCGAGGAGGATCCTACCTTCCGTGCCTACACTGATGAGGAAACGGGTCAGACCATTATCGCCGGTATGGGTGAGCTCCACCTCGAGATTATCGTCGACCGGCTCCTCCGTGAGTTCAAGGTCGAGGCGAACATCGGCCAGCCGCAGGTCGCCTATAAGGAGACCATCCGCAAGGAGGCCGAGCAGGATACCAAGTATGTCCGCCAGAGCGGCGGTAAGGGTCAGTACGGTCACGTTAAGATCCGTATCGAGCCGAACGAGCCCGGCAAGGGCTACGAGTTCCTCAACGAGATCGTTGGCGGTGTCATTCCGAAGGAATACATTCCTGCGGGCGATGCCGGTATCCAGGGGGCGATGCAGACCGGTGTTGTCGCCGGCTACAACGTCGTTGACGTTAAGATCCACCTCTACGACGGCTCCTACCACGAGGTTGACTCCTCGGAAATGGCCTTCAAGATCGCCGGCTCTATGGCGTTCAAGGAAGCCATGCGCAAGGC
>JAZNAD010000099.1:0-2223 GCA_045586345.1 Eubacteriales bacterium
TGCAGCTGATCCGCGGCTACGCGCTTGACCGCGACTTTCTCTGCGCCGATGCCGACCTCTCGCCCGAGCGGCGTCTGTCGGGCGGCAATGGGGGCGGTCTTGCCACCTACCGCGAGCTTCTCCGCAACCTCGCCTCGCATGCCTCGCCCGACGGCGGTGCGCTCCCCGTCGTCCTCTCGCGTTATTACGCCCGTCTCGCCTCCGAGCTTGCCTCTGAGGGGATCTTTCCCGAGGACGGTCGCTTCGAGACCGAAATGAAGAAAAAGATCTACGCCACGCTCTCGGCGCTCGAGGGGGGCGTTGGCGGCTTTGATTTCGCCCGCGTCCTCGGTGCGTACTACACCGCCGAGATGGCAGGTGACGAGCCTAGCAAGAGCGCCTGCCTCCGCTGGCTCCGCGGCGAATTCGGTACTAAGACCGAGGCGCGTGCGGCGCTCGGCTTTACTGTCGGCGGCATCATCGACGACGATACCTGGTACGACTACATCAAGCTTTTTGCCGTCTTTGCCCGTCGCCTCGGCTATCGCGGCCTTCTTGTCCTTATTGACGAATGCGTCAACCTTTACAAGATCCCGAACCGCATCGCCCGCGAATCCAACTATGAAAAGATCCTCTCGATCTTCAATGATACCCTCGGTGGCCGCGCCGAGGGGCTCTGCGTCGTCTTCGGTGGCACTGTGCAGTTCCTTGAGGACACGCGCCGCGGGCTTTTCAGCTACGAGGCGCTCCGCAGCCGCCTGGCCGACAGCCGCTTTGCGGAAGGCGGCTATACCACGATGAACGCCCCCGTCATCCGCCTCCGCCGCCTCTCGGATAACGAGCTGCTTGCACTCGTCGTCCGCCTTGCCGCCCTCCACGCCGAGCTCTACGGTGCCCCCGCCCTGCCCGCCGAGGACTGTGAACAATTTCTGCGCTCGGCGCTTGACCGTGCCGGCGCCGAGGAGATGGTAACGCCGCGCGAGATCATCCGCGACTTCCTCTCGCTCCTCGATATCCTCCGCGAGAACCCCGAGGCCACCTTCGGTGAGCTTGTGAGGACCCGCGCGGCGGCCGGAATCGCCCCGGGAGACCGCGAGGAAGCTTCGCCCCCCACCGCTGGATTTTTCTTCGACTTATCCCTATAAAATCAAGTTTAAGCAAAGAAAACATTACCTAAGGAGGCGCCATGACCGAAGCCGATCGCATTTTCTCACGCTATCCGGAATTCATCCGCGAGTACATCTTCCGCTCGGGATGGCAGGAGCTGCGCCCGGTGCAGATCGAGGCGGCGCGTGTTCTTTTGGATACCGACGATAACCTCCTCCTCTCGTCCTCTACCGCCAGCGGCAAGACCGAGGCTGTCTTCTTTCCGATCCTTGCCGACCTTATCAACCGCCCACCGACGACCCAGGGTGTAGCTGTCCTGTACATTGCGCCACTCAAGAGCCTTATCAACGATCAGTTCGAGCGCCTTGAAGCACTCCTTGATGAAAGTGGGATCCCGGTCTTTCATTGGCACGGCGACGTCTCCTCCTCGCAAAAGGCCAAGCTCCTGCGTGCCCCTCGCGGCATCCTCCAGATCACGCCCGAGTCGCTTGAGAGCATGCTGATGAACCGTAATAATGACATTCCGCGCCTCTTCGGTGCCCTGCGCGCCGTTATCATCGACGAGATCCACGCCCTCATTGGGAGCGACCGCGGTAACCAGGTGCTGTGCCAGCTTCTGCGCATTGGGCGCCTGCTTGGCCGTCATCCGCGTCGCATCGGCCTTTCGGCTACGGTCGGTGACCTCGAGGCCGCCGCCTCGTGGCTCGGCGCCGGCTCGGGGAGACATACCGCCGCCCCGCCGCCCGAGCGTGAAAAGCTCTCCTGGCGCCTCGGGATGGAGCACTTTTATATCGAAAATCCCGCCGAGGACCAAGCCCCCAAAACCTCGCGACCGACCCCACGTGAAGCGGCGGCGAGTGAGGAGAGAGGCGGCCGTGCCGTCCTCGATCCCGGCTATGAGTTCCTCTATGATACTGTTTTTCCCTGTCGCTCGCTCATTTTCTCGAATTCGCGCGAGGAGACCGAGTACGTTACCGCCACCCTCCGCCAGATAGCAAAGGCGCGCGGGGATAAGGATATCTTCCTCATCCACCACGGAAACCTCTCGGCGGCTCTGCGCGAGGATGCCGAGCGCCGCATCAAGGATGAAGGTGAGCGCTCGGTCGTGGCGGCCACCGTCACGATGGAGCTCGGTAT
>JAZNAD010000100.1:0-29939 GCA_045586345.1 Eubacteriales bacterium
GCCCGAGAGCGCCGCCCGGCTTTCCGCGCTCCTCGGCCGCACCGTCACGGTGGAGGACATCCGCGAGAACAAGGGCGACGTGGCCACGGTCGCCGCGTGGTACTACATGGCGAACCTCTATCTTTCCGACCGCGACACGCGAGAGGACACGCTATCGAATCGCGCCGTAGAATCGGCGTACGCCTTCGCAATGCCCACAGAGGGCCAGGAATCGGCCTTCACCACGGAAACGGGCGTCAGCGTGCCTGTGGCCGCCGTGGAGGGGGGGTACCGCGTAGGGGAGACCGTGTACCCCACCGTTAGGGAAGCGCGGAATGCGCTGATCTCGGCCGCAAGAACGGCGCCTGTAACCGACGTCGCGCCTGAAGTTACAGCACCCGAAGCGGTGCAGAAAGAAGCTGAAGCGCCGACAGAGACCGTTGACAACGAAGCCGAGCCGTCGGCAGAGCAGGAGTCGAAGTCCGCGGATGCTGAGAAAGAGCAAGTGCGCTCTGCCGAGGAGCAGGACCGTGCCCGTGCCGCCGTGCCCGGCTTTGATACCCTTGACGTGATGACCAAGGAGAGGATCTACGAGTTTATCGCCTCGGCCGGGAAGATGGAGACCTCCGACGTTGACGCCGTCTGTCAGATGATGGCAGTGCGCCAAGGGCTCTCGGTGCTTGTCAGCGACAAGGTGCCGGAGAACGGTCTGCACTATACTTACCCCGACGGTCGCCGCTTGATCCTTCTTTCGAGCAAGTCGCCCGCCATTGCCCGTACGGCTCTCCACGAGATCGCCCATGACCTTGAGGGGTCGCCCGAGTACGAGAAGCTCGTCAAAAGGGCGCGCAAGAATGAAAAAGCCCTCGAGGAGGCCAAGGCCACCGTCGAGGAGCTGGAGAAAAACTATGCCGGGAGTGAGATCGAGTGGACCGATGCCCTCCGTGAGAGCGAGACCAACGCCGAGCTGGTGTCGGCGCTCCTGACAAGCTCGTCCTTCCTCACCCGGTATGCCGCCGAGACCAAGGGTGGCCTGCGCCGTGTGCTCAACACCGTCAACCGCTTTCTTCACTCTCTCCCCACCAAGAAGGGGAAGATCTACCGTGCCGCCGACCGCCTCTCCGGGTTGATGAAAAAGGCCATTGAGGGGGCTAACGTCGACCGGGCGGAAGGGGTTTCACATTCGTTCAAGGGCAGATCCGAAGATGGAAGAGGGATTTATGAATCTAATTTTCCTAAAGGAACGCCCAAATCCGCCAAAAGCGAAAGGATATTGAACTATATTCAAAACGTTTGGTCCAAAAAGCCGATTGATCTTGTGATATCCAACGGGGATACTTCGCGTGTTATTGCTGCTCAATTTGATCCAACGGTTGATGAAACGAAAAATACTTACACCGATGCGGATAAAATCGCTGGTGGAAATAAGCAAGGACGCGGCAGTGATCGTCGTGTAATGCTTGATCTTGCCGATGATTATTATCAAATTGCGAGTGAGGCAAAATATGACTATTCAAAAGAAGAGACGGGAAAAGATACACTCACACACAAAGATGTTAAGCTCTGGCACTATTTCGTAAATGACATTTTGTTTTCGGAGTACGGCCAAACAGAGGCAACTCCTTACACGGTCACGATCAATGTAAAAGAGAAGAATGACGGAAGCTTTGTTTATAGCTATAGTGCGGAAAGAACAGAAGAGTTCTCCACCCGACGGACTTTGCTCGCCGCCGTGAACACCCGAAAGGGCGCCAATGGAGAACTCTTCATTGACAGTATACCCGATTCCGGCGAAAAAAGCAACCCCTCGGAGAAAAAATCTTCGGAAAAAGCAGGCAACGCGCAATTTTCTCTCGCCAAAAACGAGGGCGACAAGGAACATCCGTACACTAAGGTGGGCGCCCGTATCATCCGCGGGTTGGCGGTGGAGAAGGCCGGCATTACCCTCAACCGCAAGGAGGCCGAGGCGCTGGATGATAGCATTTACTTCGCGGCTAATATTGCCTATCCCGGTGGGATCGAGGCGGCGGCCGATGCTGCCTCCGAGGCGGCGCTCGCCGAGCTCCGTAAGCTGCGCGCCAAGGGGGCGATCGACGGAGAGATGGGGGCAGCTTTCCAGGCGGCCGTTTACGAGGCGGCTAAGGCCGAGCTGCCGAACCAAACGATGACGCGCACGGCGCCGACGCTTGTGAAGGAGAAGGCCAAGGCCGAGAGGAAGGCGCAATCTCTCGGGAAGAAGACCGATGCGGAGCGGATCGGGATGGCGCGCAACCGCCTCATCGAGAAGATCGGCCGCCTTAGGGCATATCGCAGCAATATGCGGAAGACGGGGAACATCCTGGAGTCCGAGAACCTTGACGAGCTGGTGAAGCGCTTTGAGCATCTGAAGCATGGGGCATCCCTGCGTGAGAACGAGATCCACGATGCGCTCGGTGCGCTCAAGGGCTTCTTTGACTCGTACCGGGGGGCCTTTGACTTCGGCTCGGCAGATAGCAAGGACTACCTCAAGCGCCCCATCGAGGGGTACGAGCTCTCGGAGGAGATCGTCCGATGGACCGATGACCTCTACAATCGAACGCAGGGGGAAGCCTTTAGCGTTGATGAATACGAGTGGCTGGCGAACATCGTTGGCGCCGTTGAAAAGATGCACGAGAGCTTTAAGTACATAAAGCGCGAGGGGCAGCTGGTCAAGGTCGAGGATATGGCTGCAAACGTTGCCGAAAACGCCCGGCTTTACGGCAAGCTGCACCGGGCGGACAAGAGATTTCGCGGCCTCGTCAATAAGGTGCGCAATACGCTCTACGGCTTTGTCGATCCCGTGTCGGTCGTGCGGATGTTGGATTCGTACGATAAGAGCGGGGAGCTCACCAAGCTTTTTACCGAGATCCGTACGGCCGAGGCCGAGAAACGCGCGATGTATGCCGATCTTGTGCGGCCCTTTGAGGAGTTCCTCAGCAAAAACAAGGGCTACGGCAAGCGCCTGAAGGATGGTACCGTCACCTTCCGTAAAAAGAAGATCAGCATCGATAACGCCATCGCGCTGTCTCTCACCTTCAAGCGTGAGCAGGCCCTCGATGCGCTCCTTTCCTCTACGATCACTATCCGCCCCCACGGAGGTGGCGCGAGCGACGGCATACCGATTGCTGCCCCCGGAGTGGCGCTTGACAAAAAATCCAAGACCTACGAGGCTGACCGCAAGGCGGCGCTCGATCAGCTGAAGGCCGATATCACGGAGATGGAAGGGCAGTTCGAGGACGTCGACAGGGGCTATATCGAGCTTCTCACAGCGTTTTACAACGAGAAAAGCAAGGATATCAAGTCAAACGCCGACGATACGTATATGGGCTTTTCCAACGTTGTTGACGGCTTCTATTATCCTATAACTCGCGGCGCCATCGAAATGCAGCTGGGCGATGCCAGGGCGCAGGTGCGACAGCTCACCTCCATCTACTCTCTGTCCTTTAACAAGAGCACGGTGGACAGCTTCCGCCAGCTGGACATTCTCCCCGCCTCGGAAACGATGCTGAGCCATGCCAACGGGCTCAGCTCGTACGCCAATCTTTACGGGGTCCTCAAGAACTACGACCGCGTGATGAACTATAACGTGGGAACCAAGACGGATATCAAAACGCCCCGTCTTCTCTTCAAGGATCAGTGGGAGGGATTTGACGACTACATGGCGGCTCTCCTCAACGACATTGCCGGCGTGCGCACGCAAAAGGAGATGGGCGATAAATTCTACGATTGGTTCTCCGGCACCTTCATGAGCACGGCGCTCGGGCTTAACCCGAAAACCTGTGCCAGCCAGTTCGGCGCAATCTTTGCGGCCGGGATGCACCCGAAGCTCCATTGGCGCTCGCTCTCGATGGCGCTCACCGTTACGGGTACGAGCCGCGAGGAGATGCGGACATATTCCATGATGGCGAGGGAACGTGCCTTTGAGCCGACGGCGGTGCGAGCCATAACGGGAACAGACAAGATCGGCAAGATCGCGGAGTTCGCTACCAAGGGTATCACGGCGTGCGATAACGCCTCGATCTACACGATCTGGAAGGCCTGTCTCCGTCAGGTGAGCGACAGCGGGCTGACGGGCGAAGCACGGCTCGAGGCGGCGGGAGCGCTTCTTGACGACGTGATCCGTGAGACCCAGCAATCGGCCGATAAGAGTGGCCGGTACGCTTTGGCCCGGGCGAAGAACCCGCTTTTCCGCGCGTTTACGATCTTTACCTCCGACAAAAACAAGATCTTCTCGCGGATGTTCGACGGTGTCGGTCAGCTCGTCACACTCAACGCCAAGAAGGAGGCGAAACTCGAGGTGAGCGATGCCGAGATCTCGGAGGCGCGCCGTCAGCTTGGAAAGACAACGATAGGGCTTTTGCTTTGCACCTTCTTCTCGGCGATGGTCGTGCAGATGTTCCGCTGGCTCTACAATGACGACGACAACCTCACGAAAGAGGAGGGCGGACCGGTCCTCGCGGAGATTGCAGAGGGGATTGCCGATGAGATGGTATCGGTCATCCCGTTGGCGGACAAGCTGTATTCCTTCTTTACCGAGGGCTACACCATCAGTCATCATTTTTACGATCAGCTGAACGATACGCTGTCGTCCTCCAAGAAGGCGTTGGAGCTCAGCGGCGCGCTTATTTCCGGTGAGCACGTCAGCTCGCAGGAGATCACGAAGCAGCTCTACACGATGACCGAGAGCACGGCGGCGCTCTTCGGTATTCCCGTTCGCAACGTCAAGAACACGCTCGTGGGGATCGCGCGGCGCTTTATGCCCGCGGTCGTCTACGAGCACGTCGATGCGAGAAAGCGCGAGCTCGGTACCGAGGGCAACCTGCAACGGGCCCTGAAAAGCGGGAACGAAAGACTCGCCGAGGCTGTGATCCGCGTTCGTCTTCGCGATCGATCGGCGGGGGATAAGGCGACGGCTGATCGCCTGCTCGAGCTTTACGAGGCGGGGTATACCGATATCCTTCCTAAGTCGATTCCCGAGAAGGTATCGACCGCCAAGGA
Source organism: Eubacteriales bacterium (assembly GCA_045586345.1). GTDB lineage: Bacteria > Bacillota > Clostridia > Oscillospirales > CAG-272 > UBA1740. The sequence goes on from JAZNAD010000100.1 coordinate 4,996, forward strand.
GTACCGCGCCTTCCGGAGGATCTACGAGGGGGCGGACAAGGTCGTGCTCTCGCTCCTCGAGAGCGATCTTGAGGGTGAGGAGCTGGCCGCCGCCGTTAAGACGGCGTACAACATCTACTACAAGCGCGCCGATGCCGAGGTGGCCGGTGGGGCTATGTCTCGCACGGCGGTGCTTTCAAAGCTTATGGACGTCGATACGCTCGTCTATCATACGGCGAAGATCTCGGCGATCAAGGGAAAAGAGGGGGCGGATGCAAAGGCCTCTGTTCTCAAATACCTTGAGGGAACGGATCTTACCGAGGAGGAGAAGAGCATCATCCTCTACGGCAACGGCTACACGGCCAAGGATATCCGCGACGCCGTCAAAAAGACGGCCCGAGGACTGACGGCCGAGGAGAGCGCTTGTCTCTTCAAAGAAAACGCGCAAAACGCGAATAAATGAAGAAAAATTTGAGCGCTTGCTGTGGTATAATGAACGTACAGGAGGAAAGACCAATGCTTACTATCACCCCCGGAAAGCGCGAGGAGGTCACGAAAATCGCCTGCCCCGGCTGCGGAGAACGTCTCCGCGGCGTTGGGATCCCCAAGGGCAGCCGAATCGACACCCTCAGCTTTATCTGCCGCCGTTGCGGCGCCCCCTGGTCTGTCAAGGCGACGGCCGAATAACCGAATATCAAAAAGAGACCATATATCCAGAGAGATGAGAGTCACAGCACCGCAAAGCCGGTGCCTGTGACTCTTTTTATCTAAATGCCGAGGAAAGGAGAGAAGGCTATGAAAAAGCAGAACGGAAGCAATCCTTACGCGACCAATAGCGGCTTTTCCGTGAAGGCACCCAAGAAGCCCAAGGAAGAGCCCAAGGCACGTACCATCAAGAGCGACAGCGACCTGCGCTCGAAGAAGTAATCAAAGGAGAAAGCATAATGGAAGAGAAAACCACCCCGAGAGCCGAGGATTTCGAGGCCACGCTCAGCGATCTCTTTGCCGAGTTTGAGGACTCGGTGGGAGACGACGGGGACACGGACGTAGAAACGCCCGAAAAGAACACCTCGGACGGCGACGATACCGCCGCCGAAGAAGAAACCCCCTCGGAGGAGCCCGAGGACAGCAATGAGGCGGTCTCCGGGGAAGAGCCCGAGGAGCCGACGGACGCAGAGGAAAGCCCCAAGGCACCCGAGGAAAGCTCCGAAGCGCCGGAAGAGCCGAAGGACAACGAGGAGCCCGCAGCCGAGGATTCTCCCGAGGAGAGCGCCTACGAGCGCCAGGAGCGTGAGGATCTTGAGGCGGTCGTCGCTGCCCATCCCGAGGTAAAGCTCGGGAGTCTGCGCGATCTTGGGCGGATGCAGTATGCCAAGTACATCGGCATGCGCCTTGCCGGCTTCACGGCCCTTGAGGCCTATGACGAGATCTGCCCGGCTAAAGCCCCCGAGACACCCGACGCGGGAAACGAGCCCGCGGCCGCCGAGGAAGCGACCGACGCCCCCCGGAAGCCGGCGAGTAAGCCCGCTTCCAAGGGACACCTTGGCTCGGTTGCCCCCAAAAGCCACGGGGCGCCCGAGGGCATGACGAGGGAGGAGCTCAGCGCAGCACGCGACCTGTTTCCCTCCCTTAGCGAGAAGGAGATCCATAGTCTCTATCGCAGAACCAAAAAGAACTAAGAAAGGATAAAAACAATGTTCATTCTCACCAAAATTCTGAATGGGCGCATCAACGTTTCCGAGCCGCTTCACATGGCGGCAGGAGTGAGCGCCGAGACCACTTTCCAGGCCGGCACCGCCGTTGCATATCAGGACGGCGTGCTTGCCCCCGTATCCGGTGATGCGACGGCCGAGTACGTCGTTCTCGAAACCACCAAATGCGCCGCCGCCGGCGACAAGGTGCCCCTTACCCTCGTGACGAAGGATATGATCTTCGAGGCCCCCGTCACCGATGCACCCCTCGCCCCCGGTAAGCACGCCAGGTTCGCCGACGACGGCCTTTCCGTCACCGCTACCGAGTGCGCCACCAACTTCGGTGCTTATGTCGTAGACATCATCGACGCCAAGGACGCGGGCGACGTGATCGCCGTTCGCCTGGCGTAAATCAAAGAAAGGAGAAAAACGATGTCCAATTTCATCTATTCCGAAAGCAACATTCACAACGCCGCCATCGGTAAGCTCGAGACCCCCCTCAAGATGGTCATTGAGCACGAGTCGGATCTTCTGACCAAGCGCGGCGGCATCCGTGACTCGCTCTTCAACGTCGAGAAGTCCAAGCGTTTTGCCGAGACCATCGTCGGTCAGAACGAGTTCGACGTGTTCGCGGCGACCGAGGAGGGCGCCGGCGCCGAGAACGATTCGCTCGAGGAGACCTACAAGAGAGACTTTGAATTCATCCAGTTCATGAAGGAGTTCACCATCACCGCCAAGATGATGGAGGATGCCAACTACGGCGTGGCCGCCGATGCCCGCGCCCGTGCCGAGAACTTCACTCGTGCCTACTACAAGACCCTGCACAAGAGCTGTGAATTTGCTCTTGCGAACGGTACGGCCACCCACGGCACCTTTGCCAAGGCCAAGATCGATCTGAAGGCACCCGACGGCCAGCCGCTCTTCTCGAAGCAGCACAAGTGGGGCGGTAGCCGTAAGAGCGGCACGCAGTCCAACTACTTCTACGGCAACATTTTTGCATCGACGACCGCCTTTGAGGATGCCCTTGGTGATCTCGCCTCCAAGATCCGCAATATGAAGGACGAGAACGGCGAGGTGCTGGGCTACACCGCCGATACCATCATCCTGCCCGGCAACCGCCCGATGGCCGAGAGAATCGCCAAGAAGGTCTGTGGCTCGGAGGGCGCGCTCGGTAACGGCTACAACGATATCAATATCCAGTACGGCAACTGGAATATCGTGGTTATGCCCAACTGGCAGACGACCGATGACCGCGTGATGATCATGTCGAGCGAGGCCAACAAGATCCTTCGCGGCAATATGTTCTTCAACCGCGTTCCTCTCACCATCCGCAACTGGGAGGATCCTCACACCGGCAACTACATGTGGACCGGCCGCTGCCGTTTTGGCGTTGGCTTTGGCTCCTACAAGCACATTCTCCTCGCCGTCGGAAGCGAGTCTGCGGTCTCCGGCGCCGAGCAGCTCTAATCCAAAGAAAGGAAATCTGAACGATGACTATCCTCGACGTGAAGCACGCGATCCTCGGGTACGGCTATGTGCAGGATCTCGACAATAACGACGATCATTTTTATACCACGCTCAACCTCGCTCTGCGCGAGGTCAACCGCCTGCGGCCGCGCACGTCGACCGCGGTCATCGTTCACGAGCCCTTCGCTCCCGTCAATGAGTGGCGCGGCCCCTTCAGCGTTGCGCCCGGCAACAACCTCTCCTTCTCGGCCAAGGCGCGCTGTGTCGTGCTTGAGGTGAGTGGGGGAGGGGGCGTAACGGTCACCGGGGCCAAATTCAAGGACGGGACAAGAGCCTATTCGTGGCAAACGGTCGCCGGCTGGGTGCGAATCCAGGCGACGGCCGATGAGCTCGCGGAGATCTCCGTCAGCTGCACTACCGAGTACGGCTGCATCCTGCGTAACGTTACCTTCTTTGACACCCCGTTTCCGACGCCCGTCGGGAGTGATGTTGCGGACTACGATCTTGCCGCGATCGTCCCCGATTTTGACGGTGTGGTCCTCCCCCTCATCCGCGACGGCGTGCACGCATACCCCGGGGACCCCCGGGGTATGATCCTGCACGGTAGGATCCTGCGCCTCCCCGTGAAAGAGCGCGGGACCTATGAGGTCACGTACAAGGTCGCCTTCCCGCACTACGGAGATAATGACGATGCCGTTGAGATCCCCCTGGATTCAGAGCTCGCGGAGCTGCTTCCGCTCCTTGTCGCCGCTTATGTGTGGCTGGACGATGATCCCGATAAGGCCGAGCTCTACCGCGCGCGCTACCAGCTGGCGGCCGCCGCGATCGAGCCGTGGCCGAGCCTTACTCGCTGGAACGACAAGAAGGGGTGGAGTTAATGGCAACCTCGATTTATCACAAAAGCTACAAGACGTTCCGGGGCGTCGACTTCTCCTCGGAGCGCTCTGCGTGCGACGACACACGCTTCAATAGGCACACCCCGTGGGGCTTCCTGCTTCATAAACCGTTGCCACCGAAACGTGGTCTTACGTGATCTCCACAGGCGTTAGGTTAGGACGTGCCTCGCCCTACCATGGGGGCTTACGCTAACAAGCGTAGGCCCTCTTTTACTATGTTGTTTGCCGCATTGACGTCCCGATCGTGCGTGGTTCCGCAGTCGGGGCAAGTCCAATGGCGGACGGATAAATTCTTCGTTTCGGGGGTGCGGTAGCCGCAGACCGAGCAAAGCTGGCTGGAAGGGAAGAAGCGGTCAATGACCGAGAGCACCTTTCCGTACCACGCCGCCTTGTATTCAAGCTGACGGCGCACCTCGCCGAAGGCGGCATCCGCAATATGCTTGGCGAGCTTGCGGTTTTTCAGCATATTGCTTGGAGCCAAGTCCTCAATGCAGATCACGTCATACTTGCGCACGAGATCCGTGGTGAGCTTATGGAGCGCATCATTCCTTTGGTTGGCGATACGCTCGGCAAGGCATGCCACCTTAACACGGGCCTTCTCGCGGTTATGGCTCCCCTTTGATTTTCGGGAGAGCTGCCGTTGAAGCCGCGCCAGTCGCTTTTGTGCTTTGGCATAGCTCTTGGGGTTAGGGTATTTCACGCCATCCGAGGTGATTGCGAGATCGTGGAGACCGAGATCGACACCCACCGCCGCCCCCGTAGAGGGAAGCGGTGGGATTTCAACGTCGGTACAGAGAACCGACACAAAGTATTTGCCGGAGGGCACCTGTGAAACGGTGGCCGAGAGGATGCGCCCCTCGATCGGGCGAGATATCCGGCACTTGACAAGACCGAGCTTCGGTAAGCGGATGGTGTTTTCCGTCAGAAAAATACTGTTGTTCTGACAACAATTTTTGAAAGACTTACTCCTTTCCCGTTTACTCTTAAAGCGAGGATAGCCGGGGGCTTCACCCTTCTCCACGCGGCGAAAGAAATTCTGATACGCGATATCGAGATCTTTCACGGAGCATTGAAGGGCGTGAGCATCTACTTCATAAAGCCACGGGAGGTCCTTCTTTAAGGAGGTCAACAGCTTGTTGCAAGCATAGTAATTTGCCGTTTCCCCCGTCTTCTCATATAGCTCCTTGCGGTAGGCGAGAAAGTGGTTATACACGAAGCGGGCACAGCCGAAAGTGCGTTGTATCAGCTGCTCCTGCTCCTTGGAAGGATAAATGCGGTACTTGTATGCGACCTCCATGATTCGGTGTCCTCCTTCTTGTCATTGTTTGAGTGGCACGAGCACGGCGACCCCGACACGCTCGTATGATTTCGATAAGATCACTTCTTTCTTTTCGGCATCGGGAACAGCCTCGATGATATAGCGCTTGTATTCCTCCACTACGTGCAGGGCTAAAAATGCGATTGGTAGGGGTAGAGGATCAAAGGTCAGACACAGCGCACGCCGAAAGTTGTTGGCGGTCGTGTGTAAGAGCGAGATGAGGGTTACACTGTCGTCATTCTTCAACGCTGCTCGGATGCCGGAATACAGCTCCTCGCGCTCGGCCTTGAGCTCGTGGAGCTCGTCGAGCTCAACCTTGGGATTGTCAAGCTCATTTTCGTTGCTCACGTTCCTCGTCCTCCCTCCGCTTGATGCGCGGTGTTCTTATGGTGGTGGCGGAGACGTCCCAGAGATCGGCAAGGAGCTTTTCGCTCTTTTCCGCCTCGGGCGCGTCTTGGAGGATGGCGGTTCGCATTAAGCCCAGCGCGAAGATAGCAACGAACGCGACCGGCTTTGGCGTGGGATTTATGGCGAGCTTTAGGGCCTCAATGTAGTTAGTGGTCATTTTGCGGAGAGCTTCTGCAAAGCGATCGTTATCGGGTTTCTTATGCTCCGCAATCAGCTCGTCCGCAAGCACCTGTCGCTCGGTCAGCAGTTGTTCTAAGGTCATCACTTCCGGCTCACCTCCTCGCGCTTGGGCGGGGTGTATTCCTCACGGCAGTCGCAATGCTCCCCGGGATCGAGCGTGGCACCGCAGTATTCACATTCGTGGTAGATCATTCGACCACCTCCTCGGGTTTATCGGGTGCCGGGAAGTTTTCATTGCCGTATTCGTCAATTTCATCCAGCATATCGTGCACCTCGGAAACAATATCGCGTATCGCGAAGCACTTAGCCTCCAAAGTCTTTTTGAGGTGTAACGCGCGGTAAAGTGTCATCTGCGGATTATCACCTAAATCCATCAAATCCTTTCCAAGATCATCAAGCAGGATTTTGGCGCGCTCGGCAAGCATTTTCGGATGAGCAATGCTGTTTGTAACCGAGACCGAGGTGGCCCGGTCTTTGATAAAATGCGGCAGCATATCGTGGTTTCTTGTTTGCATTATGCAATTAACTCCTTTATATTTGGGTATCTTCCTTCTGTCAGGCATTTAGCAAGATACGTCAGCCGTGGCAGATAGGTGTTGTGGATCCATCCCTCACAGTAGGGGATGGGGTGAAGCTGTAAGCGCTCCCTGTCAATGGGGGCAAGATAATTGCGGTAATCCTTTTCGGCTAAACCGTAGGATGCAATGTAGGCGCGGCGGTAGCCGGTGGCGAACATCTGCACCTGCACCTGCCGTATGTGCTTCATCGGCAGGGAATAGCCCTTTGTCAGCTCGTAGGTCTTTACCTCGTAGATCGTAGCGCTGTCGTTGCCGTCGAGATTGACACGCAGGCGCAGATCCTCGATGATGATCTGACGGTCATACACCATGCCGGGCACACCGAGGGCATCTAAAATCCGATGCTCGAAATGCGTTCCAGCGAGGGTGTATCGGTTCTCGAAGCGGCGGTGGTCCAAGGAGAGCTTCTGAAGCCACCACCTCGCAAAGCTCTCCGAGGTCCACGAGCCCATGATCGTATCCGTGTCCGAGGCCCCGAAATAGTAGCCCCTGTCCTTGTCGGCGATCACAGAAGCGCGAGTAGGTTCTTCTCAAAACGGTCGATCTGATCGAAGAAGGTAAACAGCACCTTAACCTCGTCCTCGGTCATCTGACAGCACTCCGCGATCTCCTTGGTGGTGAGGTACTTCTCCCGGAGCACCTTGGTGTACTCCTGCTGAAGCCGTTCGCGGACGGAGAAGATATGATGCTTGGAGAGATCCTCCTCGGTGGAGTGCTCCTCGTTGCTTTTAAGCCAAAGGTCAAAGCCGAGCCCCGTTCGCATAGCCACGCCCTTGACGAAGGCGCGGACCTGTGCGTTCCACACACGCTGTTGGTTCATGTAAAGGTCTTTCACGGGGTTGCACCCGTTCATGACCGGATGCTGGGCCTCGAAGGTCAGCCCGTCGATCGTGATACGCACACGCACCTCATAGCAACGGTTGGTATTGCCGTTCGGGTCGGTGAAGGTCATGTCGGACATAAAGAGCGACGAGCCGTTTTCGTTGACACAGGGCTCGAAATAGACGGTTTCCGCGCCGTTCTCGTGGAGAAGCTGCTTGCACTTCGCCCAATTCAGAAATTCGCCGTCACCGCGCTTTTCTACGAAAGGGGTGACGTCAATGGCGCGCATCTGCTCAAAGGTCTTGTTCATATAGGTACCTCCTTATGCTACCGTGAAGCGCGTGCTCGGCACCTCGCGGCAGAAGGCGAGGTAAAGATCGGTGTGCTCCTTCTTAAAGGCGGTGGTATCAAAGCGCGAGCTCACGACGGTGGTGTTCCGCACCGTGTATTCGCCGACAATCATCATTTCGCTCTCGCCCATCTCATGCTTGATAGCATCCTTCAGGGCCTCGATCTCGGCCTCTACCTCGTTTTTCATAGCGGTGAGCTCCTTGAGCTCCTTGATCTTTGTACGAAGTTCCATTTCACTCATTGTTCTCTCTCCTTTCAAAAAAGCAAATTCAGCGCAAACGAATCGGCTTGCCATTCCTTGCAGTGGTCGCAATGGTGGCCCTTGCAGGGCGGGCAGTTACGATCAAGATCTCCGTTGACATAGTGACCAAGTTCGTGAGCAATTGTGGCGCGTTGCCGTGCCGGTGATCTCGTGTCGTCATAGAAGATAGCTTTGCTCTTTCTGACGCAAAAGGCAAGCCCATCGTTATCAGCATTGATGCTGTTTTTTAACTGGGGGATCTCCTTTGTTAGCCAGGGGATCCCGGGATCTGACCAAGGAATTAGGGCGATGCCCTCCTTGCGGCAGAGGTCGAACACATCGACCGTGGATTTGTCCATGCCAAATCGACGAAGGTACTCCTCGGTAAATTCCGGCATTGTGTAGCCTTCTGCAATGCGCGCGTTCATTTTGCTTTTTCTCTCCTTTGTCTTGACTTTTACCGCCGTTTCTGCTACAATGGAGAGGACACAAGGGGCGGCGGTTGCTCCCCTCGTGCTCTCTTTGCGGTAAGCCGTTCGGGAACTGTGGTAGGTGCTCCGGACGGCTTTCCTTTTACTTGCTCGCTATGTAGTCGAGCAGGGCGACGATTTGCTCGTCAGACCACTTGATGCTTTTGAGATACTCGATCAGCCGCTTCAGCGTTCCGTCGCTCATCATCTCGGCATCACTCCCTTCATGTGTAATAGGGATGCCTTTGCTCTCCGCCATGCGCTCACCTTCCTTTCTTTTTTTGCGTACACGATGGCTTGCGGTTGTGCGCCTTTCGTGCCTTACGAGATCATTATACAGCATTTGCTTAATGTTGTCAAGGGTTTTGTTGATATTTTTCTAAATTTTTTTTATTTTTCCCTAAAAATCATTTACAAAACGCTTGACAATAAACAAAAAGGATGATAAAATGAAGGAGACTTGCGAGAAGGAGAAGAAAAAATGAGCATGGAGCAAAAAATCAAAACGGCGGCTGCGTACCGGGGGGTTAGTCAAGCAAAGCTTGCCGCTGACATTGGAATGACCGCTTCAAACTTCAATCAAAAGCTGAAGCGTTCAACTTTCAATGAGGAAGAACTTGAAAAAATAGCACAGGCGTTGGGAGCAAAATATCATCCATTCTGTTTTGAGTTTCTTGATGGAATGAAAATCTAAAAAACCGAAACGGCAATACGGTAGGGCGAGGCACGCCCGAACCTATACGCCTGCGGAGATCATATAAGACCTACCTATGTAGGCAAAGGTCAATGAAGCAGGAAGCCCCACGGGGTGTGTCGAGATTAATGAAGAAAAGAAGGGAGAAAAGAAAAATGCCGCTATCGCACAAAATTAACATCCTTTCTGCTTTGAAAAGCAAGGGATACAGCACATACAAATTAAGAAAAGAGAAAATTTTTGGAGAAGGAACCATTCAAAAATTTCGAAACGGCGGGTGTATCGACTGGGAAGTGTTGGAGCGACTTTGTGAATTGCTTGGTTGTCAACCTAACGACATAATCGAATATGTGCCGGAGGAAACCGAGGAATAAGAAAAAGCCCCTTGACAAGACAGGGGGCTTTTGGTATAATAATAACGGAGAGCACCGATGACGGTTGCTTCCCGTGTAACGATTAAGAAATAACCGCCTACGTTTGGAAGCCGAGGCGGTTATTTCTTTTTATCTGCAAAAAAGCAGCTGATAAGGACAACGATAAACGTAGCAAGCGCAAGGATCTGCTCAAGCGTTACGTACATCCGCATCACCTCCCCTCATCGGGAAGGCAAAAGAAATCTGACTTCCCGTGGATGGGAAGCAACCGCCACCGTATGGCACTCTCCGAGCCGCCCGAGGGCGACTACATGTATTATAGCATTGTGCGCGACATTTGTCAACCTCGGTCGTCACGGGCGAAAAATAAATGAAGAAAAATTTGAGTGCTTGTTATGGTATAATAAAAATAAATAAAGGCAAATTCGAGCCGTGAATGTGTTATAATAGAGAAAAAGAGTGCCATATACCCTTTGAGGTGAGAGCCATAGTCCCCAAGATTGGGGACATGGCTCTATTTTTTTGTAAGAAAGGTCAGAATGCGATGGCAACCTATCACAAAAGCTACAAGACGTTCCGAGGAGTCGACTTCTCCTCGGAACGCTCTGCGTGCGATGAGACGCGCTTCAATTATCTCCTGAACATGTGGCGCGATTACCATTCGGAATCGGGCGCCGCGATCGAGACCTCGCCCGGCTTCCGCAAACTGCTTGAGGGAGACAAGGGCAAGGTGAACGGTATGCACTTTCTTCCCGGCAAGGGAGACGAGCAGGCAAAGGTTATTATTCACTGCGGGCGAGATCTACGGAGCTATGACATTCACGAAGTTACCTTCGGCGAGGATAGTCTCCCCGTCAGGGATGAGGAGGGGCGCCTTGTAAAAGGTACTTCAGTCTGGATCGATGAGTCTACCGGAAAATATATATCCATCAATCCTCATAAGTGGAATGCGATGAGAGTTGCGGACGCGCCTTCGCGCTCACTTCTGTTTCATGACAGCCTTTATGTTGTCGACGGAACATCCTACTTTAGAATCAAGCACAACGAAAACGATGCGAGGTCGGCAAGCTCTGACACCGCGTATATTCCAACCGTCTATCTCGACGGAGAGCCCTACGAACAGAGAAATATGCTCACGGACCTTTTCTACGAGAGGTTTAGCGTGGCTGAGGGTGAAACGGGGGAAGCCTGGAAGACGATGTACCTCCACGCCCCCGTACGTGCGATCGACGGAGGGATCGTCGTTCAGCATAGTGACGGTTCGGAGGAGCATCGTTACTGCTTTGAATACGGATGGGCGAAGGAGTCCGGAGCAACATACGAGCTGAACGATGGAACGCGCTTCAGCGAATTCGAGGTGCTGGATACGCTCGGAATCGTTGATTTTTCTAACGCCCAATATCAGATGGCAGTATGGATTGGCAAGAAGACCGATGCCAATGGCCTGGAATCCGATTTTTTTTACCTTGTACGGTCGGTTGCCGAGCAGGGAGAAAGCATTGATCATTACTATCTCATTAAAACCAAAGAGGATTTTAAGTTTGAATACGTGAAAACCGATGACGAATCGGCCCGCGGATATTACGTTACGTCTATCGGCCTGAAGGGGCTTGAGAAAGGCGATAAAGTAGTAATCAAGGCGTATTCGCAAACCAACAACTTCGGGAAAGTCATCAAGGATATGAAGGATGTGGAGAAGGGCAACCAGGATTTCACGGACTTCACCGGCACGGCGCTGGATGCCATCAACGGCTGTACCTTGATCACCGAGTTTGACGGCCGCATCTTCCTTTCGGGGAATCCGAAGCTGCCGAACTCCGTGTTTTACACTCAAAGAGACCTTACCGGGTATAACAACCCGTTTTATATAGGCGCATACAACTATCTGAATGACGGTACCGGCTCAACGCCGATCACCGCCATGATGACGACCCCGACGCATCTGATCGTCCTGAAGGACGACGTGGCGCAGGGGGCCAGCATCTACTATCACACCGCGCAGGACAACCCCTCGAGCGACAAGGTCACAGCGGATCTTCAGCCGAGGATCTATCCGCGCGAGAACGGCGTTCCGGGGCTTGGCTGTCTTGGCGCCGCCTGTAATTTCAGGGATGACCCCGTGTTTATTTCTCCCCATGGCCTCGAGGCGGTGGGAAAGTCCCAGGTCAACCTCGAGCGCACGGTCGTGCACCGCTCGTCCTACGTGGATGCCTCCCTGCGCAACGAGGATCTGCGTAACGCCTCGATGGCTGAATGGGACGGCTATCTCGCGATCCTGGTGCCGGGAGGTCATATGTACCTCGCCGACAGCCGCGAGATGTACCGGCATCGTCTTGGCGGCTACGAGTACGAGTGGTACTTTTGGGACGATATCGGCACGTGGACGGGCACCAAAAACCGCTACTATTACGTGACGTCGGACGAGGAAGGGGAGCTGGAGATCAACGGTGTCACCTACACGCTCGCCTCGCAGGAGAACGAGGGATTCGTCCCCGACGAGATCGAGCCGTGCGCGGTCAAAGCCGAGGACGGTATCACGCGCTACTACGTGATCGAGGGCGAGTACGCCTACCCGTGCGATACGTCGGGTGAGCAGATCGGCGGTAGCTTTCGCGAGGCGACGGCCCTGTTATCTGTCGACGGCCGCCTTCTTTTCGGTACGAGCGACGGCTCGATCTGCGTGTTCAACACCGACCGCCGCGACGAGAATCACTATATCCCGCCCGAGGACTATACCCACTGCGGGCGCCGCTACCTTTCGGGTTGCGCGACCAAGAGCGACAGCTGCGGCCGCGAGAACGTGACCAAGACTACCGCGCGCGGTAGTGTTGTCCTGAAGACAAAGGCGTTTCCCTATGCTCTGATCACCGTGAAGGTCCGGACAAACGTCACCGCCTGGAAGGAGGTCGACAAGGTCTACGGCGGCGAGAACGACTTTGATCACACCGATTTCTCACGGTTTACGTTCAACCCCTCCGCCGAGTGCTTGTCCGTTATTAACGAGCACGAGCGGAAATGGGTGGAGAAGCAATTTTACATATTTACGGAGTGCTGGGAGTCGCCCTTTGGTATCGTTGGGCTCGCGTTCGATTACAGCATTGCCGGGAAAGTCAGGATGCGATGACGAACGAGCTTAGTAAACTGTATATCACCAACGCCGATATCGCCGAGAAGGATATCGCATCCTTGCGTGATGCGCCGAACCGCGGCCACACCTACGGTACAAACAATCTTTCGGCAAGCGATCTGAAGGCGCGCTTTGATTCGCTCCCGAAGCTCCTGATCGAGCGCTTTAACGCGCTTCTTGACAAGATCAAGGACGGCTCGCTCTCGGAGGAGCTCAAGGTCGATGCGGAGGGCACCCTCGCCGAGCTGAAGGCAAAGGTCGATGCCTTGCTGGAAGGCGGCGGTGGGGTGGTCCGCGAGGAATACCGCGGTGAGGTCACGGTGGAGGATATCATCCCCCTCGTCGCCCCCGTCATCGAATGCACGGGAGGTGACGGCCTCAAGATCAGCTACGACCCCGACAAGATCCAGCGCGTAGACAAGTGGGGGATCTACTACGCCGACGGAAGCTTGATGAAGTACATCGAGTGCACCGGCGCCGAGCAAAGTGTTTCCGCCAATTACAGCACCTCGTGCTATGTCACGTCCGTCGATGCCAACGGCGCGGAATCGCCCGCAAGCAACATCGTAACGACCGAGGCAGAGTGCTTCCCGGCGGGGACGCCTGTCCTGATGGCGGACGGCTCCTATAAGATGATCGAGGAGATCGCCGTGGGCGATACGGTGCAGTCCTACGACCTTGAGGCGGGCACGTATTGCGACGGCTACGTGACTGCCGTCGTTATCGGATACACGACAAGGATCGCTATGCTGTTGCTTTCGGATGGATCCTACATTGCGATGGCCGAGGGGCATCCCCTCTATACCGCTGACGGGTGGCATTCCCTAACGAACAAAAACGGCTATCCCACGCTTGCGGTGGGCGACAAGATCCTCAGCGCGTTCGGCTACATTGAGATTACGGAGCTCGGGGTCGTCGATACCGAGGAGACCGCGGTCTATTCGCTTTCGGTGTCTACTTCGCCGGAACAGGATTCGCTCTCGCCGCCCACAGCGGAGGATCAGGCTGATGATGAGCCGTGCAAAGGTGTCTACTTCGCCGGAACAGGATTCGCTCTCGCCGCCCCGACTCACAGTTAAAGGAGTAAGTATGTATAAGGTCTGCGCTTACGCGATCTGCAAAAACGAGATCAAAAATATCCGCCGGTGGCTCTCCTGCGTCAAGGAGGCCGACGAGGTCGTTGTGCTCGACACCGGCTCCACGGACGGCACCTGGGAGGTCCTTCGGGCCTCCGGTGTGCGGTGCTACCGGAAGGTCATTCATCCCTTTCGCTTTGATGTGGCGAGGAACGAGGCGCTGGCGCTGGTCCCCGAGGTATGCGAGATCTGCCTGCCTCTTGATATCGACATGATCCTCCCTGCGGGCTGGGCGGAAACCCTCCGCCGGGAGTGGCGAGCCGGCCTTTATACGCTTGAGATCCCGCAGTATTTTAAGGCGGAAAACCGTGCCGGTGTATGGTATGCGCATCGTCGGCACGATGTTGCGTGGCATTATCCCGTGTACGAGCAGCTGAAGGGCGAGGGCGCGAGGAAAAGCACGGCGCATACCCTCATCATCCACGATTACGACCCAAAGAAGGGATCGCACGCTATGTATCCGCAGCTCGCCGAGCTCGGGGTCGCCGAGAACCCGAATGACCCTTACTGCAAGATCATGCGAGCCCGTTTCGCCAAAGAACGCAAGGAGCTGTCCAAATGAGAACGATCATTACCTATAAGGGAGAGGTTATCGCCTCCCTCGTTCCCGGGCAGAAAGCGATCCTGCATTGTGAGGATAAAGATGTGAAAGGCGATCTGGTCGTTACCCTTACCGATGAGGTAGAGCTTAAGGCACTCCCTGCCCCCGTTATCACGCTTGACGGCGACACGCTGACCATCCTCGACGAGAGTGGGCTCGCAGAGAGGTTCGTCGTTCGGGCCAACGGTGAAGTGGTGAAAACCATGGAGGTCACAAGATCCCTCACAGCGCCTACCATCTCTCTCGATGGTGTTTTCCTCACCATCACAGACGAAAGCGGAATTGCCGAGGAGTTTGACATCCTCGTGGACGGCGAGGTGGTGGAAACGGTGAGCGCGAAGCGACTTATCGAATTTACCACTGTTAACGATTCTGTTGGAATTGGAAGCACCTATCAAGCTGAGCTGGGTATGTCTTGGTACGATTGGGTAGATAGCGAGTATAACACATCATCTATTTACGTAGATGAGGACGGTTTTGTATGCGTGCCATCTGGGATGGATTTTGGTTGGACGTTGAATAACGGTTCAACCGGGGTCGTACCCGAAAGCACCATCACCCCCAATTTCAAATACAGCTTTAGTGGTTCCTATAGCGGCGGCTCTAATTAAGGAAGGAGGCGAGTAAATGGCAACAATAAAAGGCAAGTGGTGGTTTCATCAAACCCTCATAGAGCCGGGCTCGGTTCTGGCGCAAGCAATATGTTTCCAGCTTGAAAATGGCCAAAGCTTCACTCAGATAGATCCGGTATCTTCTTCCTATGTGGAATATAGCACCGCCGGTTCCACCGTTGATACCGTGGGTGCCTATGCTTATGGCACATCAACTTGGGCATACGAAGTATACCGCAAAATAGACTTCGGCGATACCGAGCAAGAGGTTTCCGCGGAGTTTTATGCTTGGTTCACCGTGAACGCAACCAAAATGGCGGATGACACCGAGAAACCCATCGTCACATTCGACCTCTCCAAGCTCAGTCTTACAGGCGCGCACAGCATTACGGTACGCGCAAAGGCAAGTGGCTATGCGGACAGCGCAAAGAGTGCGTCGGTAGCGTATTCCATGTTCAAACAAGTTTACCCCACCTATAATACAAGCACGGGGTGTACCGTATTGCAAAATATGGACAAGGCCAAGGTATACACGATCTATGTTGAAAAACCTTATGGCACTTTTATTTATGCTTTGTCATACCGCAACGGCGGTTGGAGAGCATATTATCTTGATAACACCCTTGTGTGTTCTGAGCTGTACAATTTTTTTTATTCCTCTCTGAGTGGTGATGCATATGTGTCTTTCAGTATGGAATGCGGCGAAGATAAGATGCTTTACGGTGCTACGCTCGAGGGCACTGTATTTGCACGCCTCGATACTTTTGCATCTGTCACCAAAGCCAACGTATACATAGGCGAGAAATATCGTCCTTGCTTCGCGCCCGATACTCCGATAACGCTTGCCGATGGCACGGAAAAGGCAGTCCAAGATGTCAAGTATGAAGATGAGCTGCTTGTTTGGGATTTCGATAACGGCTGCTATAGCCAAGCCAAGCCGTTGTGGATCAAGAGGGTTGACATTTCGACCTTCTATCATCACTTAACCTTCGAAGACGGTAGCGTTTTAGACCTGATCGGCCCAAGAGATCGTGCACACCGCCTATTTTGTCTTGATACCAATCGGTTTGAATACGGCAACTACTGCGTTGGAAAGCGAGTAATGACCGAGAACGGTCCGTTGTTGCTTGTTTCTTCCGAGATAATCGAAAACGATGTTGAATATTACAACGTGATCACCGATTATCATATGAATATTTACGCGAATAACGTCCTTACCTCCACGGGCCTTAATAACCTCTATGAGATCGAGAATATGCGCTACGTGAAGACGGAGCGAGAGCTTATACCCATCGAGGCGTTCGATAACATTCCTGAAAAGTATTATTGCGGACTGCGTCTTGGCGAACAAGTTGACTATACCATAGAACGCATAAATGAGAAGGTAAGGAGGCTCGAAAAATTTGCGATTGAAAATAGGTAGCAATAGAATTGTGCTTGTTGGAAAGCGGTATGTCTATAAACTACCCTTGGGGTCAAGAGGCATTAAAGCGAATCGGGTGGAGTACCAAAATGCGCGCGGTAAGGACTATGTTGCTTTAACCGAGCGGAAATGGTATGGCTTAAAGCAAGAGCGTTTAACCGATCTGATTACGCTGCCTCACGATTACACCGGGGAGATTTCGCCCGAGTGGGCGCATTTGCTGAACGTAAGAGTCTATAACCGTTTTCAGGTAGGTAAAGACAAGAACGGAAAGTGGAAATTCTTTGATTACGAAGACGTGAAGTATAAGGGTCAAGGAGAAGAATACTGGACGTTAAGAGTAACAAGCCAGGAGAAAGGTAGGGAATGTCGGTGCCAGTACACGATGTAATCAGCGGTAAGCGGCGGTTTAAGGATTGGGTCGCACTCACCTACAACGGAACCGAGGACATCAATTTCACCTCAAACGGTGTGGCATACACGGGCTTCAAATTGGAGGGTTATCTCGGTGATATGCAAGTCGTACACACCGATTGGAAAATGTATTACTTGCAGGGCGAGGTCGCCACGCTTGTAATGACGCTTGGTAGCGAGTGGGTTGACGAGGCTTACCGAACCGTGGAATTTTCCGAAAGCACAGCGATTTCTATGACCTTGCTCGCGTGGATTAACGATAACACAGAGCAAGTGGTGGAAGAACCCACCAAGTCGACCGCCACCTTAAACCTCTCAACGCTCGGCCTTGCCGGCGGTACTTACACGATCACCGTGGAAGCAGAAGCGGATGGTTATGCGAGTAGCGCGGAGAGTAATGCCGTGAGTTATGGGGCGGCTCAGCCTAACGAAAGCGTGACCGTATGACAGTAAAAAGCAAAATCGTGTACCCACACCTCGGCATCGTTGACGAGGTCGAGGAGGAGATATTCGTCCGCGAGGACGAGGAAAGTCAATACCGACCGGGAGAGGAAGAATGAGCGAAAGTTACAATATCAGTCATCTCAAGATCACCGAGGAAGAGATCGAGCGCAACGGTGTTTCCGCACTGCGGAATACCCCGAACCGCGGTACGCACTTTGGAACAAACGATCTTTCGGCAAGCGATCTGAAGGCGCGCTTTGACCAGCTCCCCAAGCTGATCATCAAGCGCTTCAACGAACTCCTTGGCGCGCTTGCCGAGGGGAAGGTAGAGTTTTCGGTCGAGGGGATCCCGTCGCTCTCGGCCCTGGCCACATCGATCCGAGATGGCGCCCTCGGCGCCATTCTCACAGTGGCCCCCGGAGAAGAGAGGACACTCGCCGAGCTGGCGATCGACCTTGACACTCTGAGCACAGCCCTTGAAGAAGCGAACACCACCCTTGCCGAAAAGGCGGAGCAGAAGGCGCTTGAAGCCTTTGAGGCGGATCTCCGGCGCGCTCTGCTCTCCCTTGAAACCAAAGCGGAGGAGAGCGCCGTTCAGAACGCTGTCGATTCGCTCAGCAAGCGCGTTGCCTCCAAGGTGGAGGGGAGCACGCTGACCGAGGTAGTGGCCTCGATCGAGGCCGAGCTCACCGCCCTCCAAAACAGCCTCTACAAGAAGGCTAACGCAAGCGATGTCAATACCGCGCTCTCGCGCATGGAAAGCTCTCTCGCCGGCAAGGCCAACGCCGCCGACGTCAGCGCTGACGTCGCCTGGCTCCGGGATGCCCTCGCCAAGAAGGCCACCGCGGCGAACGTCGCCGACGCCCTCGCCGAGCGCGATGCCGAGATCGAGAAGAAGGCCGACAAGAACTACGTGGATTCCCAGCTCACCGGGAAGGTGTCGCCAAGCGACTTCAACGCGGCTCTCGCCGCACGTGACACCGAGATCGGCAAAAAGGCCGACATCTCGGCGCTCGGCGCTCTGAACACAGAGATCACGAGGCTGGGGGCGAGCATCGGCGGTAAGGCCGATGCCAAGGACACGGCGGAGGCCCTCGTGCTGAAGGCCGATAAGACCGCCGTTGAGGCCGCGCTCGCGGACAAAGCCGATAAGGCCGATGTGGACGAGGCGGTCGCTGAGCTGGAGAAGACCCTCGGCAAGAAGGCGGATGTGACCGCCGTGGATGCCGCCCTCGAGGCGAAAGCTGATAAGAGTGCGGTCGAGGCGGATCTCGCGAAAAAAGCCGATGCGGCGACCGTCGAGACGATGCTCGCGGAGATCCGCACGGCGCTCGATGGGAAGGGCGATGGCGCCGCGATCGATGCGGCGCTCGACGAGATCCGCTCGGCGCTCGAAACGAAGACCGACGGCGAGGCTGTCACGGCTCTTATCGTTGCCGAGGTCGCGAAGGTCGTTGGCACTACGAAGGATGCCCTTGATACCCTCGAGGAGCTTGCGGCGGCGCTTGGCAACGACCCGAACTTTGCCGCGACCGTGACGGACAAGATCACCGAGCTTCGCGAGGAGCTCAATACGAAAGCGAAAGCCGAGGACGTCAATGCTGCTCTCGCCGCGCGGGACGAGGAGATCGCCAAGAAAGCCGATGCGACCGCCGTGGATGCGGCCCTCGCCGAAAAAGCCAATGCCGCGGAGATCGAGCAGGCCCTTGCCGGGAAAGCTGATGCCTCTGAGCTGGCGAAGAAAGCCGATGCTTCCGACGTTGCCGGACTCCGCGAGGATCTTAGCAAAAAAGCCGACGCGGCCACCGTGGAGGTGCAGCTCGCCGAAAAAGCCAATGTCGCCGACGTTACTGCCGCCCTCGCCGAGCGCGATGCCGCGATCGAGATGAAGGCGGATGCGACCGAAACGAGCGCTGCCCTTGAGAAGAAGGCCGATAAGGCGATTGTCGATGAAGCCCTGACGAAAAAGGCGGATGCGGCCGCCGTTGATGCGGAACTTGCGAAAAAAGCCGATGCCTCCGCCCTTGCGCTGAAGGCCAATGCCTCGGAGGTTGACGCGGCCCTGGAGCAGCTCCGCACGGCCCTGAACGGCAAGGCGAGCGCTACCTCGCTCGGTAATGCGATCAAGAATTTCGATGAAGCTGCCACCGCGCTGTGGGATAGCGTCGGTAACAAGGTCGATGCGTCCACGCTGGCAGAAAAGGAAGCCTCTCTTAGAAGCGCCATCGGCGCTAAAGCCGATGCCACCACCGTCGAGGAACTGAGCAACGCGCTCTCCACCAAGGCCTCCACCGGCGCCCTCGCGCTGAAGGCGAATGCCTCCGAGATCGAGCGCCTCGACAGCGCTCTTGCAGACAAAGCGGATACCACCGCTCTGGCAAAGAAGGCGAATACTTCTGACGTAGACTCGGCGCTCGATGCGATCCGTGCCGTGCTTGATGGCAAGGCGGACAGGCAAACCGTTGAAGCCGCGTTGGCGGAGATCCGCGCAGCACTCGATGGCAAGGCGGACGCCGATCTGATCAAGGGCGAAGTGGCAGAGATCGTAGGCGAATCGCCCGAGCTTCTCAACACCCTCGAGGAGCTTGCGGCGGCTCTTGGTGACGACCCGAACTTTGCCGCGACCGTTCTTGCTAAGATCACCGAACTTCGCGAGGAGCTCAATACGAAAGCGAAAGCCGAGGACGTCAATGCTGCTCTCGCCGCGCAGGACGAGGAGATCGCCAAGAAGGCCGATGCGACCGCCGTGGATGCGGCCCTTGAGAAGAAGGCGAATGTTGGGGACGTTGATGATAAGTTATCTGACAAGGTCGACAACGACACGTTTCGTAGCGAACTCGAGTACATAGGGGACAGATTGGATGCCAATGCGAAGGCGTTCGGGGAGACCTTCGACACTCTCGCGGAGCTCCGCACGGCACTCGATACAAAGGCCGCTAAGGTTTCACGCCTCGAGAAGAAGGTGAAAAACCTTGAGGAGGCCGTCAATCCCGAGTGCACCATCTGCGACAATTCCGTTTCATACACCAAGGAGATCCCGCAAGGGGTGCTACCGTATGCAGAAGTCACGGAAATCGGGGGGAGGACGCACAGGAGAAGGATCAACCTGTTCAATCCCTCGGTATTGTCCGATATGACAAAAGGCTTCGGTGCTTTGACTCCCGACATTGTAGATAACGGCTCGAGCCTTACTGTAACATTCATCTCATGTGAGTTGGCTTGGGGGGCAGAATTTATCGCAGAAGGATTTCTCAAAGCCTTGGGGGCTGTGAACGGTAAAATCTACACGGTAACCTGGAATAGTAGTGCGCCCGGTGAGAAAGCTCAGGTGTACGGTTCATTGCCCATAGATGAAGGCGATACACACATTACGTTTGTCATGGAAGAGGACCGCGAGCTTGCTTTCACACTGTCTATGTACCGTGAAGACAATGACGATCCCGATGATCCTTTTCCGAACCACGAGTACCGTGGCATATTCCAGGATATTATGCTGTATGAAGGATATTATGATGGCCGTCCTTTTATTGGTTATGACACTGCCATGAATATCTATAATACCTCTGCCAGGGTCACCGAGCTCGAGATCATCGGCAGGAACCGCCTTTCGCCGGCCTACAATTCATTTTTCGGTGAAGAAAAATGGGGAGGGGTTACATTCACACCTACGTCGAATGGAGACATTATCCTTAATGGCATGTCAACGCGCAATATAAGCCTTTTCCTATGCAGTAATGAATTAGAGGGCGGCGAAATAGGAGAGGATGCCGAAAAGATCTACCTTGAGCCGGGTGCTTATGTGCTTGGCGGCAGATGCCCGGGGGCAATGTGTATATTAAAAACCAATAGCAATCCGGGCGGCAAGAAAGGTAGCTTTGTAATACAGGAAAGCGACCCTTATTACAACTATGGATATGCGCTATACATTTATGTTGAAAAGGGCTACCAGTTTGATAATGCGATAATCAGCCCGTATCTACTCAAAGGAGAAGATGTTCCTTCGGAGATCCCGCCGTATACGCGCACGAGGATCGAGGTGCCGCAAGCGGTGCAAGGCCTTACGGGTTACGGCAAGAGCCAAGACAATGCCTATAACCGCATCGAGTGGGACGAGCACGGCAATTCAAAGTACATCGCAGTAATCGATGATGACGGTAATCCGCTTAGCAACCCCATCATCACCGATGTTACCGAGCATTTTGAAGACGACAACTTGGTAGCTGTGGAGGGCGGCGGCAAAATCACCGCGCTAAACGAGCATAAGCTGCCGGTTCCCTTTACCGTCATTTATCAGAAGGACCCTTATTACACTGAAGGAGGAGAAGCATGAAAATTCGCAAAAGGCTGGCCGCGATGAATGAGGGGGCCGTCCCCGGCTCGCGCCGTAAGGCCTACAATACTTACGTGAACGCTAAGGTGAGGGAACGGTATTCTGCGGCCGAGGAGACCGCCCTCGTCCGCAAAAAGCTGGCGGGGATCTCCGGGGCCGATGAGGAATTCGCGGAATACAGCGATTACGTCGAGCAGTGCAAGGCGACGGCCCGCACCGAGCTCGGAATGGAGGTGGGAGAATGAAGATCCACCTGCTTTCTAAGGGACTTGGCGTTTCGGATGGCGCCGCGACCGAGAACCGCGGCGCCCTGCTGATCGAGTTCTCGGGTGCTCACGTCGATCACGTCTTTTTCTCGGGGCGCACCTATGCCGTCGTTGACGGCAAGGTGAGCCTGCCGACCGATGGCCTTACCGGCATCCAGGGCCTTGTGGCCCATAACCGCGCCGTACATAAGATCTACACGTGCGAGGATCTCTACGTGTCCTCGGACGGTATCGTTCCCCTGCCGCGCTTCACCCCCATGGACTACGTCGTCATGCTGGATGAAGCCGAGAAGGAGCTCGCGCTCCTTCGTGACAAAATCAAAAAGCTTGAGGAGGCCGTCTTCGGCATCCCGCTCTTCGGAAAGGAAGTATGAAACATGAAAAAGTTTGCCCTGCTCCTGGTGACCCTTGTGACTCTCTCCCTCGTTATCTTTGCTGCCGCAGAGGAGGCTCTGATCCCCGAAACCACGACTGCCGCTCTGACCGTGGCCGAGCCGGCGACCGAGGCCCCGGTGACGGCGCCTCCACCGGTCGAGGAGGCGCCGGAGGAAACGCTTATTGCCGAGATCTCCGGCGTTATCAAGGAATATATGCCGAGCCTTCTGTCGTCTGCCGTTCTGGTACTTTCTGCCGTCCTTACATATCTCTTTAAGAAGGGGCTCGTACCGGGGATCAGTCGCTCGCTTGGCGTGATTGATCAGACCGTGACCGGGTATAAGGAGGACATCAAGGGATTTCTCGCCAAGCTCGGCGAGGAAAACGAGGCCTTGAGAGAGTTTTCCGAGAAGCTTCTCTCGCGGATCTCCGAGAAGGAAAGCGAGCTCACGAATGCTCTGAATGCCGGCGCCAAGATCCTGCTTGCTCAGTCCGATTCACTTTTTGACCTGCTCGAGCACACGAATCTCCCCGCACAGGACAAGGCGGAGATCACAGCCAAGCACAAGGAGCAGATCGAGGAGATCACAAAGCTGGTAGGTGGCGGCCATGACAAAGAAGCGTAAGATCCTCGCGATCACACTCTATGCCCTCGGCCTGCTCCTTTGCGTCGTGCCGGCGGCGCTGGCGGTCCTCGACCGCTTTAGCGTGTGGCAGACGGGGCAGCGCGCATCGGCAACGGTCGTGCTCCTCCTGTGCCTCTGTTGCGTGCCGCTCTGGCGGCAGCTCCGCAATGCCATTAAGGCCTTCGCCGAGAACCCGTCGGCCTGGGGAGTATGGCTTGCGCTCACGCTCCTCTTTTGGCTGTTTGAGAGGATCTCGGCGGACATGCTGGTGATCTGCTACATTGCTCTTCCGTCCTCGGTGGCCGGCGCCCTTCTGATGGCCGCCGGGCACCGCTTAGCGAGAAAGAAAGAGGACTAACCGATGGAGAACAATTTTGACGCGCTCCTCTTCGCAAAGGATGCGGCCGGCCGCCGCGTGAGATCCACGCTCGAGGGGAAGCTGATGACTGTGCTCCTCATCGGGTGCATCTTGGTGTCGGCCTTCTTCTCGGTCGTACAGCTTGGGGTCGTCAATCCCTTTGATCCTACCGTGTGGGTGCGCCTCGGTAACCAGCTCCTGACGTCGTACCTCGTCTTCCTGATGTTCATTGATCCCGGCGAGCGCTCCGAGTTTTCTCGCATCGAGGAGCACGGCACCGTGCGCCGGCGCCTTGCCGAGCTGTCGGAGCGGATCGGCAGGGAGGGGCTTATGGCTGATTTCCGCGTCTTCTGCCGTCGGAAGGAAGCGGAGGCGATTGAGACACGCCGTCGCCTGCTCTACGGCCGCTACGTGGACGAGGTGGGCTTCTCGGAGCTTTCCGCGCTGAAGCCGGGGGACCTCCGGAGAAAATGGTGGAAGGAGAAGAGCCTGACCTTCGGGCAGTACGTCGCTGTGCGCCGCGCTAAGCACGTGCGCGTCCGTGAGCTGCGGCCCGAGCTGATCCTGTCGTCGGATCCGTCAACGCCCCCGGAGGCGCTCGGCGGGCGGATCACCTACCGTCAGCGCAAGGTGATGCAGCGCCCGGTGATGCTGATCTTCTGGAATGTCCTTATTCACTCCATGACCTTCCTCGGCGCCGAGGCCTTTTCGGTCGGTATGCTCATCGGTATCCTGACCTCGACGTTCTCGATCATCGTCTCCGCCTTCGTCGGCTACGACGTGGGCCGCAATTCCGCGATTTGGCAGACGGCGCAAAGGGAAACCCGCACCCGCTTCCTCCTCGAGTTCGACGAGTGGAAGCAGCAAAAAAACACAAAAAAAGAGGCCTAAGCCTCTTTTTTTGTACGCAAAATCCGTAAAATAATCCGTTGACAGACAAGGAATGGGGTGCTATACTAAACTTGTAATGCATCCGAAAAAATCATCATAAAAAACAATTCGGAGGGCCCGACGGCGAGTTGGCTGCCTCCTCGCGCTATCTTTCGCAGCGGTATTCGATGCCCTACCGCGACGTCATCGGCACGCTGACCGACGTCGGCACCGAGGAGCTCGCGCACCTTGAGATGATCTCGGCGATCATCCATCAGCTGACGCGCAACCTCTCGGAGGACGACATCAAGGCCGCCGGCTTTGATGCCTATTTCACCGATCACACGACGGGCGTCTACCCGCAGGCCGCCTCGGGCGTGCCGTTTGACGCCAAGTATATCGGTGTCAAGGGGGATGTGATCGCCGATCTGAACGAGGACCTCGCCGCCGAGCAGAAGGCGCGCGTGACCTATGACAATCTCCTCCGCATGATCGATGACCCCGACGTGCGCGATCCTCTGAAATTCCTCCGCGAGCGCGAGATCGTCCACTATCAGCGCTTTGCCGAGGCCCTCCGTTCGACCCAGGATCGTCTCGACTCCCGCAACTTCTACGCCTGCAACCCCGCCTTTGATAAAAAGTGTGGGAAAAAGTAAGGTAAGAGGCAAAAAACCGCCCCACGGGGCGGTTTTTTGCTTGGCGAGGGAAGGGGGACCACGAAGTGGTGGATGAGGTGCTCCGCGAAGGGCACGAAGAGGCAAAAAAGAGCATCATGGCCGGCTAAGCAATGGCAACGCCATAACATCTTCGCCACCGTTGCTTGACGACTCATCCGTCGCGTCCCGCGCCACCTTTTTGCCCTGTCCTGCCGCATAGTTGTTGTGCGTTGCAATC
>JAZNAD010000101.1:0-3832 GCA_045586345.1 Eubacteriales bacterium
CCCTGATGACGGCAAAATCCTACGACAACCTTGAGGACTACACGGGCGACTCCTTCCGCGATCTGACGCGCATTGCACGCCTCAACGACGAGATGTGGAGCGAGCTCTTCCTTCTGAATAAGGAGGCTCTTTTGGCACAGATCGACCTCTTTGAAGCTGAGATGGCCAAGATTCGCCACTACCTCGACACCGAAAACCGTGAAGCACTGCGCGAGATCATGCGCCATTCGACGACACGCCGCGCTCTCTTTGATAAGAAAAAACGCTGAATCCAAAAAGGAGAATCCCGACCATGAACATGAATTTCATCCGCAAGCTGCCCATCCCGAAGGAGGTTAAGGCCGAATATCCTCTCACTGACGACCTCAGGAAAAGGAAGCAAGAGCGCGACGACGAGATCCGCAGGATCTTTACAGGAGAATCCGACAAGTTTCTGCTTGTGATCGGCCCCTGCTCAGCAGACCACGAGGATAGCGTGCTGGAATACATCAGCCGCCTCGCAAAGCTCGGCGAGCGCGTCAAGGATAAGATCGTTATGATCCCGCGTATCTACACGGGAAAGCCGCGAACCACAGGTGACGGCTATAAGGGCATCCTGCACCAGCCCAACCCCGCCGGTCAGCCCGACCTTCTGCAGGGCATTATTACCGTGCGTGAGCTTCATATGCGTGCCTTCCGTGAGACCGGCCTCACCTCGGCCGACGAGATGCTGTACCCCGAAAACCACCGCTACCTTGACGACCTTCTGTCCTATGTTGCCGTCGGTGCGCGCTCGGTCGAGGACCAGCACCACCGCATGACAGCCAGCGGCCTCAACATTCCCGTCGGTATGAAGAACCCGACGAGCGGTGACCTCTCTGTCATGATGAACTCGATCACTGCCGGCCAGCATCCCCACGCCTTCATCTACCGTGGCTGGGAGGTGCAAAGTACGGGCAACCCCTACACGCACGCCATCCTGCGCGGTTACGTGGACGAGCTCGGCAACTCCTACCCGAACTACCATTACGAAACTCTGTCCCGTCTCATTGAGCTTTACAGCAAGCGCGATCTTAAGAACCCTGCCGTCATCATTGACACCAACCACGCAAACTCCGGCAAGAAATATGACGAGCAGGTGCGAATTGCGAAGGAGATCCTCACCAGCTGCCGCCAAAGCGCCGAAATCCGTAAGCTCGTCAAGGGCTTTATGATCGAGAGCTATCTCAAGGACGGCGCCCAGAAGGCCGAGGAGCATTGCTACGGCAAGTCGATCACCGACCCCTGCCTCGGCTGGGAAAAGACCGAGCGCCTGATCCTCGACATCGCCGACACTCTCTGATTTTCCTATCACTCTCTCCAATGAAACCGAAAGCGAGAACCGCCTTATGAGCATTGACAAGGAGGCTGTTGCTCGCCTGAAGGGGCGGGGATTCCTCCGCAACCGCAGCACTGACAATTTCTCGGGACGCGTGGTGATTCCCGGTGGCGTTTACACAGCCGCCGACTTAAAATCCATCGCTAAGTGTGTAAAATCCTGCGGCAGAGGCACAGTTTCCTTTACATCGCGTCGGCAGGCTGAGATCGTTGGCATCCCCGTCGATCGAGTCGAGGAGGCCGAACGCTACCTCAGAGAACGCGGTCTCTCCTTCGGGGGGACCGGTGCCCGCGTCCGCCCGATCACAGCGTGCAAGGGCACGACCTGCGTCTTTGGGACCCCTGATACACAAGCGCTGGCGCGCGAGCTATTTCATTATAAGCCAAACCACCGGTGGGGCAAAGCCTACCAAGTCCTACTTACTGCTCTTACAGGAGACACCCCATGACGCAGAGAAACGTTTGTATTTCCATTTTGTGTCTTTTTTCGCCATCCTCGGCGCCTTCCTTTTGTCGATAGCGCTCGGTAGCATGCGTCTTTCCCCCTCTGCCTTCTTCGGTGGTCTTTTTGGCCGCGCGGGCTATGAGTCCGAAAGGGCTATTCTGCATCACTTGCGCCTGCCGCGCGCCCTGGCCGCTGTGATCGCCGGGGTGGGGCTCTCGCTCTCACTCTCGGGCATGCTTCTGCAAAGCGTGATAGCACAGGATACCCCTCTTCTACTCCTTGATGAACCGACCGCCCATTTGGATGCCGCCACTCGCCGCGACCTTCTTTTGCCGGTTTTCAACCTTGTGCGAGAGGAGGGGAAGACCGTTCTTATCGTCCTGCACGACGTTAACGATGCCCTCCGGCTAGGCGATCACATCGCACGGATGGAGGATGGGCGTCTCACCTTTTACGGCACAAAGGAGGACTTTCTTGCCCAAAAATTCCCCGAGCGCCATTTCGGACTTTCCGCCGTCGCGACCGACGGCACGCTTTCCTTCTTTTATTAACCTTTTTTCCAAAAAGCTGTGGCATACGTCACATCCCTTCCTTTTCCGACAATAAATATCCCCCCGTTCCACGGGGGGATATTTATTTATCAAAAAAATGGGAAGCCCTTCGGCTTCCCATTTTTTTGATAAATTACTCAGCGTCGTCGGCGTCAGCCTCGACCAGCTTGATGAGTGCCATTTCGGCAGCGTCACCGCGGCGGGGTCCGAGCTTGTAGATCGCGGTGTAACCACCGTTTCTCTTCTCGTAACCGGGAGCGATCGTGTCAAAGAGCTTCTTGGCCACGTCTTCCTTCGTGATGTAGGCAAGAGCCTGACGGTAGGAAGCGAGGGTGTTCTCTTTGCCAAGAGTAATCATTTTCTCCGCAATGGCGCGGACTTCTTTCGCTCTCGTGAGCGTAGTTTCGATCTTGCCGTTCTCAAGCAGATACGTCACCATGCCGCGAAGCATAGCGTTTCTGTGAGCGGTCGGCCGGCCGAGCTTTCTCGTTCCGGGCATTGTTGTATCCTCCTAACAGTTAATGGTCATTCCTCGACCGATTTCAGGTCGAGGCCCAGCGAATGAAGCTTCTGGATCACCTCTTCAAGAGACTTCTTGCCGAGGTTGCGGACCTTGATCATGTCCTCCTCGGTACGGTTGATCAGATCTTCGACGGTATCAATGCCGGCGCGCTTCAGGCAATTGAAGCTGCGGACCGACAGGTCAAGGTCATCAACACTCATCTCAAGGACTTTTTCCTTCTTGGTCTCTTCCCTCTCCACCATGATGACGGCGTTCTTGGCTTCGTCGGTCATGTCTACAAAGAGGTTGAGATGCTCGTTGAGAATCTTGGCTCCGTGCGAAATCGCCTTTTTCGCACTCAAGGTACCGTTGGTGAGTACATGCATGGTGAGTCTATCGTAGTCGGTGATGTTGCCAACGCGAGTATTCTCGACCTTATATTCTACCTTGTACACGGGGGTAAAGATGGAATCGGTGAAGATCGTACCGATGGGAGCGCTGGCACCGGGGCCGAGCTGCGAGGTGTAGTTCAGCTTATTCTTGTCGGCAGATACGTAGCCGCGACCCGAATCGAAGGTCAGCTCCATAAAGAAGCGCGCCTTATCGGTAACCGTAGCGATCACGTGATCGGGGTTCAGGATCTCGATATCCGCGTCGGGAGAAATATCGCCCGCCGTGACGACCTTCGGACCGCTGACGTCGATAAGAACCGTCTTCGGCCCCTCGGAGTACAGCTTGGCAATGATGCCCTTGACGTTGAGGATGATCTCGGGAACATCCTCCTTCACGCCGGCCACCGTGGAGATCTCGTGCAGAACGCCCTCGATCTTGACGGAGGTAACGGCATAGCCGGGCAGAGAGCTGAGCAGAATACGGCGGAGCGAGTTACCGAGAGTAATGCCGTAGCCTCTTTCCAGAGGCTCAACGACAAACTGGCCTTCGCTTCCGTCCTCATTCAGTTCGGTCGTGATAATATTG
>JAZNAD010000102.1:0-16933 GCA_045586345.1 Eubacteriales bacterium
CTCCGTGAGCTCTGCGCCATCCCCGCGCCCTCCAACGCCGAGGGCGAGCGCGCCGCCTACTGCAAGGCGTGGCTCGAGCGCGTCGGC
This sequence comes from Eubacteriales bacterium, assembly GCA_045586345.1. Lineage (GTDB taxonomy): Bacteria > Bacillota > Clostridia > Oscillospirales > CAG-272 > UBA1740. The sequence goes on from JAZNAD010000102.1 coordinate 88, forward strand.
GCCCACGGCGTTACCGTCGATGAGGCGCTCAATGTGGTCTTCCCCCTCGGGTGCGAGGGGAGCCGCGAGATCACCGTCTTTGCCGCCCACACCGATACCGTCTTTCCGGATACCGAGCCGATGCCGTATTTCGATGACGGCGAAAGGATCCATTGCCCCGGCGCCTCGGACGATACCGCCAGCGTGGCCGTCCTTCTCGTCATGGCGAAGTTCTTCATCGAAAAGGCCCTCGTGCCGAAGGGGGGTATCCTCTTCGTCTGCAATTCCTGCGAGGAGGGGCTCGGGAACCTGAAGGGCACACGCCGCCTCTTCCGTGACTATGAGGGGCGCATCGCCCGCTTCATCACCTTCGACAGCTCCCTCAATGCGGTGGCCGACCGCTGTGTCGGCTCGCACCGCTATCGGATCGAGGCGCTGACCGAGGGCGGCCATTCCTACGGCGCCTTTGGCAAGCCTAACGCGATCGCCGCCCTTGCGGGGATCGTCGCTGAGATCTACGCCATCCGTGTCCCCGAGGTCGACGGCACCCGCACGACCTACAACGTCGGTACGATCAGCGGCGGTACCTCGGTCAACACCATCGCCCAAAGCGCCGAGATGCTGTGCGAATACCGCTCGGACGATGCCGCCTGCCTTGCTGCCATGCGTGCGCGCTTTGAGGAGATCTTCGCCTCCGCCCGCCGTGAGGGGGTGGACGTCCGCGTGACCCTTGTCGGGGAGCGCCCCTGCGCCACCGTACGGGAGGAGGAGATCGCGGCACTCAAGGCCACGGTCGTTCCGATCATTGAGGAGGTCATCGGGGAGGCGGTCAGCTTCTACAGCTCCTCGACCGATTGCAACATCCCGTGCTCACTCGGCATCCCCGCGCTCTGCATCGGTGTCAACCGCCATGCCGGCGTGCACACACGCGAGGAATGGGTGGAAAAAAATTCGCTGATCCCGGGGCTCGAGATCGCCATCCGGGTCGGTTTGCGCCTTACGGAGGTGGAAGCATGAAATTCACAGCGGCAGGAGATGCCATCATCCAACAGCGGATCTGCGAGGAGTTTCCGGGCTTTGCCGAGCTTCGCCCCTTCATTATGCAGGGGGATGCCCGCTTCTTCAATCTCGAGACGACCCTGAACTGCGAGGGCGAGGCGTGTGGCTCGCAGTTCAGCGGCGGCACCTATCTTCGCGCAGAGCCCCGTGTGCTTGACGATCTCAAGAGGTTCGGCTTCAATATGACGAGCTTCAACAACAACCACGCCCTCGACTTCTTCTATACCGGCTTTGAGCAAACGCTGAGGACCGTCGAGGAGAGCGGCCTTGTGCACAGCGGTGCCGGCCGCAATCTGGCCGAGGCCTCGGCACCGCGCTATCTTGAGACGCCGCACGGCCGCGTGGCGCTGATCTCGGTCAACACCAACTTCGACCCCTCGATGATGGCGGGCGCGCAGTCGCCCCGTGTGCCGGGGCGCCCCGGCATCAACGGTGTGCGTATCGAAAAGCACATCGAGCTCCCGAGGGAGGACTTCGAGTATATCCAAAGGATCGCCGCCGCCACGGGCATCAACGCCTCCAAGGAGATCATCCGCAAGGAGGGCTACTATGCAAGCCTCGCCGAGGGCGAGTGCGAGCTCGGCGACCTGAAGTTCGTCCTCGCCGATGAGCCGAAATACGTGATGAAGGCCAACGAGGCCGACGTCGCACGCATCGAGCGCGCGATCCTCGAGGCACAGCTCGGGGCCGACTACATCATCGTCTCGGTGCATTCGCATCAGCTGAGCGGAACCGAAAAGGAGAACCCCGCCGAGTTTTTGCGTGACCTCGCCCACCGCCTGATCGACGCCGGGGCCCACGCCATCGTGGGCCACGGTCCGCACCTCCTCCGCCCGATCGAGGTGTACCGCGAGTGCCCGATCTTCTATTCGCTCGGCGATTTCGTCCTCCAGCTCTACAGCATCGAGGTCGCCCCCGAGGACTTCTTTGCCAAGCACAGCCTGACCTCCTCCTCGACGGTGCATGAGCTTCTCAAAAAGCGCTCGCAGAATTTCACCGTCGGTCTGATGACCGACCCCCGGATGTTCCGCTCGGTCATTCCTCTCTGGGAGACCGAGGGCACACGGCTCACAAGGCTGACCCTGATGCCCGTCGAGATGTCGATGACTGCTCATAAGTCCGAGATCGGTCTGCCGCGCCGCAGCTACGACCCCACGATTGCCGAATATCTCGCCGCAATGTGCGAGCCCTACGGCACGAGGATGGTCTGTGGTGAGGACGGCCTGATCCGCTGTGAGTGGTAACGGCAAGCAATAAAAAATCCACCTGCATAGCGGGTGGATTTTCATTTTCGGGCATAGCCCTCATACTAACCTCTCGCGCGCTCGCACGAAGTCTTCCCCTCCGCCGCCTTCGCCGTCGTCGGCCTTATCGTCTCCTTCTACTTCGATATCCCCTCGGGTGCGACGGTCGTGGCCCTGGCCGTCCTCACCTACGCCGCCATCCGACCAGAGGACGCTCTGGAGCCCAACGCCAACGGCATTGCGGCCGTCCTCGGTCTCGATGCCCACCACCACCTGCCAGAGCTCGGTGAGGGCACCCCCCTTAAAGCCGAAGGGGGAGAGAAGGGGCTCGCGCACCTCGCGGATCGCGGTCTTCCTTACGGTAAAGCTCATAAGTAGATCTTCCTCGCCGCGGCGGCGTAGGAGGCTTCAAAGACGTAGCCGTCAAAGGCGGCATCCTCGGGGAGGTCGGCAACACGCACGACCTCGCCCCCACGGTCACGCGAGACCTTGCCCGCCAGCATCATAAGGACGGCATCGGTGATCGCCTCGACGTCGGCAAGCCCGTTCTCCCTTCCCTCAAGGGCGGCGGCAACGTTCACAAGGAGCGCCTCGTAGATCCGCGAGGAATCAATGCGGAAGGAGGTCGACCCCTTGGTCGTGAGGATCGAGACCTCAAAGGGCTGCCATTGCCCCGTGCAGAGCGCGTAGGTCGCGCCGATGCCGTTCTCATACGTGGCATAGAAGGTCTCGCTATAGCAGCCGTTCATCACCTCGCTCCGCCCCGCATAACGGCAGGTGGCGGCAGGGGCCCCGGCGAGTCTGCCGAGGATCTCGCCAACGTGAATGCCGTAGTTGAATTCATCCACCCCCGCCGAGGCAAAGAGGTGCAGGATGCGCCCGCGCTCCTCCTCGGGACGCGAGAGGAACTCGCAAAGCTCGGGCGCATAGCGCGCCGAGGACGAGCCGAGGATCACAGCCCCCTCCTTCACCATGGCGCGCACACGTCGGACGTCGGCCAGCGAGCCGACCATCGGCTTACCAATGAAAACAGGCTTGCCTCTCTTGATAAAGGGGAGTGCAAAGTCGAGGTGCTTTTCCCAGTTGCAGGATTGAATAAAGCCGACGTCGGTCACCTCGGCCATCTCCTCGATGGTCCTGCACACGGTGACCTCGTTCCCTGCGGCAAAGCCCGCGACCTCGTCCTCCTCGCGGAAGCCGAGATTCACAAGATGAGTGTAGCGCATCGGGAGCTCCTTTTCCTTCATTTTAACGGCAAAGGCACCGGGATGCGAAACGTCGATATCCACAAGTCCAAGCTTGAACATAGCGGAGTCTCCTTTCATAGGGGGCTCCCACCTGGTGGCCCCTTCTTATATCTGCTTTCATTATACCGACAATTCCCGGCTCCGTCTTTGCACATTGTTGTGTTCTTGTTGCCTTTTTTACTACCGTCGGGCACCCCTCCGCCACAGAAAAATAAAAAATCGGAATCCCCTTTACAAGGCGCGCCACTTGTGCTATACTTGAGAAAAAAAGAAGTGAGGTGAGGCACGGTGGATCTATGCGGCAGTAGCTACGGCGCAACAGATGTTGGGCGACCTTGCGGCACGGCGAAGTGTTTGCCGTGTCGTACCGGAAAAAAATAAAGAGGCAAGCGCGGCTTTCGGTGACAGAGGGCGTCTTGTCTTTTGTCGCCTTTTTTGTTTTGCGTCCGCATCTTTCGGTAAAACTACGAAATGAGGAGGACAAGAAATGAGAGAAGAACAGATCGAGCTTTTGGAAAAAGCCCGCACGCTCCTTGCCGAGCGCCGTCTTTCCGAGCTGCGCCGTACCCTTGAGGAGCAGCATCCTCAGGATCTTGCGGAGCTTTTTCCCGATTTTTCCGAGGAGGAACGGCTCCTCATCTACCGCCTTCTTCCGAAGGAGACCGCCGCCGAGGTGCTGGTCGAGCTCGGGAGCGAGGATCGGCGCGCGCTTGTCGCGGCCTTCAGCGATTACGAGCTACGCCGCGTTCTCGATGAGCTGTATTCCGACGATGCGGCCGATCTGCTTGAGGAGATGCCAGCTAATTTTGTGCGGCGTATTCTGAAGAATTGCACGCCCGATATGCGCCGCTCGGTCAACGAGCTATTGAAGTACCCCGAGGGGAGCGCGGGTAGCATGATGACGACCGAGTATGTCCGTCTCGGCGCCGGGATGACGGTTGGTGAGGCCCTCGACCACATCCGTGCGGTCTCCATTGATAAGGAGACCGTCTACACCTGCTACGTGACCGATAGCGGCCGTCGGCTCATCGGCATCGTAACCGCGCGTATGCTCCTTGTTGCCCCCCTTGGTAAGACGGTGGGGGAGCTGATGCAGGAGAATGTCATCTCGGTCGGCACGGGCGATGAGCGCGAGGCCGTGGCCCGCCTTTTTGATAAGTACAATTTCCTTGCGCTCCCCGTTGTTGACGGAGACGGGCGCCTTGTCGGCATTATCACGGTCGATGACGCGATCGAGGCCCTTGCCGAGGAGACCGAGGAGGACTTCGCCAAAATCGCCGCCATTACGCCGAACACCGAGCGCCCCTATCTGCGGCAATCGGCCTTCGGGATCTATTGGTCGCGTATCCCTTGGCTTCTCATCCTGATGCTCAGTGCCACCTTTACGGGGCTGATCATCACCTCGTTTGAAAGCGCCCTTGCCGCTTCGGTGGTGCTTACCGCCTTCATTCCGATGCTGATGGGCACGGGCGGCAATTCGGGCAGCCAGGCCTCGGTCACCGTGATCCGCGGTCTCTCGCTCGGAGAGATCTCATACCGCAACATTCTCTTGATCCTGTGGAAGGAGCTGCGCGTCGCGCTCCTTTGCGGTGTGACCCTCGCCGTCGTCAATTTCGGCAAGGTGCTTCTCATTGATCGCCTTCTTATGGGAAACGAGGCCGTTACCGCGACGGTCGCTCTTGTTGTCAGCCTCGCGCTTTGCGTGACCATCGTCGCCGCGAAGCTCATCGGCTGCAGCCTGCCGATCCTCGCCGGGCGCCTCAGCCTTGACCCTGCCGTGATGGCCAGCCCCTTTATCACGACCCTCGTCGATGCCGTTTCGCTGCTCGTTTATTTCGCGCTCGCCAAGAGCATCCTCGGAATATAATTGCGACATCACCCGGAAAGCGAGTCCATTATGACAACAAAACTTTATGATTTTTCTCCTGCCATCCTTGAATTTACCGCCACCGTCCGCTCGTGTGAGCAGGAGGTCGGCGGATGGTCGGTCCTCCTCGACCGCACCGCCTTTTTCCCGGCCGAGGGCGGGCAGGGCGCCGACCGCGGTACACTCGGCGCCGCGGCGGTGCTCGACGTGATCCTTGAGGGCGACGAGGTGTGCCATCTGACTGACGCTCCTCTTGCCGTCGGTGCAACGGTCGAGGGGCGGCTCGATGCTGCCCGGCGCCGCCGTCATATGCAGGTGCACACGGGTGAACACATCCTCTCGGGCATTCTCCATACGATGTACGGCGCCACGAACGTTGGCTTTCACCTTGGGGAAGAGGAGGTCACGCTCGACCTCGATATCCCCCTGACCGCCGATCAGCTGGCCGAGGCCGAGGCGGCCGCCAACCGTGCCATCCGCGAAAACCGCCCGGTGCGCATTCTCTATCCCCGTCCCGAGGAGCTGCCGGCGCTTGCCTACCGTGCAAAGCTCGCCCTTACCGAGGGCGTGCGCCTCGTCGAGATCGAGGGGGTGGACCTCTGTGCCTGCTGTGCGCCGCACGTCGCATCGACCGGCGAGGTCGGGCTCCTGAAGATCACCTCGGCCATGAACTACAAGGGCGGTGTCCGCCTGCATATCGCCGTAGGGCCCGATGCCCTTGCCGATTACCGCCAAAAGCAGGAGAGCGTGCACGCCGTCTCGGTCGCTCTCTCGGTGCCCGAGGGCGAGGTCGCCTCGGGGGTCGACCGTCTCGTTGCGACTCTCGCCGAGGAGCGCGCCACCGTGGCCGCTCTGCGCGCCGCTCTGCGCCGCGAGCGCCTTCAGCACGCGGCGGCGGCCAACGACTTTGTCCTGTTCTATCCCGACCTTGATCCGAACGGCCTGCGGAGCTACGCCGAGGAGGCCATGGCCATGACCGACGGCCTCGTCCTCGTTGCCTCCCCGACCGACGGCGGATACCGCTACGCGATCGCTTCGCGCGGAGGGCGCGCCCGGGATGTCTCATCGGCGCTCCACGCCGCCCTCGGCGGCCGCGGCGGCGGTCGCCCCGAGCTCTGTCAGGGGAGCCTCCCCGCAGGGCGCGAGGAGATCGAGGCCGTCCTTCGGGGTGTGTGATGGCGTACGTCTATATCCTCCTGTGTGCCGATGGCTCGCTCTACACGGGCACAGCGCGCGACCTCGTTCATCGGATGCGCGACCATTTTGAAAAGCGCCCCACCGCCGCAGCCTATACGCGTGCCAAGGGCGCCCGGCGCCTGCTGTCTGCCTGGGAATGCGACGATATGTCGGCGGCCCTCCGTGCCGAGGCGGCCATCAAGCGCCTTCCTCGCCCCGAAAAGGAGGCCCTCCTTGCCTCCCCCGCCACCCTCGGCGGTGAAGCCTTCCCACGGCTCGCGGGACTCACCTATCGCCCACTCACCGAGTCCGATGAAGCGATCCTCGAGGTGCGCCGACTCTACGGATAAAAAAAGAGAACGATTTTTCAATCGTTCCCTTTTTTTGCTGTAAGAAGAACCCCACGCGCAAGGAGCGTGGTGGGGGAGAGGTTAACCGATGAGAAGAAATTTAAGCCTCCCCCCTCGGGTAGCGAAGGCATTGTCACTGTTAGCCTCCCCCTACGGGTAGCGAAGCGGCGGCTAATTTAGGCTCCCCCTCCGGGTAGCGAAGCGGCGCGAGGGTCTTGAATGAGAGTCCGGGGGACTCTCAGACCCCGAGCGTGACCGAGCCGCAGCGAGACAGCTGTCGCGGAACGCGACTGAGAGGGCAATTTAGCCTTCCCCAGTGGGGGTATATGAAACTTCGAAAATCAACCGCAAAGGCGGATTTTCGTTAGTTGAGTTGCGCAGAGCGCAGCGCCGCGAGGGGGACCGCTTGCGGTGAATGAGGTTGCTCCGTCGGCAACCGAAGATGCAAAAAAGAGCACGGTATCTTTCTGCCCCCCGTCTCCGTGCCCCCTTTTTCGAGCGCCGGCAACACACCTCATCCGTCTTTGCCGCGCTACGCTTGCAAATCCACCTTCCCCCGCTGGAGAAGGCTAAAAGTTCCCCGACCCGTTTACGGGTAGCCGGTAATTTCTTGCAGCCTCGGCGGCCAATCAAAAGCGCACGTGACATGCCGCCTCTATGGATAAAAAAGAGAACGATTTTCAATCGTTCTCTTTTTTGTTTTGCTCGAATTCCCGCTGTGCGCGCAGATACCGCCGTCTCGCATAGAGGGCGACGAAGTACCCCGCCACCGACGATGCGATAACAAGGAGAAAGTCGAGGATAATGGTAACCGTTTCGGCAGGGTAGAGAAAGCCGGATTCGTTGACGAATTCAATCGTCGTCAGAATTTGCCCGATGAGGCGGTAGACGAGGATCAGGAGCGAGGCGGCAAAGGTCGCACGGACGGGAACCGACTGAAAATCAAGGTAGCCCGTGAATTTCCCCTCGGGATGCTTCGAGAGAAAGCCGAAGTAGCCGAGGAGAAAGGCGGCGGCTAAGGGCAGGAAGGAGGAGTCGATCGCCGCGCCGAAAAGAAGCGACAGCTCAAGCCCTGTGATGCCGCGGCGCAAAAAGAGTGCCTGCCAGAGAAGCGTGGAGAAGCCGCCAAAAAGAAATGCCGCAAAGGCGATGCCGAGGATGAGCCACCCGTGCTTCGGCGAGCGGCGCGAGGCACCGAAGGCGATGCCGAGGGTCGCGAGAAGCAGAAGAAAGCCCGCGACCTCTGCCAGCGTGTGAACGGGATAGGAGAGCCATGTGCTGACGGCATCAAGGAGATAGGCAAGCGTTGAGAGGAAGGAGCGCAGGAATTCGATCCCCAAGGCAAGGAGGAGAAAGCGGACCTTGACCGGCAGCTTTTTAAAGGTGTTTTTGAGCATACAGCATCCTTATCGGTGTTTTTTGAAATACGTATCTATTGTATCACAATTTTTTCTCTTGTCAATCCCGTACCTCGCATCGGTCCACTGTCGCACCGCCAGCATCGCCGCCTCTCTACGGTTCTCTTTCTTTTGGTAATCGCATATACTGAAAAGGAATGAAAGAAGGGAGATGCTATGGAACGAGATGCGGTGCTTACCCCCGACCGACTGGAGACCGAGCTTCAAAGCCTCCTTGAGGCGTATCCTACCCTATCTCTGCGTACGTTAGGAACGTCGCTTCTCGGGCGGCGACTGCCGCTGCTGCTTCTCGGGCGCGGACGGCGCAAGCTGCTTTACGTAGCGACGCACCACGCCACCGAATGGCTGACCTCGCGCCTGCTTCTCGAGTTTCTTCGTGAGCTGTGCGAGGCGCACGCCGAGGGGGCGCGCCCCTACGGGCTTGACCTCGGCTTTCTGCTCGGGCATCGGATGCTGGCCTTTGTGCCAATGCTCAACCCCGACGGGGTGGCCATCCACCTCGGGGTGGGGGGCGACGACCCCTTGGCCGAGCGCCGTGCAAGGATGGTGACAGAAGGAGATTTCTCGCATTGGCAGGCCAATGCGCGCGGTGTGGATCTCAATCATAATTACGATGCCGGCTTTGCCGAATACAAGGCCCTTGAGCCCTCCTTCGGCATTATAGGTGGCGGCCCGACGCGCTACGCCGGCGAGGCTCCTCTCTCCGAGCCCGAGACGGCCGCACTCGCGGGCTTTGTTCGCGCGATCTCCCCCTCCTTGATCCTTACCCTGCATACGCAGGGCGAGGAGATCTATTACGCGGGGCGCGGTGCCCGGACGATCGCCCGTCGCTTCGGTCGACTGTCGCGCTATGAGGTCAAAGCCCCCGAGGGAGCGGCGGCCTACGGTGGGCTCACCGACTGGGCGGGCGGAGTGCTCGGTATCCCCTCGTTCACCCTCGAATGCGGCCGTGGGGAGAATCCCCTGCCGTCCGCGTGTGCACCGCGTGTCTATGCACGCCTGCGCCGTCTTTTTTTTGAAAGCATCACGATGTAAGGAGGAAGAAGCATGGCATCTTGCAACAGCGAGGATTTTCGCGATAAGGAGGTCATCTGTGTCTCGGACGGTCGGCGTCTCGGCTACGTGTTCGAGATCGAGTTTGACGTCTGCGACGGGCGCATCACCGCCATCGTCGTTTGTGCCGAGGGGGGACTGCTCGGGATCAAAAAGGGCGAGTCGCTCGTCATTCCCTGGGATAAGATACAGAAGATCGGCGAGGACATCATCCTCATCGACGGGATCGACCTCCCCTGCATTGAGCGGTCCTGCCGCCGCCGCAAGGGGAAGGTATGAAAAAGGCCGGACACACAGCACCGTGTGTCCGGCCCTTTCGTTCGGCGGCGAACATCCGATCCGGGCGCTTTTTTCATATGAGATGCAGCTGTGCGGCAGACAGAGGAAGGATCTCGGCATAGGATCGCCCTCCGGAAAGCGCCCTTTTTCATACTTTGGTAACAGATTGGAAAAAATCAGTACAAAAGCCGTTGCTCGGCAGAAAAACGGGGGAGAAAATGTAAATTTTTTGTGAACTTCGAAAATCCTCTTGCGCGCGAGGGAAAAATATGATATCCTATCAAAGGCTCGCGAAACGCGAGTACAAAAATTCTCACACAGGAAGGGTGTGCCGACGGTGCTCGAAAGGGTCTTGGCACAAACGACCTCCTGTGGCGGAAAAACCAGAAGGAGGACATGAAAATGTTCGTAATCTCGATCAAGCAGCTGCTTGAAGCCGGTGTCCATTTCGGCCACCCCACCAAAAAGTGGAACCCCAAGATGGCGGAGTACATCTTCACCATGAGAAACGGGATCCACATTGTCGACCTGCAGAAGACGGTGAAGAAGTTTGAGGAGGCCTACGCCTTCGTCAAGCAGATCGCCGAGGAGGGCGGTACGATCCTCTTCGTCGGTACCAAGAAGCAGGCCGCCGACAGCATCAAGGAGGATGCCAAGAAGTGCGGTATGTACTACGTGAACGTCCGTTGGCCCGGCGGTATGCTGACCAACTTCAAGACCATCCGTAAGAGCATCAACCGCCTGAAGGAGCTTGAGAAGATGCAGGAGGACGGCACCTTCAACCTGCTCCCCAAGAAGGAAGCCGCCCAGAAGATGAAGGAGATCGAGGATCTCGAGAAGAACTACGGCGGGATTAAGGAAATGGATACCCTCCCCTCCGCCATCTTCGTTGTTGACACCCGTAAGGAGCACATCGCCGTTCTTGAGGCGAAGAAGCTCGGTATTCCCGTTATCGCTATCGTCGATACCAACTGCGATCCTGACGATGCCGATTACATCATCCCCGGTAACGATGACGCCATCCGCGCCATCAAGCTCATCGGCTCGACGCTTGCCGATGCCGTGATCGAGGGCCGCGGTGGTGAGCAGCTGACCGACGGCACCGAGGATGCCGCCCCCACCGAAGCGACCGACGAGGCCGCTGAGTAAGCAAGGAGGAAAGACAAATGGCAGCATTTACCGCAAAGGACGTAGCCGAGCTTAGAAAGCAGACCGGCTGCGGTATGATGGATTGCAAGCGCGCTCTTGAGGAGGCTAACGGCAGCATGGAGGAGGCCCTCAAGGTCCTTCGCGAGAAGGGCATGGCCGCCACCGCCAAGAAGCAGAGCCGTATTGCCGCTGAGGGTGTTGTGGACATCCTCACCGTCGGTAACACCACCGCGATGATCGAGGTCAACTCCGAGACCGACTTCGTTGCCAAGAACGAGACCTTCCGCGCTTTCGTCAGAAGCGTGCTTGAGACCATTATCGCCACCCGTCCCGCCTCGGTTGAGGATCTGATGACCAAGACCATGGCTGACGGTGAGACCGTGGAGGCCGCTCTTCAGGAGAAGACCTACACGATCGGTGAGAAGCTGAGCCTCCGCCGCTTCATCATTGTTGACGGCGTTGTCAGCACCTACGTCCACGGTGGCGGTGCCACCGGCGTTATCATCTGCTTCGAGGCCGATGATGCTGCCGTTGCCAACGAAGGCTTCGCCGAGTTCGCCAAGAACATCGCTCTCCAGGCTGCCGCGATCCCCTCGCAGTACGTGGACCGCGCCGCCGTTCCTGCCTTGGTCATCGAGGAGGAGCGCGAGATCCTCACCAAGCAGATGGAGCAGGATCCCAAGTTCGCCGGCAAGCCCGCGAACGTTCTTGCCGGTATCATCAACGGCAAGCTTGGCAAGTTCTACGAGAATAACTGCCTCACCGAGCAGGCGTACGTTAAGGATGACTCCCTGACCGTCGGCAAGTACGTTGCCGCCTGTGCCAAGGAGTTCGGCGGTGCCATCAAGATCACTGCCTTCCATCGCTTCGATAAGGGCGAGGGCATCCAGAAGCGCGAGGAGAACTTCGCGGAAGAGATCGCCAAGATGGTGAAGTAATTGATCCAATGATCGCGAAAAAAGCACTCTCTGCAGAGTGCTTTTTTCTTTTTCGTCGCAAGATCCGGCCGGAATGGCACAAAGTATTCTTTACTAAATACGAGTTTTGTCGGTGGAGTGTGAATTAAATTTCTCGCGGCCCATAAAAATTTTCTCTTGCAAACGCGCGCGCGTTATAGTATAATATTATATAGAATTTCGCCACGGCCGAAGCGCCGAATCCAAAAGGGGGAGTCCCCCGGAAAAGAGACGACTATGCAGCCGAAATACAAACGCATTTTACTGAAGCTCTCAGGGGAGGCGCTTGCCGCCGGGGGCGACGGGATCATCAATGATGCCTTCGTCGGGCGCGTGGCAGGGGTGCTTTCCCGCTGTCTTGCCGAGGGCGTGGAGATCGGGGTGATCGTGGGTGCCGGCAACATCTGGCGCGGCCGCCAGGGGGTGGGGATGGACCGCACCCGCGGCGACTACATGGGGATGCTTGCCACCGCGATCAATGCACTGGCGCTCTCTGACGCCTTCATCCGCGCAGGGATCGACACGCGCGTGATGTGCGCGATCCAGATGCCCGAGATCGGTGAGTACTACACGCGGGATGCCGCCGTAGCGCACCTTATGGCCGGGCGCGTCGTTATCTTCGCCGGGGGGCTTGGCCGCCCCTACTTCTCGACCGATACGGCGGGGGCGCTCCGCGCTGTGGAGATCGGTGCGGACGCCGTTCTGATGGCGAAAAACATCGACGGTGTTTACACCGCCGACCCGAAGACCGATCCGACTGCCGTGAAGCTTGATAGGATCACCTATGCCGAGGTGCTGGCGCGCGGCCTGCGTGTCATTGATACGACGGCGACCGCCCTTTCGATGGACAACAAAATGCCGACGCTCGTTTTTGGGCTTGACGATCCCGATAACATCTACCGCGCCGTAATGGGCGAGGAGCTCGGCACCCTGATCACCGGTTAAAAAATATTGACATAGAAGGAGAATCCCCATGAAATTTGAGACTGCCGAATACGAAGCGAAAATGAAGAAGAGCGTAGAGTCCTACGCCAAGTCGCTGGCTGTTCTGCGCGTTGGCCGCGCCAGCCCCGACGTCCTTTCCAAGATCACGATCGACTACTACGGCTCGCCGACCCCCATCAACCAGGTGGCCGAGATGAAGGTGGCCGATGCCCGTACCCTCGTCATCAACTCCTGGGATAAGAGCCAGCTGAAGGCGATCGAGAAGGCGATCCTTGCCTCCGACCTGGGCCTCAATCCGCAGAACGACGGCTCCTGCATCCGCATTATTTTCCCGGCGATGACCGAGGAGACCCGCCGCACGATGGCCAAGCAGGTGGCGAAGATGGGCGAGGACGCCAAGGTGGCGATCCGCAACATCCGCCGCGACGCCAACGATGCCATTAAGGCCAAGAAAAAGAACAGTGAGCTGACCGAGGACGAGGCCAAGCAGGGTGACAAGCAGGTCCAGGATCTCACCGATAAGTACATCAAGGAGATCGACGGTGTGACCGCGGCGAAGGACCGCGAGATCATGGAGATCTGATGGCACTGTTTCGCAAAAGAAAGGAAGACACCGAGCTCTCTGGGCGTCTTTCTCATATCGCCTTTATTATGGACGGGAACGGCCGCTGGGCGAAGCGCCGCGGTCTCCCCCGTTCGGCGGGGCATGCTGCGGGAGCCGAGGCCTGCCGCCGCGTCTTTCGCCGTTGCCGTGAGCTTGGGATCCGTACGGTGACGGTCTATGCCTTCTCGACCGAGAACTGGAGCCGCCCCCGCGAGGAGGTCGATGCGCTGATGAAGCTCTTCGACCGTTATCTTGAGAGCATCCGGAGCGACATGGATAACTACGACGCCCGCTTTGTCTTTCTCGGCGACAAGGCTCCGCTTTCCGAGGAGCTTCGTCGGAAGATGGAGGATCTTGAGCGTGAGTCAGCCGCACGCGGCTCGGACTTTACCCTGAACCTTGCCATCAATTACGGCGGCAGGGATGAGATCGTCCACTCCGTCAAGGCGTTGCTCGCTGAGGGTAAGACGGTCTCGGAGGCCGAGATCTCGGCCCATCTCTATACATCGGCGTCTCCCGACCCCGATATGATCGTGCGGACGGCGGGGGAGGAGCGCCTTTCCAACTTCCTGCTTTGGCAGGCGTCTTATGCCGAATTATATTTCACCGACCGTCTCTGGCCGGATATGGATGCCACGGACGTCGATGAGGCCGTGCGCGCGTATATCGGACGCACCCGTCGCTTCGGAGGTGTCAAATGAAGACGAGGATCCTTACGGCGGCGGTGATGCTGACCGTCTTTGTTCCGATCCTTTGGTTCTCGGAGCTTGTTCTGTATCCGATCGCGATGGCGCTTTTGGCGACTCTTGCCTCGTTTGAGCTTCTGCGCTGCATGGGGCTTCACCGTGACCCCTGCCTCCTGATCGCCATCCCCTTTGCCGGGGCGTTCAGCCTTCTTGCCCGCTATACCGCGACCCCTGAGCGCCATCTGACTTATATCGCGGTGGCCTTCTTCCTTCTGGCCCTTTACCTCTTTGCGACGGCGGTCTTCCGTCCGGGAAGGGTCTCCTACGGGAGTCTTATGGGGGTGCTTGGCGGATGCTTTTATCTGACGGTGGCCTTCTCTGCGATGGTGCTTCTGCGCGATCTGCCGAACGGGGTGTACCTGTTCCTTCTGCCCTATGTCGGTGCGTGGGTGACCGATACCTTTGCTTATTTCACCGGGCGCTTTCTCGGAAAGCATAAGCTCGCTCCCGTCATCAGCCCCAAGAAGACGGTGGAGGGGAGCCTTGGCGGTATTCTGTTTGCCGTCGGTGTCTTCCTGCTCTACGGTCTTATTCTTGCGAATGCCGGCTTTGCGCCCCGCTACTGGGCGCTTGCGCTCTGTGGCCTTGCCGTTTCGGTGGTCTCGCAGATTGGAGATCTTGCGCTGTCGGCCATCAAGCGTGAGTACGGTGTCAAGGATTACGGGAGGATCTTCCCGGGGCACGGCGGCGTTCTCGACCGCTTTGATTCGGTCATTGCCACGGCGCCGCTCATCCTCTTTCTCTCGATGCTTGGGAGCTCGGTGGCGCTCTTCGTTTAAGATGCTTCGGCTTGCCGCTCCCCGTGGGCGGCAACCTTTTTCTCACGCAAAGGAGATGCTATGAAAAGAAAACAGTCGCTGGCGATCCTCGGCGCGACCGGCTCGATCGGCCGACAGGCAATGGATGTCGCCGAGGAGTTAGGTCTTGACGTTCCTCTCGTATCGGCCTGCCGTTCGGTGACGGCGCTGGAGGCGGCGGCGCGCCGCCTTATGCCGCGCACTGCAGTCATGACCGATGACGCGGCCGCGCGCGATCTTGCTGTTCGTCTTGCCGATACCGATACCAAGGTGCTGGCGGGAGAGAAGGCTCTCCTTGAAGCGATCGCCGACACCGACGCCGACGTTTATCTGAACTCGATCCTCGGGAGTGCAGGGCTCCTCCCCTCACTCGCTGTGGCCGACAGGGGGGCGCGTCTTGCGCTTGCCAATAAGGAGTCGATGGTGGTGGCGGGCGAGATCCTGCGTGAGTGTGCTGCTGCCACAGGTGCCGAGATTCTACCGGTGGACAGCGAGCATAGCGCTATCTTCCAATCGCTGTCGGCGGGGAAGCACAGTGAGATAAAGCGCTTGCTTCTGACGGCCTCCGGCGGTCCCTTCCGCGGCTTTTCGCGTGAGCAGCTGGTATCGGTCACGTGTGCCGAGACGCTGGCGCATCCCACCTGGCAGATGGGCGCCAAGATCACGGTCGATTCGGCGACGCTTGCCAACAAGGGCTTTGAGGTCATTGAGGCGGTGCGCCTTTTTGACGTGCGCCCGGAGCAGGTCGAGGTGGTCGTTCATCCCGAGAGTATAATCCACTCGGCAGTGGAATATATTGATACTACCGTCATTGCCGAGATGTCGCTCCCCGATATGCGCAGCTGCATCCGCTACGCTATCACTTATCCCGAGAGGACGGCTGTCGCCGCCCCCTCGCTCGACCTCTTTGCCCTCGGGAAGCTCACCTTCGAGCGCCCCGATCGCGAGGCGTTTCCTCTCCTCGACCTTGCCTATCGGTCGCTGGAGCTTGGCGGTGCGGCACCCGCGATCCTTAACGCTGCCGACGAGGTGGCGGTCGCCGCCTTCCTCCGCGACGAGATCGGCTTCCTTGCGATCTCCGAGATCGTCGCCGAAACGCTTGCGGCGGTCGGTCACAGGGCCGAAGCACTTGACGAGATCCTTGCGAAGGACAGAGAAGCGCGCGCCTATGCCACCGATCTCGTCCCAAGATATAAGAAAGGGTAATCCATGATCTTTCTCTACATCCTTCTCGCCGTCTTCGCCTTTGGGCTGATGATAACGATGCACGAATGCGGCCACTTCCTGACGGCGCGGCTTTTTGGCGTCACCGTTAAGGATTTTTCTATCGGCATGGGGCCACGTATCCTGTCGCACACCTCGAAAAAGACAGGTATTGTTTACAAGGTTTGCCTTCTGCCGATCGGCGGTTATGTCAGCATGGCCGGTGAAGACGAGGTCTCGGACGACCCGAACGCCCTCAACAAGAAGCCGGTGTGGCAGCGTCTCATCGTGATGGCCACGGGAGGCGTGACTAACCTTGTTTTCGGCTTCCTTATGATGCTGCTTTGCGTATCTCTGGTCGCGGGTACGAGCCTTACAATGCCGATGATCGACTCCTTCCCCGTGCGAGAGGATGGGAGCGTTATGCACAGCTACGAGGCAGGGCTGCGTGAGGGCGACATTATCCTTAAGGTGGATAACCGCCGGGTGCGCATCGGTGCACAGCTTGATTACGAGATCATGCGGCGCGGCATTGAGCCTGTGACCCTGACCGTTGAGCGCGACGGTCGGGTGCTGATCTTCGAGGACTTTGTTTTTCCCACCTACGAGGAGAGCGGTCAGCGCCTCGGCGGCCGCGATTTTTATCTCGCTACCGAGCGCGGTACGCTTGGCTCGGTCCTCCGCCACGCCTTCTTCCGTTCTACGATGACTGTGCGGATGGTATGGGAATCGCTCTTTGATCTTATCACGGGGCGCTTTACAATGGATGCGATG
>JAZNAD010000103.1:0-4728 GCA_045586345.1 Eubacteriales bacterium
CCTTGCCCGTGAGCGCCAGGAAGGCGTAATAGGCACGCATCATCTCGGGGGAATGCGGATTCATGATGGCGGCCGAGAGGCCGCGCTCGAGCGCCATGGCGAAGAAGGTGGCGTTCACGGTATCGCGCGACGGCAGACCGAAGGAGACGTTCGAGACCCCGAGCGAGGTGTGGCAGCCGAGCTCGCGCCCGACGGCCGTGAGGGCATCTAGGGTCGCGCGGGGGGCGGTCGGGTCGGCGCTGACGGTCAGGGTCAGGGTATCGAAGATGACGTCCTTCCGCTTGATGCCGTAGGCGGCGGCAGCCTCGAGGATGCGCGCGGCAATGGCGAGGCGGCCTGCGGCGGTCGCGGGGATGCCGTCTTCATCAAGGGTCAGGGCGATGACGGCGCCGCCGTATTTTTTGACGAGGGGGAGGACGGCCTCGAGGCTTTCCTTTTTGCCGCTGACCGAATTGACAAGGGGCTTGCCGTTATAGCGGCGCAGGGCGGCCTCCATGGCCTCGGGCGACGAGGAGTCGATGCAAAGCGGAAGGGCGGTCACGGCCTGGATCTCGGTGACGGCCTCGGCAAGGAGGGCTGTCTCGTCGATCTCGGGATGGCCAACATTGACGTCAAGGATATCGGCGCCTGCCTCCTCCTCGCTGACGGCCTCCCGGAGGAGATAGCCGATGTCGTGGGAGAGGAGGGCCTCACGGAAGCGCTTTTTGCCCGTCGGGTTGATGCGCTCGCCGATGAGCAGGGGGCGCTCGCCGAAGGTGACGGCGTGGGTATAGGAGGAGACGACGGTGGCCGTTTTTTCGGTGATGGGAGAGGGCGCGGCGGTCGCTGTCGCGGCGGTCAGGGCGGCGATATAGGCGGGGGTCGTGCCGCAGCAGCCGCCGATAACACGCACGCCGCGTGCGACGAGCTCGGCTACCTCGGCGGCGAAGGCCGCCGCATCGAGATCGTAGACGGTAGCACCGT
This sequence comes from Eubacteriales bacterium, assembly GCA_045586345.1. Classification (GTDB taxonomy): domain Bacteria; phylum Bacillota; class Clostridia; order Oscillospirales; family CAG-272; genus UBA1740. The sequence goes on from JAZNAD010000103.1 coordinate 964, forward strand.
CCTCGGCGCGCGGGAGGCCGGCGTTCGGCTTCATGACGACGGGAACCGAGGCGGCGGCGAGGAGGCGATCGGCGACGGGAGCGAGGGCGCGCGGCCCCAGCGAGCAGTTGGCACCGACAGCATCGGCGCCCATCGCCTCGAGCATGGCGACCATGGCCTCGGGGGTGGCGCCGGTCATGAGCTTGCCATCGGCCCCATAGGCGTTCGTGACGATGACGGGGAGATCGCAGGTTTCCTTCACGGCGAGGAGGGCGGCGCGCGTTTCGTAGCAGTCGTTCATCGTTTCGATGAGGACGAGGTCGGCGCCGTGCCTGACACCAAGACGCACGGTGGCCGCAAAGAGCGCGACGGCCTCCTCAAAGTCGAGGTCGCCGAGGGGGGCGAGGAGGCGCCCCGTCGGCCCGATATCGAGGGCGACGAAGGCATCGGCCTCGCGGCCGGCTTCGGCGATCGCGCGGCGCGCACACCCGACGGCGGCGCCGATCACGGCATCGAGCTCGTCCTCATCGAAGTGGAGGAGGTTCGCGCCGAAGGTGTTGGTCGAGATGACGTGGCTGCCGGCGTCAAGGTAGGCGCGGTGGATGGCGGTCACGGTCTCGGGGCGGTCGAGGCAGAAGCGCTCGGGCGAGGCGCCCGGGCGGAGGCCCTCGGCCTGGAGAAGGGTGCCCATGCCGCCGTCAAGGCGGACGAGGCTTTCTTTGAGAAATTGTCGGAAGTTCATAGCGGCTCCAGGATCACGGTTGTATTCCAATGATGGCGGTAACGGACTTTGTGGGGGACATCAGATCTCCGCTTGAGAGAGTGATGCCGAGGGTGCGCTCGGCCTCGACGAGGGGGAGGAGGTCGCGCTGGAGGGCGAGGGGGAGATCGCCGTAGCCCGGGGAGAAGCGCTTGGTGAGGGTAAGGCCGCCGGCGGCAAGATCGGCGAGGAAGGTCTCGACGAGGGCTTCACAGCGCTCGGAGCCGAGGGCCGAGAGGAGGAGGGCGCGGGCGGGCGAGGTGCGGGTGTAGCGCGCAAGGCGGCGGTCGATCGCGTGGCCGACGGTGGCGGCCATAAGGATCGCCTCGCGGCATCCCGCAAGACGGGCGGCGAGCGACGAGGAGGCGGCATTCACGGGCCCGAGGGTCACGGTGGCCCCGTCGATGGCGACGGGGAGGGTGCGATAGGCCACGCGGTAGGTAAAGAGAGAGTCGGCCTCGCCGACGAGCTCGGATAGGAGCCGGAGGGCGGCTTCATCCCCGTCTCCCGAGCGTGCGTAGCGCAGGACCTCGCGGCGGTCGAGGGGCGGTGGCGGATAGGTGCGCGTCCTGACGGGGGTCATTTGCCGAGGATATCCGAGAGGTTCCGGAGGATGCCGCGCGCCACCTCGGGCTTATTCATGGTATAGACGTGGACGTTCGTCACGCCGTTTGCAAAGAGGTCGATGATCTGATCGGTCGCGTAGGCGATGCCCGCCTGCATCATGGCGCGCGGATCGCTCCCGAATTTGTCAACGAGCGATTTGAAGCGCTGGGGCATGAGCGAGCCCGAGAGGCGGATGGCGCGCTCGACCTGGTTGCCGTTTGTGATAGGCATAATGCCGGGAATTACGGGCACAGTGATGCCTTCTTCACGGATGCGGTAAAGAAAACTATACAAGAGCGCGTTGTCGAAGAACATCTGGGTGGTGAGGAAATCGCAGCCGGCCTCGACCTTCTCACGGAGGTAGCGGATATCCTCGCGGCGGTCGGTGCTTTCGGGATGGATCTCGGGATAGCAGGCACCGCCGATGCAGAAGTCGCCGGCGGCGCGGAGGGAGCGGACGAGCTCCACGGCGTGGCGGAAGTCCCAGGCCGAGCGGTCGGCGCCCTCGAGCTCCCTCGGGATATCGCCGCGCAGGGCCATGACGTTCTCGATGCCGGCGGCCTTAAGGTCGGCGATGCGGGCGGCGACGGTCTCCTTGGTCGAGGAGACACAGGTGAGGTGAGCGAGGGTGGGGACGCCGTAGCGCGCCTCGATGTTCTTAGCGATATCGAGGGTATAGCGGCTGGTGCCGCCGCCGGCGCCGTAGGTCACGCTCATGAAGGCGGGCGAGAGCGCCGCGATCTCCTCGGTGGCGCTGCGGACACTCTCAAGGGCGGTCTCGGTCTTCGGTGGGAAGACCTCGAAGGAGAGCGAGAGAGTTTTTTTCTTCAGAAGGGTCGTGATCTTCATAACGATACCTCGGTTGTGTAGGATGGAGATGGGGTAGGTTGCGCCGGGGCGCAAATGGGGGGGAGAGAGGCTAAGCCCTCGGCGGCGAAGAGCGCGGTTTTAGCCCGAGCGGGGAGACTTTTCACGGAGATAAAATTGATGCTATTTCGTGGAGACGGACACTGCGAAGGCGTACAAGGGCGTACGCCGAGCACGGTTGTCCTCCTCGGCGGCGAAGAGCGCGGTTTTAGCCCGAGCGGGGAGACTTTTCACGGAGATAAAATTGATGCTATTTCGTGGAGACGGACACTGCGAAGGCGACCAAAGGCGGTCGGCGAGCACGGTTGTGTTCGGCTCCGCGGAAGAGCGCGATTTTATCCCGTGAAAAGGGGGGTGGAGAAATAGCGCTCACCAGTATCGGGGAGGATCGTCACCACGCGGTGGCCTTTCCCGAGACGGGCGGCGAGGCGGAGGGCGACGGCCACGTTGGTGCCGCCCGAGATGCCCGAGAGGAGACCTTCCTCGGCGGCGAGGCGACGGGCGGTGGCGAGGGCCTCCTCGTCACCGACGAGGGCGATCTCGTCAATGACCGAGGCATCGAGGATCGACGGTACGATGCCGTCACCGATGCCCATTTGCAGGTGGGTGCCGATCGTGCCGCCCGACAGGATGGCGGCCTCCTCGGGCTCGATGGCGACAACGAGGGTCGCCGGATTTTCCTTTTTCAGAATGCGGGCAATGCCGGTCAGCGTGCCGCCCGTGCCAATGCCCGAGCAAAAGGCGTCGATCGGTCCGCCGGCATCGCGGAGGATCTCGGCGGCGGTCGCCGTCTCGTGGATCCTCGGGTTTTCGGGGTTGTCGAACTGTGCCGGCACAAAGACCTTCGGGTCGGCGGCGGCCATGGCATCGACGGTCTCCTGACATTCACGGATGGCCTTGCCGATGTCGCCGTCATCATGGACGAGGCGCACCTCGGCGCCGTACTGCTCGACAAGGAGGCGGCGCTCAACGCTGACCGAGTCGGGCATGACGATCACGGTGCGATAGCCGAGAACGGCACCGCAGAGTGCAAGGCCGATGCCCTGGTTGCCGCTGGTCGCTTCGACCACGATCGAGTCGGGGGTGAGCTTGCCCTCGCGCGCCGCGGCTGTGAGCATGGCGAAGGCGGTGCGGGTCTTGATCGAGCCGCCGACATTCAGCGCCTCATACTTCACTAAGACCTCGGCGCTGTCCTCGGGGACGAGCTTCCGAAGGCGGATCAAGGGAGTGTTGCCGATGGCTTCAAGAACGGTATTGTAAAGCATGGTTTCCTCGTAAGGTTTTATTTACAAAATTGTTTTGGTTGACCCGTAGGACGCGGTTTTTGCGTTCTTGGGCGGAGGTGATGGAACGAAAGGTTTGCAGGGCGCCTTTATATATATTATATGGGAAGGAAACGCTCTTGCGGCGCGGAGGCAGCGGAGGAGGTGGCAGGAGGTAGTCAAGGAGGCAGTCAAGGAGGCAGTCAAGGAGGTGGCAGGAGGCAGTGTCCTTGGCGTTCCGCGGTGCAGTGGGGTGGGGAGCGGAGGGTTTACTTTTTATGGGAATTCGGT
>JAZNAD010000104.1:0-15621 GCA_045586345.1 Eubacteriales bacterium
GGGTGCAGCTGTCCTCTTCAGCAAAGCGCGCGCACTCGTCCTTCGCAAAGGTCGCCGAGATCAGCTCCTCGTTACCGAACATCTCAAGGATCTCGGCATCGCTCTCGACGCCAAGAGCACGCACAAGGACCGTCACAGGGAGCTTCCTCGCCTTGTCGATCTTGACGTAGACGATGTTCTGGGCATCGGTCTCATACTCAAGGTAAGAGCCGCGGTAAGGAATAACAGCCACGCTGTAGCTGCGGTTGCCCGCCTTATCGAGGAGAGACTTGTAGTACATACCGGGAGAACGCACGATCTGGGAAACGATAACGCGCTCGGCACCGTTGATGACAAAGGTACCCGAATCGGTCATCAGCGGGATGTTACCCATGTAGATCAGGTCCTGCTTGACTTCACCGGTCTCCTTGTTGGCAAGACGGACAAGCACCTTGAGGGGAGCCTCATAGGTCGTGTCGCGTTCCTTGCACTCCTCCACCGAATACTTCGGCGTTTTTTCAATCGTGAAATCGACAAACTCAATGGAAAGATTGCCCGAATGGTCGTTGATGGGAGAGGAGTCGCGCAGGACCTCCATCATACCTTCCTTGCAGAACCACTCGAAGGACTTCTTCTGTACATCGATGAGGTTCGGCATCTCCAAAGCCTCATTGATCTTGGAGAAGCTGAGTCTTGTGGTTTTTCCGAGCTTTTGGGGTTTCAGCATCGTAGAATCACTCCGTTTCATAAAGTTTCGCCTTCGCCACCCCGCCGGTGGCACAGGAATGCGCCCACATTCCGTGGCGAAAAATTGATGTTTTTCTCGTCTCCTGTCCCTTTTTCTTACTAATATAATAATAAGGACAAGCAAACATTAGGCAATTCAATATTATATCATAGAGGTTTCGATATGTCAAGCATTTTATGGAAAAATCCCGAAAAATTATCTCCTTTTTGGAAATGTAAATTTTTTGTAAAAAATAAATATCCGCTTTGTAAATTTTGAAGGATCCTTCGTTCAGCAACACCATCGGACGCGTCCGTCAGGCCCGCTCGCCACACCCACGCCGCCGTGCCAAGGAGAAAAAGCATCAAAAAAAAGCACTCCGCTACGGTACCCTGCGGCCGTATGGATAGGCTCAGCTGCGCAGGGAGCTACGTGCTGCGCATGAGGCTGCGATCTCCCCGATCTTCTAAAAAAGAAAATGCCCTTTCACTCAAAAGAGGGCACTCTCCTATTTACTTTTACGCGTGCGCGTGATAAAATATAAAGGAAAAGCCAAGGAGGTATGCAATGACCGAGGAGAGGATCACTTCCCTGCTAAAGCATGACGTGCCATGCCGTGTGCACGTCTTTTCCTCGCTGGCGTCCACCAACACCACTCTGCATGAAATGGCGAGGGCCGGTGCCCCCGAGGGTACTGCCGTGATCGCATGTACACAGACTGCAGGGCGCGGGCGCCTCGGGCGCGAATTTTCTTCCCCCGAGGGAGCGGGACTCTATATGAGTCTTTTGCTGCGGCGCGATCTTCCCGACGACCGTGTCCCGCTTCTGACCCCCTACGCCGCCCTGGCCGCGGCCGAGGCCGTTGAAGCGACGGCAGAGGTTACGGTGGGGATCAAGTGGGTCAACGACCTCCGCATCGGCGAGGCCAAGATCGCGGGCATTCTGACCGAGGGAGAGTTCACCCCCGACGGGCATCTGGCCTTCGCGGTGGTGGGGATCGGCGTGAACCTTACGAGCGGCGCACTCCCCCCTCACCTTGCGGGCATCGCCGCCGCGATCGGCGATACGGCAACACCGCCCGAGGCTGACGTGCTGGCGGCGGCCATTCTCGACGTCTTTTTCGACCGCCTCCCTACCCTGCTTGACAGCAGCTTCCTCGAGGATTACCGCCGTCGCTCGGTCGTTCTCGGTCGGCGCGTAACGGCCACCGTCGGCGAGCAGACCCTGGAGGGTGTCGCCGAGGCCATCGGCGACGACGGGGCACTCCTCGTGCGCACCGCGAGCGGTGAGCGCCGTCTGCGCGCCGGCGAGGTCAGCATAAAGCTGTAAAGAAAACATTTCGTTTTCAGAAAACCTTCGACAAAGCATAAAAAAATCCCTGGCGGCGATCTGTGGCAGGCAGATGCCGTTCGGGCTTTCTTCATTAAAGAAAAAATGCGGTGAGAAGGGGAAGGAAGACGGCCGGTATGAAGTTGGCGGTCTTGATCTTGGTGACACCGAGCATGTTCGTGCCGATGGCAACGATGATGAGTGAGCCGGCGGTTGAAAGCGCCCCCATCACCGGGATCGGCATTCCTTCGAGAAAAAGGAGGGCGAGAAGCGAGAAGAAGCCCTGATAGAGAAAAACGGGGATGGCAGAGAGCGCACAGCCAATGCCCATGGTGGTTGCCATCACAAGCACCGAGATCGCATCAAGCACCGACTTCGAGAACAGGATGTCCGGAGTTCCCGTGCCGGTATCCTCGATCGCGCCTAGGATCGCCATAGAGCCAACACAAAAGAGAATCGTACAGTTAACAAAGCCGGCAGCGATCGAGGAGCGACCGACCGCTTCCCCGCTTTCTCCGCGCACCAACCTGCGTTCGACCCAGGCGCCGAGGCGATTGATGGCACGGTCAATATCGATCAGCTCGCCGATCAACCCGCCAAGCGCGACCGACAGGATGATAAAGAGCATGCCGTAATCGCCAAAAAGCTCGTTGCCGGCGGTAAAATCGGCATATCCCCCGATCGCACCCGTGATGCCGATGAAGATAACACAAAGTGCCACACCAAAGACCACAGTCCTCGCGATCCGCTCGGGGACCCCTTTCTTCAGGAAGGATCCGAGTACACCGAAGACGGCAATCGCGGCGGCGTTGACGATCGTACCCAGCATAAACATAGAAAAGACCTCGGAAAAAAGATAGTATTATTGTAGCACCGTTCTCCCCACAAATCAAGGGATTTTCACAAAAAAAGAAAGGACAGCCTGCATCTGTCCTTTCTTTTTTGCTTGATCACGCCACCGTCGCACCGAAGGGAGCGATCGCAAGCTTTGCCATCTTGAAGGCCTGCTTGCCGAAGGGGATGCCGATGATGGTAAGGCACCAAATAAGACCAACGAAGAAGAAGGTGAGGGCAAGGGCAAAGCCGCCGAGAATGAACCAAAGAATGTTCAGAATGGCATGCTTACCGAAGTTGGCGACAACCACCTTACCGAAGGGGAAGAGCGACAGCTTCGCGAACTTGAAGGCCTGAATGCCGAAGGGGATACCAACGATGGTGATGCACCAGCCAAGGCCCAGGAAGAACCACATAAGCGAGGTGGCAAGACCGGTGAAGATGAACCAGAGAAGGTTGCCAATGAATTTCATAAGAGAGTCTCCTTATAATGTAATATTAATACCCGCCCATAGGGCGCGGATATCCGGGATGAGGGGAGCGCCATTCCCAAAAGCAAGGCAAGGAGGAGCGGCGCCGCAAAAACAAAAGGACAGAAGGGTCTGTCCTTTGTTTGTGTTGTGATCAGTCAACCATCGCACCGAAGGGGGCAAAGGCGAGCTTGGCGAGCTTGAAGCACTGCTTGCCGAAGGGGATACCGATAACGGTAACGCACCAGACAATGCCGAGCACACCGAAAAGAAGAACCATCAGGATACCGCCGAAGAGGTTCCAGAGGATATTCATAAAGGGATGTCTGTCAAAGTCCGTGACAACGACCTTGCCGAAGGGCAGGAGCGAAAGGCGCGCGAACTTGAAGGCCTGGATGCCGAAGGGGATACCGATGAGGGTAACACACCAAGCAATGCCGAGGACGAACCACGCGAGGGCGGTGACAAAGCCTGTGATAAGGAACCAAATGAGATTGCCAAATGCTTTCATGAGAAACTTCTCCTTAGGAATGATATTTAATACCCGCCGACGCGCAACGGTATATTTCCACTGTATCCACAAAAGTTCAAAAAAACGGAGCTTCACCGCTAATCTATGTATAGTATAACATAGGGAATTTTAAAATGCAATAGGAATTGTAAATTTTTTATCTTTTACGGATACCGCAAAAAAGGGCGGTTGTTTTTGGATATGTCCGATGTCTTAGCCTCTCCTTAGGCACTCGCGGAAGGGACAGGAGCATCGTCAAAAGGATGACCCGGTCCCCCGATGTCCGAGGAGATCCCGGGGCGCGCGGCACGTCCCCGTAAAGGAAGCGTCATGAGGAGCGCGGCCTCATAACGAGCGGGGTTTATGATACCGCTTTTTTGGCTCTCGCTATATCAAAGGGGGAGGACCCAGCCGTGAGGATCGGGACGGGTTCCCCACTGGATGCCGGTCAGCATATCGTAAAGCTTCTGCGTGATCTCGCCGATGCCGCCGTTCCCGACAGTGTAGACCTTGTCTCCGTAGGCAAAACGACCGATAGGCGAAACGACGGCGGCCGTGCCGCAGCCCCAGGCCTCAACCAGACTGCCATCCTCAAGCGCGGCCAGCAGTTCATCCACCGAAATCAGGCGCTCGGTGACCTTGTAGCCCTCCGAACGAAGGACCTCGATGCAGCTCTTTCTCGTAATGCCGGGGAGGATCGAGCCGGAAAGGGCGGGCGTGACGATTTCGTCACCGATGCGGAACATAACGTTCATCGCACCGACCTCTTCAATATACTTGCGCTCAACACCGTCAAGCCACAGGACCTGCGAATAGCCGCGCTTGGCCGCGCGCTCGCCCGCACGGGTCGAGGCAGCGTAGTTACCGCCGCACTTGGCATAGCCGGTACCGCCACGCACGGCGCGCACATCCTCGGACTCGATCATAATGCCAACGGGGTTGATGCCCTCAGCATAGTAGCTCCCCGAGGGAGAGGCGATCAAAACAAAGGTCGCTCTATGCACCGCGTGAACGCCGAGATGCTCGTCATTCCCGTAAAGGAAGGGACGGAGGTAAAGCGAGGTGCCGAAGCTCTTCGGAACCCAGCGCTCCTCAAGGCGGACAAAGGTAGTCAGCGCCTCGAGAAGGTCGGCCTCATCCAGCTGCGGCAGGCACATGCGCTCAGCCGAATTATTGAGACGGCGGATGTTCTCTGTCGGACGGAAGAGCTGGATGCCGCCATCGGCGCGGCGGTAGGCCTTCAGCCCCTCAAAGATCTCAGCACCGTAATGCAGCACCGTCGAGGCAGGATGCAGCGAGATGTTGCCGAAGGGAACGATGCGGGCATCGTGCCAGCCCTGCTCGGAATCCCAATCCCAAAGAAGCATGTGATCGGTGAAAATGCGGCCAAAGCCAAGCTTATCCTCGGGAGTCAGAGGGGCGGGATTTTCGTTTCTTGTGAGTTTGATCTCCATAGTTTTCTCCTTCGCGGCGCAGAGGGCTACCGCATGTATGAAATATTTTTTAGTCTCCGGGAATGGTGAGGATTCGCCGTCAGAGAAGCGCCTCGACAAGCGACGCGCGGTCGATCGGCGAAAGAACGATCGGGGGGATATCCAGCACAGTCTTGGCACCGACGGCCCCCTCTCCGTTCAGACGGACGGCAGCACGTGCATAGGCCACAAGGACCGACGAGGTGAACTCGGGGTTGGAATCGAGCCTCAGGCTGTATTCAATGACATGGGAATTTTTAGCGGCAACACCGGTGACCCCTGAGCGGATGACGCATCCGCCATGGGGGATCCCCCTATGCTTTTCGCGGAGCTCAGCCTCGGAAATGAAATGGACCTCGGTATCGTAGTCGGCGAAGTAATCGGGCATCGTCTTGATCTCGCGCTCGATACGGGCAAGATCTGCCCCCTCCTCGGTCACCACGTAGCATTCTCTCGTGTGCTTCTGCCGTGCCGAAAGAGTCGGCGCCTCGCCGCGGCGGACGGCTTCAAGAGCGCTCTCTACCGGAACCGTGTACTGACGCGCATCGCGCACCCCCGCCACGCGGCGGATCGCATCCGAATGCCCTTGGCTGACACCGCGCCCCCAGAAGGTGTAGTCCTGACCGTCCGGCAGGATAGCACCGCCGTAAAGGCGTGCCAGAGAAAAGAGGCCGGGGTCCCAGCCGACAGAGATGATCGCAGTCCTGCCGTTCGGCCTTGCGGCGGCATCCACGGCAGCCAGATGCTCGGGGATCTTAGCGTGTGTATCGAAGCTGTCGACAACATTGAAATGCGCAGCAAGCGCCGGTGTCTGCACCGGGAGATCGGTACGGCTGCCGCCGCAGAGGATCATAACGTCGATCCCGTTTTTCATCGAAAGCGCGGCCTCCGCCGAAAACACAGGAATGCCTGTTACTGTCTTAAGGGATGAGGGGTCACGGCGTGTGAACACGCCGACCGCCTCCATATCGGGCGCAGTAGAAAGTGCCGCCTCAACGCCACGGCCAAGATTGCCATAGCCGTAGATACCAACGCGAATTGCCATAATAGACCTCATACTGAATAGATATTTAGTATTATAGCACACCGCGGCGCGCGGCGCAAGACTTTTTTCATAAAAAACAGGGGCAAAAAATATAAAAAACGGTTTACTTTTCCGAAAACCTGTGGTATAATAGCAGAGTATTCACGCACATCTACCCGTGGCACAGCTGGATAGCGCGCAAGACTCCGACTCTTGAGGTCGTAGGTTCGAATCCTATCGGGTAGGCCAAAAAGAAAGACCGCCATCCGGCGGTCTTTCTTTTTGACTTTCCGGTGTTTGAGAAGCTATTGCGCAGAGCGCAAGTAGGTTCGCATACCCTGCAGAGCGTCCGCCCGCATTAATCCTCTCTCCCCTCATAATGCAAAAGATTGCGCTCGATCGTTTTCCTTCCGCGCCACGCAAAGGCACGGGTCCTGAATTGCTCGGGGGACATCGCGGCAAGGATTGCTGTATTCAGATGCGGCAGGCGCGCCTCGTGAAAGAAACCGATCGGCGTAATGACCCCTGCCTCGATCGCGCGGCGAGTATGCGGGCACGCCGTCTGGCAACGGTCACAGCCCCACACGGTACGGTAGCGGCGCATCAGAGCAAAGGCCTCCTCGGGGAGCTCGCCCTTTCGCTGTGTGATCTCGGACAGGCAGTCGCCCTGCCCCGAAAGAGCCCCCGTCGGGCAGGCACGGCGGCAGGCGCCGCAATGCTCGCATCCCCTCGCCGGGTGAAGCACCGTTCCCTCGGGTGGCGGAAGGCTCGAAAACATCTCGCCGATAAACACGAGAGAGCCGTATTTCGAGTGGATGAGAAGCCCGTTATCGCCATACATTCCAAGCCCCGCCGTCACAGCGGCGTGGCGCTCGTCGATCGGAGAATGATCGGCAAAGGCGCAGAACTCCCCCTCGGGAGATTCAGCGCGAAGATACTCGGTCAGGCGCACAAAAAGCCCCTCCATATAGAGGTGATAATCGCGGCTGACCGCGTAAAGCGAGAGGTTGTCTGACGGCCCTGCATAATAAGGAATAAGAAAGACGATCACGCTCCGCGGCGAAAATGCGACACGGCGTGAAAGCAGAGCGGGGTTGGTGACGCGGCAGGCCTCGTACGGCAAAACACCGAAGGCCTCGATCCCCTCGTCAAAAAAGAAACGCGAAAGAGACGCCTTCACAGCACGCTCCTCCTTTCTTATACTAAAAAAAGTATAGCAGAGACCTCCGAAAAAAACAAGAACTTTTAAAAGAAAAGCAGGGCGCACCTTGACATTACTTGTATTTTTGATATAATAATATGAGATGCTTTTTTCCCGTTCACAGACAGGAGCATCCGAGAAGGAAACAAATGCCCACTGCGCAAAACGTGTGCCCCGCCACGCCGTTTGCGCCGAACGTCCTAATAAGGTGACAAGTTATGTTTACAGAGATACTTCAATACGGCCTCTACGCCGTCAAATTCAGCCCGGGAGCCACAGAGATCCCCTACCACCTTGTAGCGATCCTGGCGATCGCCGGCTATCTCCTCGGCAGCATCAACAGTGCCGTGCTCGTCTCGCGCACGCTCTATCACAAGGATATCCGCACGCAGGGAAGCGGCAACGCAGGGCTTACCAACATGTTCCGTATCTATGGCAAAAGGGCTGCCGTCTTCACCCTCCTCGGTGATATCCTCAAGACCGTGCTGGCCATTGCCGTCGCCGGTGCCTTCTGCGGCTTTCGCTACCGCGCCGCTCTCTCCTTCAGCCCGATGTGCTGGATTGCGGCACTCGCCTGCGTCATCGGCCACATCAAGCCGATCTTCCATCGCTTCCACGGCGGCAAGGGCGTGCTTTGTGCCGCCACGGCCATCCTTTTCCTTGCTTCCCCCGTGTTTCTCGTGCTTTTTGCAGTCTTTGCCGTGATCGTTTGGGCGACGCGCTACATCTCGCTCGGCTCGATCTCGGTAGGGGCCTTCCTCCCGCTTGTGCTTCAGGGCTATATGCAGTCCTTCGTCTTTACGGGAGATGAGAAGGATTTTTTTGACGGCGGCATCGTCCTTTTCGGTGCCCTTTTCGGTCTGCTCATCATCATCTGCCACCGCAAGAACATCGGTCGCCTCTGGCGTCACGAGGAGAATAAGTTCTCCTTCCACCGTACAACAGGGGAAAATGATGGAAAGCAGTAAATACGGCGAGCTTCTCGCGCTCATTACCTTGGCCGCCGAGGGCGGCGCGCTCCGCCGCCTGGTGCTCTCGCGTCCGAGAGGCGAGACCTCCCCGAAGGTCACGGGGCGCCTTTGCCTGTTCCGTGGGGAGACGGTGCTGGCGCTGGAGGCCACCAAGGCCGACGGCAAGGTCTTTCACCGCCGTCTTACGCTCCCGCTTGGTGCCGCGGCGCTTGACGCGCTGTGCGCGCCGTACGCGCAGATCAACCTCTTGACGGCCTCGGGAGACGCCGAATTCCGCCGTGCCACCTCGGGCCGTGAGACCCTCCTTGCTCCGCGCACCCTCGCCTCCTCGCTTTCTACCCCGGGAATCTCCCTGCCGCCCGAAGCCCTCGACCGCAAGAAGAATCACATCCTCCGCGGTGACGAGCCCTTCCTCCGCGTCCTCGAGATCAGCGATGCCTCAGGGCGCATCCACGACAAAAAGCAGCCGAAATTCCGGCAGATCAATCGCTTTCTCGAGCATCTTGAGGGGATTGTTCCCCACCTCCCTGCCGACGGAACGCTGGTGGTCTACGACCTTTGCTGCGGCAAAAGCTATCTGAGCTTTGCCGTCTACCACTACCTCGCCAACATGCTTTCGCGGCGCGTGGACATGCTCTGCCTCGATCAGAAGGCCGACGTGATGGAGTTTTGCGCCACGGCCGCCGCGCGCCTCGGCTTCAACGGGATGCGCTTCATTGCCGATGACGTACGGAAAACCCCGAAGAAGAAGCCGCACCTCGTGATGTCCCTCCACGCCTGCGATATCGCCACCGACCTTGTGCTGGAGACCGCGATCGCGCTCGGCGCCCACACCGTCCTCTCGACCCCTTGCTGCCACCGCACGCTTGCCAAGCACCTCGCCTGCGCCCCCCTTGCCTTCGCCGCCCGTGAACCTCAGCTCCGTCAGAAGCTTGCCGAATCCCTGACCGACGGCCTGCGCGCCCTTCGCCTGACAGCGGCGGGCTACCGCGTGACGGCGCTTGAGCTGACCGACCCCGACGATACCCCCAAGAACACTCTCCTGCGCGCCGTGCGCGACAGGGGAGCAGGGGCAAAGAAGCGTGCCTCTGAGGCCGCCGCCGAATACCGCGCGGCGCTCGCCTATCTCTTTGGCGATAAGGCCGAGGATTACCTCGCCGCGATCCGCTGAGGAAGGAGATTCCATGAAAGACTATTCCGTAACCTCCCCGCAGGAGACCGAGGCCCTCGGAAGCGCCCTCGGCGCAAGGATTCTCGCTTCGGGAAGGCGCCGCCTTTTCCTCGCCTTTTTCGGTGAGATGGGCGTCGGCAAGACCGCCTTCTCGCGTGGGCTTGTGGCAGCGATCGCCCCAGGGGCGGCCGTGCGAAGCCCGACCTACACCGTCGTCAACGAATACCGAGGCGGAGGCCTGCCGATCTATCATTTTGATATGTACCGCATCGAGGACGCCAATGACCTCACCTCCATTGGCTATGACGATTACCTCGCCGCCGAGGGGATCATCCTCTGCGAATGGAGCGAAAACATTAAAGAAGAGATCCCCGAGGATGCCCTCACCGTCCGCATAGAGCGGACAGGCGACACGGCGCGAAGGATCTTGCTCGAAGGAGACGGCTATGAAGATCTTATGCCTTGACAGCACCGCTAAGGTAGCCTCGGCAGCGATCCTTTCGGACGGTGAGCTGTTAGCCGAGACCACTGTCTTTGGCGGCGGTCGCTCACACAGCGAGCTCCTTCTTCCAATGCTCCGTGCGCTCCTTGTGTCCACCGCGCTCACCGAGGATGACGTCGACCTCTTTGCCTGTACCGCAGGCCCCGGCTCCTTTACGGGTGTCCGCATCGGCACCTCGGTCATCAAGGGCCTGGCCTTTGGCCGAGGGAAGCCCTGCGCCGCCGTTTCGTCACTTGAGGCACTGGCCGAGAATCTTGCGCCGCTCCCCGGGCTTCTCTGCCCCGTGATGGATGCGCGCCGCGCACAGGTCTACAACGCGCTCTTCCGCCGGGAGGGCGATGCCCTTCACCGCCTCACGCCCGACCGCGCGCTGGCCGCACGCGACCTCGCCGCCGAGGTGGCCGCGGCCTATCCCGGTGAGCCCGTCTATCTCTTAGGCGACGGTCTGGCCGTAGCCGAGGAGGCCTTCCGGGCGGTGGGGATCCCGGTGGCGTCTACCCCCGACCGTCTCCGTTTGCAGAGCGCCGCCTCGGTCGGTCGCTGTGCCTACCGCATGGCTCTGCGCGGTGAGACCGTCACCGACTGCGCCCTGCGCCCCACCTACCTGCGTCTACCCCAAGCCGAACGCGAACGTCTTGAGCGTTTGAAGCAAAAAGAAAACTAAACCTTACAAAACATAGGAGTTGTACCATGAGCAAGATCTACCTTGGTGCCGACAGTGCCGGTTTTGAACTGAAGGGAATTCTCAAGTCCCACATCACACAAGCGGGTCACGAGGTCGTGGACGTCGGGACCGACAGCACCTCCTCCTGTCACTACCCGATCTTTGCCGCCGCCGTGGCGCGCGGCGTTCAGGAGGACGGCGCCTTCGGCATTCTTGTCTGCGGCACCGGCATCGGGATGAGTATGGCCGCCAACAAGCTCCGCGGCATCCGCGCCGCCGTTTGCAGTGACACCTTCTCGGCGCGCATGACCCGTATGCACAACGATGCGAATGTCCTTTGCATCGGCGCGCGCGTCATCGGCCAGGGGCTCGCCAAGGACATCGTCGACCTTTTTCTCACGACCGAGTTTGAAGGCGGCCGCCACGCCACACGCGTGGATATGATCACCGCCCTTGAAGACGGGAAGGAAATATAAGAAAAAAGCGCTTGCAGAGCAAGCGCTTTTTTTCATAGAGTGCCGAGTCTGGAGACCGCCTTGCTCTCCTCAAGGCACCTCCCGTGCTCACGCAGATACGCAAGCCTTGGGCCGCAGGGAGTACGGGTGCCGTATTCCTCAAGAAAGGAATACTCAGGAAGATCGCCGCAGCGGCTTTCGGTAACAGTGAGAAAATACGCGCCGCCCTCGGCGTAGGCCATGCTCTCGCCTATGTAGCCGCATTCCCGCAAAATGCGGCAAGCGGCAAGCAGATGGGATAGCTCCTCAAAGCGGTACAGGCTCTCAACACCACCCCTCACAGCACTCTCCTTGCCCTCCCCAGCGTCCTCGTCGGCGAGGATAGTGATATACATCTCGCATCCACCGCCGCGCGAGGGGTAAACTTGCACAAAAAGGCGCTCTCCCCCCGCATCAAAGCCTGTCGCATGCTTGGCCTCGTCAAGAATCTGCCAGAAGGCTCTCCGTGTTTCGGTGGTATCGTAATCCAGTGTCTTCTGATCCAGGCGGTATTTTTCCATATCCTCCTCGGTCAGCGTTACCTTCAGCTTACTGTCGCCGATACGCAAAAGATCCATAGCAACCTCGCTTTCTTCTCTTTCGTCTCTTTCATTATACGCGAAAGAGCAAAAAAAAGAAACCAACACTTCCTGTCCCTTTTTCAAAGAAAAGGAAGAAAAGGCCCCGAACGACCGAAATCGGCCATTCGGGGCTGTTTTTGGTAAGAGAGCAATCAGTGAGCGATCGTGTACTTCGTGCCCTGCGAGGTATCCTGCAGAGTAACGCCGCGCTCAGCGAGCTCGGCGCGAATGGCGTCGGCCGCAGCGTAATTCTTCTCACGCTTGGCAGCGGCACGGGCTGCGATCCTCTCCTCGATCCAGGCCACGAGCTCTGCATCCTCGCCTATCTCACGGACAAAGCCAAAGAGGGTGGTCATCTCAGCGAGGAGTGTCTGCGCCTCATGGGCGGCAGCCAGCGAGGGCGCGGCCGGGAGAGCCTTGTTGATAAGAGCAACGAGGTCAAAAAGCGCGGCAATACCGGCACCGGTATTGAAATCGTCGTCCATCCCCTCGATCATCGCCTCGCGCGTCGCACGGAAGGACGCCACGAGAGCCTCCTCCTCCGGGCGAAGCTCGCCCGACGCGTTCTTTACGTAAAAATCAAGCGAATCGACACAGTTGAAGATACGCTCAAGGGCAGCGGAGGCCTGTGAAATGACCTCCTCCGAGAAGTTGATGGGGCTGCGGTAGTGCGACGACAGGAGAAAGTAGCGGATCGGAAGATAGCCGTACTTCTCGGCGATCTCACGGACAGTGAAGAAGTTGCCAAGCGACTTCGACATCTTGCGGTTGTCGATATTAATGTAGCCGTTGTGGAGCCAGAAATTAGCGAAGGGGGCGTGATTGCAGCACTCGGACTGCGCGATCTCGTTCTCGTGATGCGGGAAGATCAGATCCTGACCGCCGCAATGGATGTCAATGGTATTGCCAAGGTAACGGCGTACCATCGCCGAGCACTCGATGTGCCAGCCGGGACGCCCCTCACCCCAGGGCGAGGTCCAGGAGGGCTCACCGGGCTTGGCGGCCTTCCAAAGGGCAAAATCGAGCGGATCCTCCTTCTTGTCGTTGACGTCGATGCGTGCACCCGACTCCAGATCCTCAATGGCCTGACCCGAGAGCTTACCGTAGTCACGGAACCTGCGGGTGCGGAAATAGACGTCACCGTCCATCGGATAGGCAAAGCCGTCCTCAACGAGCTTCTCGACGATCGCGAGGATCTCGCTCATATTCTCAGTGGCGTGGGGGTGAACAGTCGCCGGTCGGACACCGAGCCCCTTGGCATCGGTGAAATACTCCTTGATGTAGCGATCGGCGATATCGGTGTAGGCCACGCCCTCCTCGTTGGCACGGCGGATCACCTTGTCGTCAATATCGGTAAAGTTCTGAACGAAGGTCACCTCGTAGCCGCGGTACTCAAAATAGCGGCGAAGCATGTCAAAAAGCACGAAGCAACGCGCATTCCCCACGTGGAAGAAGTTGTAGACGGTAGGGCCGCAGGCGTACATCTTGACCTTGCCCTCCTCAATCGGAACAAAGGGGTCGCGGCGGGCAGTGAGGGTATTATAGAGCCTTATCATTGAGAAAACCTCGCATCACTTAATTTTCTATACTATTATAACTAGAGACAGAGGTTTTGTCAAGTCAGGAGTGTCCCGTCTTCTCGTTTTTTTTCCTCGCCCGACGCCGAACAAGGTGAAGCAGAGTATATCCGCCTCCGGCGATCATAAAAACGCCGAAAGCGTGGCGTGCAAGGGCAGGGGGAACTACGAAGGTGAGAAGGCTTCCGCCTGCCGTCCCGACGAGCCCCGAAAGGAGGAGAGGCAGGATACCCGCAAGGGTGATATGCCCCCGGCCGAGGTGAAGGAGCGACGAGGCAAGGGTCGCAAGGGCAAAAAAAACGAGGTTGGCCCCCTGTGCCGCATACTGCGGAACCCCGAGGACATCGGTAAGATAAAGGAGATAAAAGCCGCCGCTCCCAACCCCCATCCCCGAGAGCACGGCAGCAAAAAACACGACGAGAAGCTCCATATCAAAAGAGGAGCCGGACGCCGGCAACGATAAGCAAAAGCGAGAAGATCCCCTCGACCGCTTCCCCGCAGATCCGGCCGAGGAGAAGCGCACCGAGAAGTCCCCCAAGGAGGGACGGGAGAAGCGTCGGCAGGACGTCAACCTCCTGCATTCGGCCGCTTACTGCGTAAAGTATGATTGACAAAACGGAAAAAATAAAGACACAAGCGGTGGAGATTGCCATCACTCTCTTCTCTTCCTCAGGGTACAGGCGCGAAAGCGAAAGCACCATGACCATCCCTCCCCCCGTACCGAGAAGCCCGTTTACAACCCCAGCTCCTCCCGCAGCGAGCATGGCAAGCATTCCCCGCCCCTTTCCTTTTATATTCATTGCATCCTCCCTGATAACGCGACCGCGCGCGCACACATACTTTTTCTATCTTTGGCAAAAATAAATAGTGTAGCCCTTGTTTTTTGCTTCGAAATTTGGTATCATTAAAAGTGTGGCCTGCCGCAACCGATCCTATGCGAGCAAGCCGTCCCCGCTTATTACCGCATTTTCCAAAAACGATCATCCCACCGTGCGAAGCCAAAAGAGAAAGGAAATCCCATGGCATTCAAGTTTCTCGCAAAAAAGATAAAGGAGGAGGCACCGCTGCCCAGCACGCAAAAGGAGCGTGAGGAGCGTGCTCGCAGCCGTGCCGACCGCGCCGAGGCACGGCACGACCCAAACAGTAAGTTCAATATCGCCATGCCCTACATCCTGATCGTCACCTCTATCTTTTTGGGGCTTTGTCTGTATACCTCGGGCTGCGGCCTTGCCGGTGCCGCGATCCGCTTTCTCTTTCTCGGTCTTTTTTCCTACGTTGCCTATCTTTTCCCGATCCTTTTCTTCCTGCTCGGCCTTCTTTGGAGACGCGGTGTTGCCGCCCATTCTCTCGGCTCACACGTCCTTCTTTCGTCGGTCGCCCTGCTCCTTCTTTTGGCCCTCATCTATATTCTGACCCTGCCTGCCGAGGCGCTTTCCGGCGACTTTCCGAAGGAGGAGATGCCGCTGGACGGTGGCTCCTACTTCAGCTTCAAGCATCCCGTCGCCAAGGGTGGCGGCTTCCTCGGTGCCTTGATCGGCTGGGTGCTCTACCGTCTGGTCGGCCCCGTCATGACGATCGTGCTTGCCGCCTTTGCCGTTCTGCTTTACGGCATCTTCGGATTTGGCTTCAGCCCCGATGAGATCATCCGTTCCTTTGTCTCCTATGTATCAAAGAAATACCGCGAATCCTCGGACGGGCGCCGTGAAAAGCTGGCCGCCGAGGCCGAGCGCGTGGCCGCCGAGCGTGCCGAGCGCGCCGAGCGCAAGAACGCCTCCCTTGCCACCCCCGCCGAGGGGGGAGCGGCAGAGAGCACCGTCCCCACCGAGCCGGCAGCGCCGGAGAGCGATAGCGCGCCCCTCCCCGGGGACAAGCATCAGCGCTTTGAAAGCCTGTTCCGCGAGACCGGCGAGACCGTAGCAGAGCCCGCACCGTCCGCCCCGACAGTTTCCCACACCGAAAGCGAGGAGGACCTGCGCGCCTACAAGGAACATCGCATCCGCGAGCGTCTACGCAGCAGCGATGGGGTGCACAGCTATGCCGTCAGCGATCTGCGCCCTGCCGTGTCCTCCTCCGAGCTCTCCTCGGGGGAGACGTCCGGAAGCTCCACGTTCTCC
>JAZNAD010000105.1:0-1824 GCA_045586345.1 Eubacteriales bacterium
ACGTATGCGCTGAGGGCAACTGGCAGAAATACTTCACCGAGCAGCCCGCCCCCTTCACCAAGGAGGAGCAGACGGCATACCTCGCAACCAAGACGGGCGTTGCGCTCGGCTCGGACGCCTTCTTCCCCTTCGATGACAACATCGAGCGTGCAAAGAAGAGCGGCGTTTCCTACATCGCACAGCCCGGCGGCTCTATCCGTGACGACCTTGTCATCGACTGCTGCAACAAGTACGGCATCGCAATGGCATTCACGGGTATGCGCTTATTCCACCATTAAGGAGGACATCCATGAAATTATTGGTTGTCGGTGGCGGCGGACGTGAGCACGCCATTATCAAAAAGCTGAAAGAAAATCCCACGGTAGAAAAGATCTACGCCCTGCCCGGTAACGGCGGTATGCACGCCGATGCAGAGTGTGTGCCGATCGGTGCCAAGGACATCGACGGCATCGTCGCCTTTGCTACCGAGAATAAGATCGACTACGCCGTCGTCGCACCGGACGATCCGCTGGTACTTGGCGCTGTCGATGCACTCGAGGCTGTCGGCATCCCTGCCTTTGGTCCGAGAGCGGCGGCTGCGATCATCGAGGGCAGTAAGGTCTTTTCCAAGAACCTGATGAAAAAATACAACATTCCTACCGCAAGATACGAGGTGTTCTCCGACTGCGAGAGCGCGCTCCGCTATCTTGAGCAGGCGCCTATCCCCACGGTCATCAAGGCGGACGGTCTTGCACTCGGCAAGGGCGTTATCATCGCGATGACAAGAGAGGAGGCAATGACTGCCGTTCGCTCCATGATGGAGGACAAGGTGTTCGGCAAGAGCGGTGACAGCATCGTTATCGAGGAATTCCTCGAGGGCCCCGAGGTCTCCGTCCTTTCCTTCACCGACGGCCACTGTGTCGTTCCCATGATCTCCTCGATGGACCACAAGCGTGCAGGCGACGGAGATACCGGTCTGAACACGGGCGGTATGGGCACCGTAGCACCCAACCCCTACTACACCGAGGCTGTTGCCGAGGAGTGCATGAGAACCATCTTCCTTCCCACCGTACAGGCGATGAAGGCAGAGGGCCGCACCTTCAAGGGCTGCCTTTACTTCGGTCTGATGCTCACCAAGGACGGGCCGAAGGTCATTGAGTACAACTGCCGCTTCGGCGACCCCGAAACGCAGGTAGTGCTTCCGCTTCTTGAGAGCGATCTTCTTACCGTTATGCAGGCTGTCACCGAGGAAAGACTTTCCTCGTGTGAGGTCAAGTTCAAAAACGCGCACGCGTGCTGTGTCATCATGGCATCGAAGGGCTATCCCTCCTCCTACGAGCGCGGCTTTGAGATCACGATCCCCGAGGCATACGAGTCCTCCGTTTATGTTGCCGGTGCAAAGTACTCAGACGGCCGCCTTCTCACCGACGGTGGCAGAGTGCTTGGTGCGACGGCGATCGCCGCCGACCTTGCGAGTGCGATCGGTGCGGCATACCGCATGGTAGAGGACATTCATTTTGATAACGCGTATTACCGTCACGACATCGGAAAGCGCGCCATGGAGGCTAAAAAGTAAAATATGGTTTACAGAATTTATGTTGAAAAGAAAAAAGAGCTGGCACATGAGGCAAGCTCTCTGTATCAGGAGCTGACAAACCTGCTCGGCATCAAGGGACTTACCGAGGTGCGTATCTTCAACCGCTACGACGCGGAGAATATCACCGAGGAGCTGTTTTCGGAGGCGGTCAATACGGTCTTCTCCGAGCCTCAGCTCGACCTGACCTCGACCGAGCTTGACACGGCAGGCTACACGGCCTTTGCCGTTGAGTATCTGCCCGGTCAGTT
>JAZNAD010000106.1:0-7518 GCA_045586345.1 Eubacteriales bacterium
CTATGCCGCCCTCCCCGGGAGCGGCCCGCATTGCCCGACGCTTTCCCGTCTTACCGGCACGCTCGGCCATCTTGCCGAGTACGTGCGCTCGGGCGGCCTTGCCGTCCATCTGCCGAAGCCAGAGGAGATCGCCTTCTTGGAGGAGACGGCGGCGAAGCTCGCCCCCATGAAGCCCTGCGGCGTGGCGCTTTCGGAGGAATCGGCGCGGCTCTATCACGCCGTGGCCGTCGCGCGGCGCTGTGAGCGTGCGGTGGTGCGTGCTTCCCGCATCTACCCGATGAAGGAAGGGGCCTTCGCCTACCTCAACCGTCTTTCGGATTTTTTGACTGCACTGGCTAAGTGGGCCGATTACAGGGTCGAGCACGGCACCGCGACCGACGATACACCGACTGAAGCCATTGACAGCGAGGCCCTTGTGCAAGCGGTGCTCGCAAGGCTTGGAGAATTGCCCATGCTGGATCTTGCTGCCGCCAAACGCCTGATCGCCGCCGTGGAGGACCGCGCCACGGCCGAGGGACGCCGCGTGGTGATCGCCGTCGCCAATGCCGAGGGCAATCCGATCGCCGTCCACGTGATGGACGGCGCCTATCTTGTCAGCTTTGATGTGGCCATCAGGAAGGCCTATACCGCCGTTGCCGTACGCATGTCCACGCGCGAGCTCGGCGCCCTGACCGCCAAGGGTGGTACCTTCCAGGGACTGGATACCCTCGAGGGGCTCGTCACCTTCGGAGGTGGCATCCCCCTCTTTTCGGGCGAGCGCCTCCTCGGCGCTATCGCCGTCAGCGGAGGGACCGGGGACGAGGACCACGCTCTCGCCGAATACGCCTGCCGCCGCTTTGCGGAGGGAATGTGACAATCGAAAAAGGAGGACACCCTGTGTCCTCCTTTTTCGATTACGCCAAAATTGGAAGCTCTTATACCGCTTCATTACCTATGCGCTCGGAAATATATGCCTCCATCTCATCGGCGGGACGGCCGAGAACGACCGAAAGCTCGGTGTAGAGATGGCGACGGGCGATCCCGTCACATTCGATCTCGAACTCGGGAAGACGGCGCCCGATGCCGGAGAATTCGGTGCGGCGCCCGAGAATCGTCTTGATGACTGCAATATAGGAATCGGGGTGTCCGGCGGCAAGCGCGGTGCGATAGATCTCTCGCCGCCCCTTCTCGTTCGGGATCGGCAGGTGGGGGATCGTGTGCATACGTGCCAGGAGCTCCTCCACCTCCTCGGTGGACATCAGGGCACGCATCGGGACTCGCTCGTTATCGACGGGCGTGTAAATGACCGACTCGGCGTGACCGGCGATCGGCTTCAGAATGTAATAGGTGCGCGCATCCTTTTTATCGAAGGGCGAGGAGCAGATATCGGTCACAAGGCACACGCCGTTGGTGCCGTAAACAATGTGGTCTCCGATCTTGAACATAGCGCCTCTCCTTCCTTTTGTCGTTGTGCACAAAACACTACCCTTTACATTATATATTATACCAAATTTTATGGTAAAATGTAATTGACGGTTTGCACAAATCAGCTCGGTGGTTTTTTGGGGAAATAGGCCAAAAAGGCACACCGCGGGCGTATTTCGCATGCGTCAGGCGGGCGCGATCACCGCCAGTAAAAAAGGCAGACATCGTCTGCCTTTTTTACTGTTATGCCAAACGGCAAGATAGGACTCGCAAATTCTGAGTAGAAATCGCCGTTCTCTGACCGGGAGGCGTACATAAGGCGCACGTCGGAGGGAGGAAACGGTGATTTGTGTCAAAATCCCTTACTGGATGGCTTTGCGGAGATAGTCGAGGGACAGCTCCACCATCTTCTTGCCGTGCTCGGGGGTCGCCTTACGAGCACTCTGGGTGAACCAGTGGTACTTCTCGTCGATACGAGAGAGATCCACGGCCTCGGGATAGAGGGCCATGAGCATCGAGGACTCGAATTCACCCGCATGGTCGTAGCCGACCTCGGTCTGCACGGCGGCAGACATCGAGGGGATGACCTTGATCCATGCGAAGGGATTGCTGTCGCCCTCCAGCTCCTCGTAGTAGGAGGCGTAGCTCTCGCTGCCCCACCAGCCCTGGCCCTTGGTCTTCTCAAGGTACTGCATGGTGGCACGCTTGGCAGCCTTCATGTAAGAAAGCGTCATCGGCATCAGAGACTCCTGCTCAAACTGGTGGTGGATGACCACATAGATGTTGCGGAAGCCCGAGGCAAGATAGCTGTAAAAGATGTAGTAGAGGTAGTTCTCGAAAGCATTCTCCTCGATGTGCACAGTGCCGCTCGTCTCATCGCCAACGGCGTAACTCGAGGGACTGTAATGCACGGTGGGAGCCACGATCATCTCCTTCTCCTTCGAGAGGAGATCGACAAGGCCCTCGGCGATCAGGCTGTCACAGCCGTAGGAGCAATGGGGGCCATGGTACTCCACGGTGCCACCCACCATGACCAGCGGGAGGTTACGCTTCTGCGCATCCTGGAACTCCCGCGGGAAGCACATTTCCATTTTCATCGGTAGTATCCTCCGTGGATCAGAAGCCAAGCTCGATCAGGCCGTGCTTTTCGAGGTAGTCGGTGTAGGACTCTACGCCGTTCTCCTTGATGGCGATGCCCTTCTCCCAACGGCAGCCGAAGGTGGAGCCGGAGATGAAGGTGTCGACCTGGAAGGTCATGTTCTTCTGGAGGAGGTAGTTCGAGGAGGTCTCCATCCAAGGAGCCTCGACCTCGATCATACCGGTGCCGTGGCAGGGACCGTAGACGTAGTTCTTCTCATAGCCCGCATCCTTGAACATCTGCAGGAACTGCTTCGGAACCGTGTCGGCGGGGATGCCGGCCTTGAGGTTCTCGGTGGTCCAGTTGTGCATCTTCAGGCAGAATTCGACAAGCTCCTTCTTCTCACCGGCGGCCTTGCCCATAAAGACGGGGAGGCCGATGGCGGGGGAATAACCGTCGATCTTTGCGGAAAGGTTCAGCTGAACGATATCGTCCTTGCCGATCTGCTTGTAGGTGGAACGGCTGATGGCGTGGCGGGTCGAGGCCTCGCTGAAGACGTACATGGGAAGGCCCTCGTACTCGGCGCCGTTCTCGTAGATCACTCTCTGGGCGATACCGACCATCTGCAGCTCGGTGACACCGGGCTTCAGGGCCTTGACGACCTCATCGGTCGCGATCTCAACGATGCGGAAGCCCTCGCGGATGCAGGCCAGCTCGTTCTCCGACTTGACGCTGCGCAGAGCGATCATGATGTCGGTGCAGAAGGAGATCTCGGCCTTCGGGAAGGTGGACTTCAGACCGTCCATGATGGGGAGGGTGCACTCAACGTACGAGCCAAGACCAATCTTGAGGTTCTCACCGGTGGCGCCAACGTAGTTGAAGGCATCCTTGAAGGTATCGGGGATAAGCTCAGGATAGGCGGGGTCGGCTGACTCACGGAACTCCTTGAGAACCATGACCTTGTCGATCTTACCGAAGTCCTTGGCGAACACGGGGGACTCGGGACCGACGAGCAGAACGGCCTTACCGGAGGCGCCGATCAGAACGCCCGCTCTTTCAAACAACGGCCAGAAGCCGGAGAAGTATCTGGCGTTGGCATAGTCGCTCTCAGTGGAGACAACCAGCATCGCGTCCAGACCCTTGGCGGCGACCATTTCGGCGGCCTTCTTAATTCTTTCCTGGTACTCATAATCGGGGATGCAAATTCTCGACATACTCGTAACTCCTTTGTTTAAATTTAAATAGGCTACTGCTTTCAGTATAAAGCCTTTGGCGCCTTTTGTATTTGGAGAAAAGAAACTCTTTTTTGCACAATCGTAAATTGTTTTGCGAATTTTCAATTTCTTTGCCCCGGGGGTTTACAAACCGGGCGAAAGGTGATATACTTTTTAAAGTATATCGCGAAGGGAGAACGCTGTGGAACAAACGACCGAGATTTTGCACGGATTCCGCACCGAGCTTTCGGTGACGGGGATCGCCAACATGCAATATTTTGAGATGCCGCACGGCTTCACTACCCTGCCCGACCGCCATCCCTTTTCCGAGCTCGTGTATGTTGACAGCGGAGAGATCCGCGTCAAGAGCGATGTCTATGAAGGAAGGCTCCGGAAGAATGAGCTGCTCATCCACCGTGCGGGAGATGCCCATTCCTTCTTCTGTGAGGAGGGCGCCCCCAACCTTATCATCATCGGCCTTAACTGCCCGTCCCCCTTGCTTTTCCCCTTCTCGCATACCCCCATGCCTCTGTCCGAGGCGCTCCAGCGCCTTCTCGTTGAGATCATCAAGGAGGGGAGGAACGTCTTTCTCCCCCCCTACGATATCCCGAACCGCACCGATATGCAAAAGCGCGAGGACTTCCCCTTCGGCGCCGATCAGCTGATCAAAAACCTTCTGGAATGCTTTCTTATCAAGCTGATCCGCGAGCGCGAGGCGCCGCCTCTCGGGCAGGGCGATCACGCGACCGACGACCTACGAACGGGCGAGATCCTGCGTTATCTCGAGAACAATTATCGCGAAAGGATCACGCTTGAGGAGCTTTGCTTCCTCTTTGGTACGAACAAGACCACCCTGACCAAGAGCTTCCGCCGTGTGACGGGCGGCACCGTGATGGACTTTTTAAACCGTCTGCGTCTCGGGAGGGCCAAGGCGCTTCTACGCCAAGGCACCCTCACTGTCACCGAGATCGCCGAGGAGCTGGGCTTCTCCTCGGTACACTACTTCACACGCTTTTTCCGAAAGCACGGAAACATGTCTCCCTCGGAATATGCCACGAGCCTCCGCGCTCGCTTCGAGAGTGAAGTATAGTTTTATTTACATCATCTCTGCTTTTGCGGCAGATGTGCCCATTGTGAAAGGTTGCTTATGAACTCTACGCTCTCCCCTCTCGGCACCGAGGCACGCCGCCGTCTCTCACGGATCGGGCTTGCCTTCTTCCTCTTTTTTGTCATTACCTTCCTCGCGCAGCTGGGGCTTACGGCGCTCGTTTCACTTGCCCCGGCGCTCACCGAGCACCCCGCAATGACGTGGCTCCTCTCAATGGTGCCGATGTATCTGTTCGCGCTCCCCGTGTTTTACCTTCTTTTGCGGCCGCTTTCGCCGGGCACGGTGGCACAGCACCCGCTCCATGCGCGCGACTTTTTCATCTTCTTTTTCATCTCGTACGCTCTTGTGTATCTCGGTAATCTCGTTGGCACCCTCATTAACTCGGTCACCGATCTTCTTTCGGGCGCGCACTCCGCCTCGGACGCCACCGAGATCATTGAGGAGTCGCCCCTGTATCTCGTCTTTATCTTTGCCGTCGTTCTTGGCCCCATCGTCGAGGAGGCGATGTTCCGCGGGATCGTTCTTCGCCGTCTTCTCCCCTTTGGGGAAGGCTTTGCTATCCTGACCTCGGCTTTCCTTTTCGGGCTTTTCCACGGTAATCTCTCACAATTCATCTACGCCTTTTTGCTGGGCGCCTTCTTCGGCTTTCTTTACTGTCGGACGGGGCGGCTTCATCACGCTATCCTACTCCACGCCGCGATCAATTTCGTCGGGAGCATCCTGCCGCTGCTCGTTTTGCGGCTTGTCGACCTCGACGCCCTCACGGGGGAGCCGCCAACAACTTCCGAGGAGCTGTTGCCGCTCGTCCCCCAGCTCCTCCTTCTCGCAGCCTTCGGCTTGCTCGTTCTCGGAGCGGTAGCCATCGGCGCCTTTTTCCTCTACCGCTACCGCAAGGTGCTTCTGCCCCGTGAGGGCACCTGCCTCCTTAAGAGAGGAGAGCGAGCGCGTGTCTTCCTGTCGGTGGGCGGTGTGCTCGCAGCCCTTACCTCGCTTTTCCTCATCGTCCTCTCTTACCTTTGATTCCTCGGTTTTCCGGTTGACTTTCCCCTTACAGAATGATATAATACTACTGTAAGAATGAGAGGGGGAGCACCAATGGCCAACATATTTCCGCAGATCCATGGCAACCGTGCGGCGAAGGAACGCCTTGCCGGGGCCATCCGCGCGGGCACCCTCCCGCACGCTCTCATTCTCGCAGGCCCCACCGGCAGCGGACGCCGCCTCCTGGCGCGC
Organism: Eubacteriales bacterium; assembly: GCA_045586345.1. Classification (GTDB taxonomy): domain Bacteria; phylum Bacillota; class Clostridia; order Oscillospirales; family CAG-272; genus UBA1740. The sequence continues at coordinate 6,038 of JAZNAD010000106.1, forward strand.
GAGCTGGCCGCCGCCCTCGTCTGTATGGCGAAGGACGGTGCATCCCTCCCCTGCGGTGCGTGTGAGGCCTGCCGCAAGGTGCGCGAGGGCATCTTCCCCGATCTGCACACCGTTTCCCCCGAGGACGGCAAGCAGACGATCGGCGTTGCCGCTATCCGCGAGATCCGTGCCGAGCTTTCGCTTTCGGCCAGCGAGTCGCCCTACCGTGTCTTCATCATCGAAGCCGCCGATGCGATGAACACCGCTGCGCAGAACGCCCTTCTCGTTGCGCTGGAGGAGCCGCCAGAGGGGGTGGTCTTCCTGCTGATAGCCGAGAGCGAGGATGCCCTACTCCCCACCATCCGCAGCCGCTGCCAGATCGTGCATACCGAGATCTTTCCGGACGAGGTGCTTTGCCGCTATCTCGGCGAGGATGAGCGTTTCGCTGCTCTCCGCGCGAAGGATCCGGCGCGCGCGGATATCCTCATCAAGAGCTCCGGTGGATGCCTCGGCCGTGCCATCGCACTTCTCGACGGCACCGCCATGGCAGCCGTCCTTGCCTCCCGTACCACCGTCGATGCCGTCATCACGGCCCTCGGGGAACGCGGCTCAGCCGAGCTTTTCGGCGCCTTTCGCCTTCTCCCCAACACAAAGCGTGAGGAGCTCGGTGACCTCCTCGCACTCCTCGGGGATGCCCTGCGCGATCTGATCCTTGTGAAGCGCGCCCCCTCGGCCCCCCTTCTCTATTACGCTGACCGCGAGGCCGCCCTTACCGCCTCCGAGCGCATCGGCATCCGCCGTCTGTTTGCGCTTTCAGACGCTATCAGCGAGGCGCGCGAGGATCTCGGGCGCAACGCCAACGTGTCGGTCTTGCTTTCTTCGTTGCTATCGGTAGCAACGGCACGCTGACCAAAATATCATTGAGGTTTATAGAGGTAAAGCAAAATGGAAATGAACAACGAAAACGTCGTCCTCCCCGAGGAGGAGACCGTCGCGGCCGCAAACGCCGACGAGGTCGCCACCGCCGCTCCCGAGGCGGTACCCGTGAGCACTCCCGAGGCGCAGGCACCGCAAGAGGCGCCGAAGCCCGAAAAGCCTGCCCTCCCCGATGTGGAGGTCGTGGGCGTGTCCTTCCGCTCGATCGGAAAGAAGTATTACTTTGCCCCCGGGCGTCTCCGCCTGCATATCGGGGACGAGGTCATCGTCGAAACGGCGCGCGGCATGGAATTTGGCCGTGTGACGATCGCGAACACAACCGTCCCCGCCTCCGAGATCACGCCGCCCTTGCGCCTTGTAACACGCATAGCCTCCGATTCCGACCGTGCGCGCAACGCGAAGAACCGCGAGCTCGAGGCCGAGGCCGTCAAGATCTGCCGCGAGAAGGTGGCGCGCCACAAGCTGGAGATGAACCTGATCTCGGCCGAATACACCTTCGATAACTCCAAGCTCCTTTTCTACTTCACCGCCGAAGGGCGCGTTGACTTCCGCGAGCTTGTCAAGGA
>JAZNAD010000107.1:0-2049 GCA_045586345.1 Eubacteriales bacterium
CGTCCTGTTCATCGACGAGATCCATACGATCATCGGGGCCGGCGCCGCCGAGGGCGCGATCGATGCCGCCAATATTCTGAAGCCCGCCATGGCGCGCGGCGAGATCCACGTGATCGGCGCCACCACCCTCGAGGAATATCGCCGCCACATCGAGCGCGACGCGGCCCTTGAGCGCCGTTTCCAAGCAATCGCCATCGAGGAGCCGACGCCCGACACCGCACGTGCCATTCTCCGCGGCCTGCGCGAGCGCTATGAGGAGCACCACGGCGTCCGGATCTCAGATGAGGCCATCGACGCCGCCATCGATCTATCAATCCGCCATCTTCCCGAGCACCGACTGCCCGATAAGGCCATCGACCTCATTGACGAGGCCGCCTCAGAGCTAAGGATGCGTCGCCTGAACGTGTGCAAAGACATGAAAAATAACAAAGATATTATTCGGCAGAAAGAAAGCGAGAAGGAAGAAGCGATCCTCGCACAGGATTACGAGCGCGCCATGCTTCTGCGCGACGAGATCGCCGCGCTCTCTGCCGCCCCCAAGCCGTACCACGACAAGAAAGACGAGGCGAACAACGTCGATACCGTCACTCCTGCCCTCGTCGCCGAGACCTTGGAGGAACGGGTGGGAGTTCCGATCACCGCCCCGGGCGAAGCCGAGACCGAAGCGCTCGGCACACTTGAGGAAACGCTCTCAAAAAGCATCGTCGGCCAAGCGGATGCCATTGCTGCCGTGGCACGGGCCGTCCGCCGCGCGCGCACCGGGATGCGCGATCCCCGCCGCCCCATCGGCTCCTTTCTCTTCCTCGGCCCAAGCGGTGTCGGCAAGACCGCCCTGTGCCGTGCTCTCGCCGCCTCAGTGTTCGGAAGCGAAGCGGCGCTCATCACCTTCGATATGTCCGAGTATATGGAGAAGCATACCGTCTCCCGCCTCATCGGTGCCCCTCCCGGCTACCTCGGCCACGAGGAGGCCGGGCTTCTCACAGAGCGTGTCCGCCGCCGCCCCTATTCGGTCGTCCTCTTTGACGAGATCGAAAAGGCACACCCCGACGTCTACAATCTCCTTCTGCAGATCCTCGAGGATGGCGTCCTGACCGACAGCCACGGGCGCACCGCCGAATTTCGTCATACGATCGTTGTTTTGACCTCGAATCTCGGCGCCCCCGTCCACTATCACGAGCATCCAATGGGATTTGCAGATATTGACCATAAAGAAACCGCCCGTGAAGAGCAAAGATCCGCCCTTGCAGCAGCCGAACAGCACTTCCGCCCCGAGCTTTTGAACCGTCTTGACGAAACCGTGATCTTCCGCCGCCTCACACGCGAGGATATCACAAGGATTGCCGAGCGGATGCTCGAAGCCGTCCTTGAGCGGATCCGCAACGCCGGTTTCTCTCTTGAGCTTGCCGAAGGGGTCACCGCCTATCTCGCCGATAGGGGCTACTCCCCCGAGCACGGCGCACGCGCCCTCCGCCGCACCATCACCTCGCTCCTTGAGGACCGCTTCTCTCTCGGCATCGTCGAAGGGCGTATCCTGCGCGGCCGTCGCTACCTCGCCGAGGTGGGTAAAGACGGCCTCACCTTCCGCCCCGTCGAAAGCACCTTGGAAAGCAAGACCTCGCCCCTCGAAGGCGCCGCGACCCCTTGATTGCCGCGGTTGCGCGCCATCCCGATCCGCTCCGCATCGGTCTTCTTCCCGAGAGATTGCGCCTTCCTCTCGGCCTTGGCCTTCTCCTTCACAAGCGTCGGCGCCGTGCGCGGCCTCGTGTGGTTCGGCAGCTCGGCCTTGGCCGCCTCGTAAACGGCCGCCTGGAAAGCCGCTCCCATCTCTCCGTCGATCGCCCCCTTGGCGCGCAGCTGACGGAGCTCGGCGAGCGCCGCCTCGGAGGCAGCATCGGCCGCCGCCTCGATCCCACCGGGATAGGCAATATTGGCCGCGAAGTAAATGCTATCATCCAGCGCCTCGGCCTCCTTACGGTTGAGGGAAATGCCGGCCTTCTCCACCGCCAACCCGCGGATGATACGGGCGCCCACCTTAGTGTACGGATGTTC
>JAZNAD010000108.1:0-3194 GCA_045586345.1 Eubacteriales bacterium
CCCCCAGGCGCTCGGTGCGGCCAAGGCGGCGGAGGGGGTGGAGGCCGCGGCCGAGATAGGCGGTCGAGACGACCTCACCGACCGTCATCGGGAAGGCGCGGTCGAAGGCGGCAAACTGCGGCACGTAGCCGAGGCGAGAGCGGCCGCGCTCGGGCGCCTCGCCAAAGAGGGTCAGGGTACCGCCCGTCGGGCGGACGGTGCCGAGTATGACCGAAAGGAGGGTGGTCTTCCCTCCTCCGTTCGGGCCGATGATCCCGAGGTACGCCCCTGCCTGTACCGAAAGGCAAACGTCGGTCAGGGCGCGCGTTTTTCCGTAGCTGACCGTCAGGTGGTCGATCCCGATGACCTCACTCACGGGGCACTCTCCTCTCTTGCAGTTAGGGCGATGGCGTCCGCCATCGACAGAAGGTTTTGAATATAGTCCTCGGACAGGGGCGAAAGCATGACGGCCTCGCCGCCGATCTCCTCGGCAAGGGCGCGGGCGCCGCGCCCGTCGGTCTCGGCCTGGTAGAAGACGGTGCGGATCCCCTTCTCGCGTGCGAGGTCGACGGTCTCGGCGAGCTCGGCGGCGGTCGGCTCACGGCCGTCCCGCTCGAGGGCGTGCATCGTAAGGCCGTATTCGTCGCAAAGGTAGCCGAAGGCGGGGTGGTAGACGAGGATATCGCGGACACCGGTCGCTGTGAGGGCCTCGCGCACATGGGCATCGGCCTCGGTGAGCGCGGTACGGTAGGCGGCGGCGTTTTCACGGTAGGTCGCCTCGCACTCGGGGTCGAGGGCCGAAAGCTCGTCCGCAATGCAGTCGATCATCAGGGCGACGCGCTTCGGCGACAGCCAGACGTGGGGGTCGCGCGCGCCGTGGATCGTAAGCTCGGGGTATTCCTCGGCGGCTTTCGCGGCAAGCGAGACATGGCGCGTGTCCTCGCCGAGGGCAGGGAGAAGCGCGGTCTCCTCCACGGGCACGCCGATCGAGAAGAAGAGGCAGGCGTCGGAGAACTCCATCATCGCGCGGACGGTGGGCTCGTACGCCTCGGGGCTGTATCCCGGGGGAACCATCGTCACGATGCGGAAGCTATCCCCTGCGACGGCGCGGACAAAGGCGGCCTCGGGGGGGATGGTGACGGCGATCACCGGGCGCTCGTCCCTCTCGCCGCACGCCGACAGCACCGGCAGGACGAGAAGGAGTAGGAGGCCAAGGGCAAGATAACGGGTGGCGTTTTTCATATCGTTCTCTTTACTGAAGTTAAAGTTTACCATTTATTGTAGCATACTCGCTTTTGTAGGTCAAGCCCTTGGGCGAATTTTCAGCGATACCTTGACAAAATCAGCGGCATACGATAAAATTGTACGGGGCTATCCCCGCGTGAGTTCGTAACCATCCTCACGTAAAACAAAACTAAGGAGCTTACCATGAATCGCACAAGATCCCTGACCCGCGGCGCGATCATTGCCGCACTCTACGTTGTCCTGACCCTCGTCTCGGCCGCCTTTGGGCTGTCAAGCGGTGTCATCCAGCTCCGCCTCTCGGAGGCGCTTTGCGTTCTCCCTGTGCTGTGTGCCGAGGCGGTGCCCGGGCTTTTCATCGGGTGTCTTATCGCCAATCTTCTGACGAGCGCCTCTGTCTTTGACATCCTTTTCGGAAGTCTTGCCACCCTGCTGGGAGCGATCGGCGCGCGCCTCCTCAAGCGGTGGCCGCTTCTCTCTCCCCTGCCAACGGTCATGGCCAATGCGGCCATCATTCCGCCGGTGCTGATCTTTGCGTACGGGGTCAGCGAGGCCTATTGGTTCCTCCTTGTGACGATCACGGTCGGCGAGGTGCTTTCGGCGGCGGTCATCGGCCTGCCGCTCTACTTCGTTCTGAAGAAAAGATGTAAGGACTTGTTTACATAAGTGATGAAACATACGACTCTGTGCTATATTGAACACGATGGTGCTTATCTCCTTTTGCACCGCATAAAGAAGAAGGAGGACGTCAACGAGGGCAAGTGGATCGGGATTGGCGGCAAGCTGGAGGAGGGCGAGACTGTTGAGGACTGCCTCCTGCGCGAGGTGCGCGAGGAGACCGGACTCACTCTCACCGAATACCGCTTTGTCGGGCGGATCTGCTTTGAGTCCGACGAGTGGCCGCCCGAGGTGATGCACCTCTACCATGCGACCGCCTTTGGCGGCACGCTCCTTTCCGATTGTGACGAGGGGACCCTTGCGTGGGTCGACAAGCACAAGGCGCGCACGCTCCCGATGTGGGAGGGTGACCGCATCTTTCTGGATCTCCTTGAGGAGGGCGCACCGCCCTTCTCGCTGACGCTCCGGTATCGCGGGGATACGCTCATCGAATCGGTCCTCGGGGAGCTTTGAGGGCAAGGCGAGGGACAAAAGGAAAAAGCCGTTGGCAGAGCCAACGGCTTTTTTCATTTTCCAAGCTCCTTGGTGCGGCGAAAGGAGGCGGCGACGGCATCCTGCACCAGGGTGGGAAGGCCGCGCCCCTCGAGGACCTTCACGCCCTCGATCGTGCTACCGCCGGGCGAGCAGACGGCCTCCTTGAGTGCCGTCGGGGTCCTGCCGGTCTCGACTGCCATGCGCATCGCGCCGCGAATGGTTTGGGCGGCGTAGGCGAGGGCGCGCTCACGCGAAAGGCCGGCGGCCTCACCGCCCGCCGCCATAGCGTCGAGGAAAAGGTAGGCAAAGGCCGGCCCACAGCCCGAGACGGCGCAGGCGGCGTCGATCAGGGCCTCGGGCAGCTCATCGCACTTGCCCGAGGCCGCCATGATGGCGAGAAAATCGGCGCGCGCCGCCGCGCTCACGCGGGAGGAGGGCGCGTAGACCGTCATTCCTTCACCAACGAGGACGGCGGTGTTCGGCATGATGCGGATGACGGGGGCGCCCGACAGCATCGCCTCGAGCGATGCGAGCGGTACCCCGGCCGCCATACTGATGAAGGTCGTGCCGCGCGCAAGAGCCAGCGAGGTCGGGAGGGTAGCGAGCACATCGGCGAGCACCTGAGGCTTCAGGCCAAGAAAGAGAAAGTCAGAGTGGGCGAGGAGCATCTCTGCGGGAACGACCTTGGCCGCGATCTCGGCGGCTAAGGCCTCGGCCTTGGCGGTATCGGGATCGGCGAGGAGGATGCTCGCCTCACGGTCAGCACGGCGGAGGGCACGGGCGAGCGCGCCGCCCATATTGCCGGAACCGAGAAATCCAAC
>JAZNAD010000109.1:0-6008 GCA_045586345.1 Eubacteriales bacterium
TGGGAGCTGGCCGACCCGGTCGTTGCCCCCTTCTTTACCAAGGGACTTGAGGGACAGCCAAACGAGGTCAAGCTGAAATATCTTGCGGACAACGACTTCGCCCATCTTTCGGGCGACGAGCTGAAGAACGCCATCTCCGAATACATCCGCAAAAAGGATGGCGACCTCGTTGGCCAAATGGCCTCGCAGGGGACTACCCCCCGCCGCCTGACCGACCTGATCGGCTCGTTGTGCGACCTGACCTCAGGCAGTGGCGACAAGGGCACGCCGATCGTCTGGATCCAGGGCTATTTTGATAACTACACGAACTGATTAACATTATGGTAGAAAAGCCGTCCGCCCAGCGGGCGGCTTTTCTTTCACAGTAATAGGTGTATTTTTTCTTTTTTCGAATTTATATTCATTTTGCCGTTTCTGTTTTTTGACGCTAATCCCGCAAAAAATGCCCCCTTGCCCCAAGAAAGCCATTAAAAAAGGCATACATTATATATCATCATGCTCGGCATCTTCTTTTTTGTGGCTTCGTTTTTTCTCTTGTGGCAATGTTTTTGAAATAAAATTCTTATTTTTGGAATATTTTTTCAAACAGACTATTGACAAACTGAAAAAGTGTGATATAATGGGAGCATCACTAAGGGCAATGCCCGCTTATCTTATAAAGGAGAATTACCATGAAAAAGATTCTTTCTCTCGTTCTTGCCGCGATACTTCTTTGCAGTTCGGTCCTCGCACTTGGCTCGTGCGGCCTGTTCTCGAAGGAGTACGTCGCAATTGATGCCGCCGACCTTCTTAAGGAGGATTTTGGTATTGCTGTCAAGAAGAATTCGCCCGAACTTCTCGCCGCCGTTAACGCCGTTATCGACGAGTGGGTCACCGATGGCACCATGACCGCCTACCTCGATTATTACGATGCCCTCGCCAAGTACCTCGAGACCGGCGAAGGCTCGGCCCCCGAGGCCGGTGATCTCAAGGTTACTTGGGACTTCGGTACCGCCACCGAGACCATTACAGTCTACACCGAATCCGGCTTTGCCCCCTTTGAGTTTCTCTCCGGCGATGATATTATCGGTCTTGACATTGCCATCATGAACCAGGTCGCCGTGAACCTTGGAAAAAAGGTCGAGGTCGTTGACATTGCCTTCGATACTATTCCGACGGCTGTTAGCACCGCTACCGGCGATGCCGTTGGCGCTGCCGGTTTGACCATCAACGCCGAGCGCGCCGAGGTCGTTGATTTCTCGAGCATCTATTACAGCTCCACTCTTGTCATTGTTTCCGCCGAGGATGTAAAGTACGACAGCGTCGCCGATCTCGCCGGCCTCAAGGTTGGCGTTCAGGAGGGCACCAGCGGTGACCTTATCATCACCGATGCCGCCGACGACGGTTACGTTTACGAGTCCGAGGATGCTGACGGCAACCCCATCAACGTTACCGTTAAGGCAACGGGAGCCGATGTCCGCGCCTATAAGCAGTACGCCCAAGCGTTTGAAGATCTGAAGGCCGGTCGTATCGACGCCATCCTGATGGATAAGCTTCCCGCACAGGTTATGCTCGCTCTCTCGAAATAAGAACAACAAAACGAATGGTGAGTGGCTCTGCCCTCACCATTTCGTCGTTTGCAAAGGACACAAAAATGGCATCATTAATTCAACGCTTTGAAAGAGCGTTTATCATCCAAGACCGTTGGAAGCTTTATTTTGAGGGTCTCGGCAATACCATAATTATCGCCCTTGTGGCTGCTTGCATCGGCATCACCCTCGGAGTTATCTTTGCGATGATCAACTATATCAATCGCAAAACGGGAAAGTTGAAGGTGCTTTCCTATATCGCCAACTTCTACATCACCATCGTGCGCGGTACTCCTGTCGTTCTACAGTTGATGATCCTGTATTTCATCGTGTTTGCCTCGTGGGACAACGGTATCATGATCGGTGCAATCACCTTCGGCCTTAATTCGGGTGCATACGTAGCAGAGATTGCGCGCTCCGGCTTTGAGAGCATTGACGACGGGCAGATGGAGGCCGGCCGCTCACTTGGACTTTCCACCTGGCAAACTATGCGGACGATCATCATTCCTCAAGCGGTGCGTAACAGCCTCCCGCCTCTTTTCAACGAGTTCATCACCCTTGTAAAGGAAACGGCAATCGTTGGCTATGTTGGCATCCGCGACCTTGGAAAAATCCCCGGTATGATCCAGTCGAGAACCTTTGACTACCTCTTTCCTCTTCTGATTTCTGCTGTATTCTACCTTGTCGTTGTTCTTTTCCTTACGAAGCTTCTGCGCATCCTCGAAAAGAAAATGGCAAAGAGCGACCGTATTAGGGGGGTGTGATCGATGGTACAAAACGAAAATCAGGTGTTGATCTCTGTGCGCGAGCTCAAAAAAAGCTTTGGACAGCTTCTCGTCCTGGACGGAATCTCCACCGATATCCGCCAAGGCGAAAAGGTTGTTGTTGTTGGGCCATCCGGCTCCGGAAAATCAACCTTCCTGCGTTGTCTCAATCTCCTTGAGAAGCCGACCGGCGGCTCGATCATCTTTGAGGATGAGGATCTGGCCGATCCACACGTCAACATCAATATCCATCGCGAAAAGATGGGAATGGTGTTCCAGCAATTCAATCTGTTCAATAATAAGACCGTTCTCGAGAACGTGACTTTAGCCCCCGTTCTTCTTCGCACGATGCATTTACGCAAGGCAAAGAGAAAGAACAGTTTTATCAAGTTCAAAAACCTCTTCCGCAAGGAAAAGGCCGAGCTTTTGCCGATCACCACCACAAAGGAGGAGATCAAAAAGGCGGCCGAGGAAAAGGCATACGAGCTTCTCCGCCGCATCGGGCTTGAGGAGAAGGCGAATGTGTATCCTTCGACGCTGTCGGGCGGGCAGAAGCAGCGTATCGCCATTGTCCGTGCACTGGCGATGAACCCGAAGGTGATGCTCTTTGACGAGCCGACGAGTGCGCTCGACCCCGAGATGGTGGGCGAGGTGCTGGAGCTCATCCGTCAGCTCGCCGAGGAGGGGATGACGATGGTCATTGTCACTCACGAGATGGGCTTTGCCCGCGAGGTCGCTGACCGCATTCTCTTTATGGCAGACGGCATCATTGCCGAGCAGGGCACCCCCGAGGAGCTTTTCGACAATCCGAAGAACCCAAGAACCCAGCAATTTCTGAAGGCGGTTTTGTAAAAGACGCCAAATCTCAAAAAAGGGCGAGGAAAAAGCAAGAAAATGCTTGCAATTCCCTTGCCCTTATGTTATACTTATTAACAATAAGAATATACATAAAGGAGTTTCCTATGGCGATCTTTTACGAAGAACCGTCCCGCACCTTTAACGAATATCTGCTGATCCCCGGCTATTCCTCGAGCGAGTGCGTTCCCGCGAACGTCAGCCTTCGCACCCCGCTTGTCCGCTATCGCCGCGGTGAGGAGCCTGCCATCACGATGAACATTCCTATGGTCTCGTCGATCATGCAATCCGTCTCGGGTGATCAACTCGCTATCGCGCTGGCGCGTGAGGGAGGCGTTGCCTTCATTTACGGCTCGCAGACGATCGAGGATGAGGCGGCTATGGTCGCTCGCGTGAAGGCCTACAAGGCCGGCTTTGTGCGCAGTGAGTCGAACCTCCGCCCCGATCAGACCCTCGCCGACGTTCTCGCGCTGAAGGAGCTGAACGGGCACTCGACGGTGGCCATCACCGAGGACGGCTCGCCCGAGGGGCGTCTCATGGGCATTGTAACGGGGCGCGATTACCGCGTCAGCCGTATGGTGCCCGAAACTCCCATTCATACCTTTATGACCCCCCGCGAGAAGCTGATCACGGCTCCCGAGGGCACGACGCTCAAGGAAGCCAACGATATCATTTGGGATCATAAGCTCAACTCGCTCCCGATCGTCAATGAGAAGGACGAGCTTGTGTACTTCGTCTTCCGTAAGGACTACGATACTCACAAGCAGAATCCCCTTGAGTCGCTCGATGCGGACAAGCGCTACATCGTGGGCGCTGGCATCAACACCCGTGACTATGCCGAGCGCGTTCCCGCGCTGATCGAGGCCGGGTGCGATGTTCTCTGCATTGACTCCTCCGAGGGCTTCAGCGAGTGGCAGAAGCTGACGATCGACTGGGTTCGCAAGAATTACGGTGAGAAGGTCAAGGTCGGCGCCGGCAACGTGGTTGACGCCGAGGGCTTCCGCTATCTGGCCGATTGCGGTGCCGACTTTATCAAGGTCGGTATCGGCGGCGGCTCGATCTGCATCACCCGTGAGACCAAGGGGATCGGCCGCGGTCAGGCCACCGCGCTTATCGACGTGTGCCGCGCCCGTGATGAATACTTTGAGGAGACGGGCATTTACGTTCCCGTGTGCTCGGACGGCGGCATCGTGCACGACCATCACATGACCCTGGCTTTGGCCATGGGCGCTGACTTCTTGATGCTCGGCCGTTACTTCGCCCGCTTTGACGAGGCGCCCGGCGGCAAGGTCAACGTCAACGGTACCCTGATGAAGGAGTACTGGGGCGAGGGCTCGAACCGCGCGCGCAACTGGCAGCGCTATGACCTTGGCGGCGCCACCAAGCTTTCCTTTGAAGAGGGCGTGGATTCCTATGTCCCCTACGCCGGGAAGCTTTCCGACAACGTCCAGTTGACGCTGGCGAAGGTGCGTTCCACAATGTGCAACTGCGGTGCGCTTACGATCCCCGAGCTTCAGAAGAAGGCCAAGCTTACGCTGGTCTCTTCGGTCAGCATTGTCGAGGGTGGCGCTCACGATGTTCAGCTGAAGACACCTACTTCCAAGCTCTGATTCCGAAAACAAACTCTGTTTGAAAGAACAAAAATAAAAAGCGCCACATCCAATGTGGCGCTTTTTTGCGGAGGAAAAGACTATGATCCATCTCACACTTTACTCGGCGTCTCCCCTTGAGCATTCAGTCTCCTTCACCCGTAGCAAAAAGGACTTTTTGACTCTCCCGGCCTCGTTCTCGGTCAATGGTAAGACCTATGCCCCGGCGTTGACCGAAATCTCCGCGGCCACGGCGCTTTACAGTGATGATACCGCAAGTATTCTTTTCACCTTCTACGAGGATGCCGTCACTGTGGCGGCTACGCTGGTTGCCGAAGACGGCAAGCTGCCGGTAGAAATGACCCATCTTTTTGTTGGCGGCACCATCGCCCCCGTCGGCTTTGATCGGGCCTTCACGCCTCAGCCGCGCAACAACGCCACCCGCAACTGCGCCTTCTACTCCTCCCTGCCCGACATCTCGGCCAACGGCTATCATACGCCGCCTGTGCTCAACTTCTCGGTGGGTTCTCCCCTCGGATGGGTTTCCTACGGTCTTCTCGATATCCCCGATACGAGAATGTGCCGCATGGAGGAGGACGGTAGCTTTCTCATCGAAAGCTGCGGCGGGCATAAACTGATAAATAAGGGGTATGTGTATCACATCCCGCGCGTTGTGATCTCCTTCCCTGCCGACGAATACGAAGGTATCACCCTTTTCCGCGATCTGCTCCAGCGCTTTGGCGTCTATACGCCCGGCCGCCCCTCCTGGTCCGAGCTCCCCACCTGGTGGAAGTACCCACAGTTTTGCACGTACGGCGACCAGCTGATCGAGAACCGCGTCGGCCAGCGGATCGACGACGCCTGGGTGCGCGAGTTCGTCAAGCGCTGCGAGGATGATTTCGGTGTTGAGCACATGGTAGTCTGCATTGACGATTCCTGGCAGCTGCCCCATTGCTCCGCGGTCGATACCAAGCGCTTCCCCGACCTCCGGGGGCTTATTGACGACATGCACGCACGCGGTCACCGCGTGATGCTTTGGTACACCCCGATGTTCGAAAAGATCGACAACGGAGTCGAAAGCCGTGCCGCGCAGCTTGGTGTACTGTCCAAGGACGCCATGACGAGCCGCTACTTTGACAGCTTCCCGAATTGCTACGCCATGGACTATACGGCAGACGGCGCCGAGCATTTCCTCCACGAGCTTGCGGAATTTCTCTTTAGCGACGGTGAGG
>JAZNAD010000110.1:0-2925 GCA_045586345.1 Eubacteriales bacterium
CTGATACTCGATGTTATGGACGGTATAGACCGTGCGCACCGACATAAGGCGCCTATCGGCGGCGAACAGCGTGCGAAGGTAAATGATCGCGAGGGCACTTTGCCAGTCGTTGGCATGCAGGATATCGGGGGGGTCGGGCCATGTGCGCAGATATTCGACAGCGGCACGCGAGAAGAAGGCGAAGCGCTCACCGTCATCATATTCACCGTAGAGGTTGGGACGTTCAAAATACCGCTGATTTTCCACAAAAAGAAAGCGGACGCCGTAACGGTCGAGACGGTAGATGGCGTAGGGCACGCGGCGCCACGCGAGATGGAATTCCCCCTCAAAGATCTTCTTCATGCGCCGACGAAAGGCGGCATCCACCGTGCCGTAAAGGGGCAAAAGGACGCTGACCTCAAGGTCGCCGTGGCCAAGGCGGTAAACGGCACGAGGGAGCGCCCCCATCACGTCGCCGAGGCCGCCGCTGGCGGCAAAGGGCGTAGCCTCCGAGGCTACATACAGGATGCGCTTCACGAGAGAGTTCCCTCCTCCTTGACAAGAAAGGGGACACAGAGGGGCTCCTTCCGCGCGGGTGACTCGCTTCTCTCGACGTTCCTGTCGGCGGTAACACGCGCCCCCGCGGGAACCAGGGTGATATGGTCGCGATCCCCCGCTTTGTTCCCGACGACAGCGCCGTCCTCAATGACGGCCTCGCTGTCTACGATGGCGTAATACACACGGGCGCCGCGACCGATGCGGACATCCGACATAATGACCGAGTGGGAGACCTCTGCCCCGCTTTCGACAGTGACGCCCTCCGAAAGGACAGAATCGGTGACTGTGCCGCGGATCTCGGTCCCCTCGGAGAGGACCGAGTTGCGGATCATGGCACCGCGGCCGACGAACTGCGGCGTACGCGTCGTGCGACGCGAATAGACGTGAAAGTCGCGGTCGCTCCCACGAAGAATCGAATTCTCGCCGAGAAGGTCCATATTCGCCTCCCAGAGGCTGGCGACCGTGCCCACGTCCTTCCAGTAGCCCCGGAAGGGGTACGCATAGATGGCTTCCCCACGCGAGGCGAGGCGGGGGATGATATTTTTACCGAAATCGTTCTTCGAGGTGGGGTCGGCGGCGTCCTCTTCCAGATATTCAACCAAGGTCCTTGTGTTGAATATGTAGATCCCCATCGAGGCTTGATCGTTTTTCGGCTTTTTCGGCTTTTCCTCAAACTGAACGATGCGCCCGTCCTCGCGTGTGTTGCAGATGCCGAAGCGCGATGCCTCCTCGAGCGGCACCCTGACGGTGGCCACAGTACAGACGGCCCCCTTCGCCTTGTGGAAGGTGAGCATCTTGGAGTAGTCCATCTTATAAATGTGGTCGCCCGAGAGGATCAGAACATACTCGGGAGCATATCGACGGAGGAAGGCGAGGTTCTGATAGATGGCATTGGCGGTGCCGCGGTACCACTCCGAGCTCTCACATCCCGTGTACGGGGGGAGAACACAGAGACCGCCACGAGCACGGTCGAGATCCCAAGGGGCGCCATCGCCGATATATTCGTTGAGCTCGAGAGGCTGGTACTGGGTGAGAACACCGACGGTATCAATGCCCGAATTGATGCAGTTTGAGAGGGGGAAATCTATGATGCGGTATTTGCCGCCGAAGCTGACGGCGGGCTTGGCGGTGTGCCTTGTAAGATCGCAAAGGCGGCTTCCCTGACCGCCTGCCAGCAGCATTGCCACGCATTCCTTCTTGCAGAACATACTATCCTCCTAAATCGTGACCGTATCCTCGCGCCGCTCAAGCAGGACGCCGTAAAGCGGTGGGATCGGCAATGTCAATATGCCGTCGGCCGTGACGGTGTAGCACGCATCCCCGTTCGTCGGTCGGCTTTCAAATATCACGCGATACTCGCCCTCGCGCAGGGTAGGAAGCGTAACCTCGCCGAGATCGCAGTCCGAAAAGGTGAGAACGGCCACGACCTCCCTCCCCGAGCGGCTCCGCCGTAGATAGGCAACGAGCGAACGCTCGGCCTCGTCAGGCAGGAGCCAGCGGAAGCCCTCGGGAAGAAAATCGCACTCATGCAGCGAGGGATGCGAGAGGTAAAGGCAATTGAGGGAGGCGACATACTCGCGTGCCTCGTCGTTTGACGTCCTTTCGACCGCAGAGAGCGGGAGGGCCTTATCATGATCCCATTCGCGTTCCTCGGCGAACTCGGTGCCCATAAACATCAGCTTTTTCCCGGGAAAGGTCATAAGAAAAAGTAGGGCCGTACGGAAGGTGGCAAGCTTTTCCGGATACGTGCCGTACAGCTTACCGAAGAAGGAGCGCTTGCCGTAGACCACCTCGTCGTGCGAGATGGGGAGAACGTAGCGCTCGGAAAAAGCGTAGGTGATGGGAAAATTCAGGGCGCGGTGGAGCCTCGGGCGCTCGGACGGAGGTGCCGAAAGATACGCAAAGAGGTCGTTTGAAAACCCCATATTCCACTTCATATCAAAGCCAAGGCCACCATCCTTCACAGGGTGAGTGAGAAGGGGCCAGGCCGTCGATTCCTCGGCGATCATAAGGGCATCGGGCACGGCGGCATGGACGGCCTCGTTCAACGCGCGGAAAAAGGCCTCGGCATCCCTGTTCTTATTGTTTCCCTCGGCGTTTTTCTCCCATTCACCCTCGGCACGGTCATAATCAAGGTAAAGCATTGAGGCCACAGCATCAACACGCAGGCCGTCAATATGATATTCCTTCAGCCAGAAGACGGCGTTTGAGATGAGGAAGGAGCGCACCTCGCGGCGCGTCATATCGAAATAACAGCTTCCCCAGGGTGACTCGCGGCGCCACGGCTCGCTGTATTCGTAGAGTGGCGCGCCGTCGAATTCAAAGAGCCCCCAGTCGTCCTTCGGAAAATGGGCGGGAACCCAATCGAGGATCACGCCGATACCTGCA
>JAZNAD010000111.1:0-16118 GCA_045586345.1 Eubacteriales bacterium
AACTCATAGGCCGAATGCATATTCTCGGTGCCTGTGCCGAGGTTCGGGCACGGCAGCCCTAAAAAGCTGAGCCTCGCTCCGTCGGTTCCGCCACGGATCGGCTTCTCGATCGGGGATATGCCGCACGCTGCCATCGCGCGCCGAGCACGAATGAGCGCCTCGGGCGACGCCTCCAGCACACGGCGCATATTGTAGTAGGTATCGGTCACGGAAAGCGTCACCGTCCCCTCGCCGTAACGGCGGTTCAGCTCGTCGGCAAGGCGGTGGAACACCGCCTTCTTTTCCTCAAATTTCGCATCGTCGTGATCACGGATCAGATAATCAAGAGTCGCCTCCTCGGTCGTTCCCGCGATCGAAAGCAGGTGATGAAAGCCCTCGTACCCCTCGGTACGCTCGGGGATCTCGTCGGGCGGCAGAAGCGACTGGAGCTCGGCGGCAATGCGCGCCGCGTTCTTCATCCTCCCCTTAGCCGCACCCGGATGAATGGGCACGCCGCACACCGTGATCTTGGCACGGGCGGCGTTGAAATTCTCATATTCCAGCTCTGCGACCGCACCGCCGTCCACCGTATACGCGAAATCGCACCCGAAGCGTGCAAGATCAAAGTAATCGGCACCGTGGCCGATCTCCTCGTCGGGCGTGAAGCAGACCGCGATCCGCCCGTGGGGAACGCCCTCGCGGATCACGCGCGAGAGAGCCTCAACGATCTCGGCGATCCCGGCCTTATCGTCGCCGCCGAGCAGGGTATGCCCGTCGGTCACAACAAGCCGCTGTCCACGGTAGGCGGCAAGCTCGGGATGCTCCGCCGAGCGCATCGTCACCTCGGGGGAAAGCGGAATATCTCCCCCCTCGTAAAGCACTACACGGGGACAGATCGGCGCATCAGGCATCTCACGGGCGGTGTCCATATGGGCGATAAGCCCGATCGAAGGCGCACCCTCCATCGTCTTTTCGATGCTCGCGTAAACATAACCGTACATATCGATGGCGGCGTTCACCATGCCGATCGCACGGAGATCCTCGCAAAGGCGATGAGCAAGCGCCCATTGGCGCTCGGTGCTTGGGCTGGTATTACTTTCCTCATCCGACATCGTCGGATAGGCAACATAGGCGAGAAAGCGTTCCAGTACAGTCATTGCATTACCCCCATAGCTCCTTGCTTTCATAGCAAAGGAGCGTATCCTCCAGCCAATAGGTAAATTCGGTCGTCGGGAACCGTTCCTCACGCTCCTTAAAGCGACGGTAGAGCGGAAGCCCGTCGCCCGCATCGTGCCAGATATCGGCGAAGGCGAAATCAAAGTCACCGTCCTTCATCACAGAATCCAGGAACTCGAAGGCATCGGCGATCACCACGCGGATCTTCTCGCGGTGCGGAATGCAGGGCAGAATGTTCTCGGAGAACAGCGTGGCGGCATCGCGTGACACCTCAATGACGGTCACGCTCTCGACCTCCGCCCTCGCCGCCGCGTGGTAGGCAAAGTAGCCAAGCCCGAGGCCAAAGGTGACAACGCGCCCGTGGGCCTTGGCGACCGCCGGCTGGATGGTCACGGTCTCGTTCGGCAAAAGGGTCATCCATTCCCTGCCCCCCTCAAGCACGGCGGGATAAGGGAAGGCCTCCATAAAAAAGCCGATCGAGGGGAGCATCCGCCCGTCGGGAAGCACGCGGAGGTCATCGCGCACAAAGGCCTCGCATGGCTTGAGCGATTGCATCCGCAGCTCCCATTTCCCGAGAGAGCGGGGCTTCGGTGCGATCGCCTTGTAGTAGGCATCGTTCAGAAAGGGGATGGGATCGACCTCGCGCACCATCGGCACAAAGTAATTCTCAAAATAAACGCGATCCTTCCCCGCCGTTTTGAGGCCGCACACCGTCGCAAGGATCGTGGCGTAGGCGTATTCGCGCGTCACACCGTACTCCTTGGCGATCGCAAGCACCGCCTCGGGCGTCACGATGTCCGACGAAAGATTCAGATACAGCGACAACAGCCGCATCGTCTCGGAATTATACTTTCTGATCTCTTCGGGGGTCAGCCCCGAGGCGTTGGGTAAAAAGGACATAGTGTCTCCTATGAGAAAGGGAGCTCGCGAGAGCTCCCTACTCGGTATAGAGTCGATTATTTCTTGAGTGCGATCGCGGCCTTCGCCTTCTCGACGATCTTAGCGGAAGTCAGCCCGTACATCTCAAGCAGGGGCGGAACCTTACCGCTGCGGCCGAAGGAGTCGGCAACACCGACGCGCAGAACCGGCACGGGATAGGTCTCGGCAAGAGCCGATGCCACAGCCTCGCCAAGACCGCCGTTGATACTGTGCTCCTCGGCGGTGACGACGGCACCCGTCTTACGGGCGGCGGCGACAAGAAGCTCGGTGTCAAGGGGCTTGACCGTGTGCATATCAATGACGGTCGCCGAGATCCCCTCGGCGGCCAGGGCGTCCTTCGCCTCCATCGCCAGGTGAACCATATAGCCGCAGGCAACGATGGTAACGTCGCTCCCCTCGGCCATCGTCACACCCTTGCCGATCTCGTACTTGAAGCCCTCGACCTCGGCCGTGAGATCAGGCGTTGCAAAGCGCGAGAAGCGGAGGTACACGGGGCCCTCGTACTTCAGGGCGGCCTCAACGGCGGCAAAGCTCTCGGTCGCGTCGGAGGGGTTGATGACGACCATGCCGGGGATCGAGCGCATCAGGGCAAGGTCCTCGTTGCACTGGTGGGTCGCTCCGTCCTCACCGACCGTGATGCCGGCGTGCGTGCCGACGACCTTGACGTTGAGGTGAGGGTAGCCGATCGAGTTGCGGACCTGCTCAAAGGCACGGCCCGCCGAGAACATCGCAAAGCTCGAGATGAAGGGGATCTGCCCGGCGGCGGCAAGACCGGCGGCGACCGAGGTCATATTCGCCTCAGCGATACCGCAGTCAAAGAAGCGCTCGGGGAACTTCTTCTTGAAGATGCCCGTCTTGGTGGCGGCGGCAAGGTCCGCATCCAGCACCACGAAATCGTATTTTTCGCCAAGCGCGGCAAGGGCCTTGCCGTACGCTTCACGGGTTGCCATTTTTTCCATATTCATTCACCTCACGCTTCTGCCGCGCCGAGATCGGCGAGGGCGATCTTATACTGCTCTTCCTTGGGGGCGGCACCGTGCCACTCCACCGAGTTCTCCATGTAGGAAACGCCCTTGCCCTTGGTGGTGCGGGCAATGATGGCGGTGGGCTTACCCTTGACGGTGCGCGCTTCCTTGAGGGCGGCCTCGATCTCGTCAAGGTCGTTACCGTTGATCGAGATGACGTGCCAGCCAAAGGCCAGGAACTTCTCGTCGTGGGGGGCGGGATTCATAACCTCGGCGATCGGACCGTCGATCTGCAGGCCGTTCCAGTCGATGAAGGCCACGAGGTTGTCAAGCTTGTAATGGGCGGCAAACATCGCGGCCTCCCAAACCTGCCCCTCCTCAGTCTCACCGTCACCGAGGACGGCGTACACGCGATAATCGCTCTTCGTGATCTTACCGGCAAGAGCCATACCGCAAGCGGCCGAGATGCCCTGGCCGAGCGAGCCCGTGGACATATCAACGCCGGGGATGTGCTTCATTTCGGGGTGACCCTGCAGGCGGCTGTCGATCTGGCGGAGAGTGACGAGCTCCTCCTTGGGGAAGAAGCCGCGCTCCGCAAGCGTTGCATAAAGAGCGGGGGCGGTGTGACCCTTGGAGAGGACAAAACGGTCACGCTCCTGCCATCTCGGATTTTTGGGATCCACGTTCATTTCCTCAAAATAGAGGTAAGCCATAATGTCGGCAATGCCGAGAGAGCCGCCGGGGTGACCGCACCCGGCGCGATAGACGCTCTCAATGATGCCGATGCGGATCTGGCGGGCGATCTCCGCAAGAGCCGTTTTCTTTGCGTTTTCCATGCTGTTTTCCTTTCCGGCATAAGCCAAGGCAATATATTCTTCTACATTATAAACGAAATCAAGGCGTTTGTCAATCAAAAATTAATAAACATCCCCCCTTAAAACGGGAGCTTTTCATTTTCGGGCATAGCCCTAATACTACCGGCGGCGCATCACGTGCGCTTTTTATTGGCCTGCCGGCCATGCAATGGTTATTATCTACCCGTGAACGGGCTATAAAAGCCTCCCCTGTGTCAGGGGAGGGGGACCGCTTGCGGTGGAAGGATTGTGCCCCGCCGCAGTAGGGGTTGCAATACGTAAGGAAAGAGGCAAGGAGAGCCGCATCGGGTAGCCAAAGCGTATTCTAATTCCTTCCACGGTAAGACACAGTCCCCCACCCACTTCACATGAGCCCCCTTTACACAAAGGGGCCTTTTTTGTTCCCCTCTCCTCATCGGTTAACCTCTCCCCCTCCACGCTTCTTGCGCGTGGTTTTCGTTATACAAAGAGCACCGATGCCGGCCTGACATCGGTGCTTTTTCACTTTTTTGGAAAATAAGGTGTGCCCGTTTCTCTGTTACGCTTCAGCCTCTGTCCCGAGACGGACGGCCTCAAAATCCTCTTCGATCTCGGCCGAGGGATTCTCGGTCAAGAGCGAAACGACGACGATAAGGAGGCAGGAGAAAAGGAACGCAGGGAGCAGCTCATAGATGGTAAACACACCGCCAAGGCGCGAGATCAGGAACTTCCAGAGGAAGACCATGCCGCCGCCGCCCAGCATACCGGCGACAGCGCCCCAGCGCGTGGTGCGCTTCCAAAAGAGCGAGAAGAGCATCAAAGGACCGAAGGTCGCGCCAAAGCCCGCCCAAGCAAAGGAGACGATGGTGAAGATGACGCTGTCCTCGTCAAGAGCGATCATAGTCGCGATCGTGGCGATCACAAGGAGCGTGATGCGTGACATCCACATGACCTGCTTATCGGTCGCGTTCTTCTTCACAAGACCCTGGTAAATATTTTTCGACACCGACGAGGCGGCGATCAGGAGGTAGGAGTCGGAGGAGGAGATCGTCGCGGCCAAAATACCCGCCATCACAAAGCCGGCAAGGATCGCAGGGAGCGAGGACTCGGTAAGACCGATAAAGATGTTCTCAGCGCCCGACTTAGTAAGATACTCCACAGGGAAGAGGGCACGGCCCACAATACCGATGAAGACGGCGACGGCCAGCGAGATCACGACCCATACCATAGCCACGCGGCGCGAGATCTTCAGCTCGCCCTCCTTGCGCATGCCCATAAAGCGCAGGAGGACCTGCGGCATACCGAAGTAGCCAAGCCCCCAGGCAAGCATGGAACAAATGGTAAGGACACCGTAGGGGAGGGCCTCGCCAAAGACAGGCGCTCCGTCAACCACCTGCTGCACGCCGTCAATGACCGTCGGGTTGGCCATACCGAAGAATTCAAGGAAGCCGTCGATCTCACGGGCATTCTCAAACACGGCACCGATGCCGCCCGCCTTGACGGTGGAAATAATAACGATTACGGTGAGGGCAACAATCATCACAATGCTCTGCATGAAGTCGGAGGCGCTCTCCGCAAGGAAGCCGCCGATCAGCGTATAAGCAAGAACAAAGATCGCACCGATCAGCATCATCGCCCAATACGGCAGCCCGAACAAGGTGGAAAAAAGCTTGCCGCAGGTAACGAAGCAGCTGGCCGCATACACCGTGAAGAAGACAAGGATAAAGGTCGCGGCGATCGTCATAATGATCTTGCTCTTCTCGCGGAAGCGGTTAGAGAAAAAGTCGGGGAGCGTGATCGCATTGTTGGCACGGATGCTGTAACGGCGCAGGCGCTTGGAAACGACCAGCCAGTTGAGGTAAGTACCGATGGCAAGACCGATGGCCGTCCAGGCCGCGTCGGCAAGGCCGCACCAGTAGGCAACGCCGGGGAGGCCCATCAGCAGCCAGCCCGACATATCCGAGGCCTCGGCGCTCATCGCCGTCACCCAAGGGCCGAAGGAGCGGCCGCCGAGGAAGTAATCCTCCGAGCTCTTGTTGGCTCGCTTATAGTAGTACACACCGATCCCGATAACGACACCCATATAGAGGATCATCGCAATAAGGATCTGAATCTGATTTCCCGTCATACTATGCTCCTTTCCGAAAGCACAAGAAGTAATACGTTGACAGTATACCACAGGTCTCACAAGAAAACAATAGAGAACGGTGTATGAAGCAAAAACAGAACGGCCAATAAAATATTGGCCGTTTTCCTTTATAAATCAATATCTTTTCGACAAGAATGAAATAAGAACGAAAAGATGTACAAAAATTATTTTTCGGTCGCCCGGATGGGAGCCAGCCATTCGGGTAAAAGTCGCGCTGCCATCTCGCGGAGCGACTGCTCACCGTTCGAGAGGCACCAGTCGTAAAGAAGCGCGCGCTCGGCCATGGCGTATAGCTTCACGATATCCCCTGCCGAGCGGTCGGAGATCAGCTCACCCCTCTCCTGCCCTGCAAGCACGGTGCGGCGCAACAGCTTATAGTACTGGCGGTCGCGGTCAAGGAGGGCACGCTCGCCCTTCGCCATCAGCTGAGAGGACAGAAGACGCGACAGGAGCGCTATATCAATGCGTCGCTCAATCATATCGAACAGCTCGCGGTTGAGAAGCAGGAGCACCTCAAAGGCGTCTCCCTCAAGCCTCCCCTCGGCCTCAAGCTCGGCATACTTGGCGTCAAAAAGGTGGGCCAGCGACCCAAGGAGAGCATCCTTGCTTTCAAAATAATGATAGAACGAGCCCTTGGAGGTTCCCGAGGCGCGCACCACATCCTCAACGGTCGTTGCCTCGTAGCCATGCTCGTAAAAAAGCCGCCACGCCGCCTCTACGATCTTGAATTTCGTGTTCATCGTCTTCATTCGTTGTCTCCCTCCCCGGAGTGTCGGCTCCAGAAGCGTCTCAGATATTCGGCCAGCGATCTTTCGTCCCCGACATAGGACAGCCCGTGCCAGTGCTCGGGCAGGATCTCGCGATAGACAGGCGACGAAAGGCGGTCGTCGATCAGCACGACAACGCCAACGTCCCCCTCGGCGCGGATGACACGCCCCGCAGCCTGAAGCACGCGGTTCATCCCGGGATACACATAAGCGTACTCAACCCCCTTCTCGCACTTATCACGAAAATACCGTGCGATCTCGTCACGATAGGGGTCGGGCGTGCCAAGCCCCACACCGACGATCACCGTCCCAAGGAGACGCCGTCCCGCAAGGTCGATCCCCTCTCCGAAGATACCGCCCAGCACGCAGAAGGCGACTAATGGCACATCGGTGTGCTCAAATTCCACAAGGAAGGCCGCTCGGTCCGATGGCGTCATCGCACGTCCCTGCAGGAGTGTCCGCACCCCGGGAGCCAGCGGTCGGAAGGCTGCCGCAAGCCTCTCGGCATACGCAAAGGAGGGGCAAAAGACCATATAATTGCCGGGCTTCGCCTCAATCGTCGTGAGCACCGTCCGGCAGACGCGCGAAAGCGTCTCCTCGCGGTCGATATAACGCGTGGAGATCTTATCCATCACGGCCACTGCTAAGTTGTCGCGCTCAAAGGGCGAGGGCAGCTCCAGCGTCGCGTCGCCGCCGTCGCCCCCCAGGGTATCGCGATAGAAGTCGATCGGACGGAGTGTGGCGGAAAAGAGGACGGCGCTGCGACCGTCGCCGAGCGACCGCGCGATCACCCCCGCAGGGTCAAGACAAAGGGTGCGGAGGCCGACCCCCTCTCCCTCCTGATACACCAGCAGACGGAAGCCCTCGTCGTAGGCCGATAATATGTCAAGTATTGTTTTCAGTTCATAGTAGAATTCACGCATATGCTTGCGCGAAGCACGGTCGATCTCGGGTGAACGCAGCCGCATGAGCCTTCCAAGAGGGGCAAGGAGTGCGCCGATCGACGGGCCGAGCCACGCTGGGAGCGTACGGATTACCTCACCCTCGCGCCGCCCCTCCTTCGCCGCCTCACGTGCCAAGGGCGCAAGCTCTCCCTCAAGAAGAGAGAAAAGCACATCACGCCGATCTCTTGCCTCGTCGATGAGTTCGCCTCCCCCCTCGGGGAGAGGGAGTGCGGCGAGCATCCCCGACGAGAGGGTCACGGTGTAGGTATCGCGGATGCGGTCGCCAAGGTTGTGTGCCTCGTCGATAAGGAAGCAGTAGCGACCGCCAAGCGCAAAGTAGCGCGAAAGACGGATGGCAGGATCAAAGAGGTAGTTATAGTCGCAGATCACAACATCCGAGAGCATACTGTACCGCAGAGAAAGCTCGTGCGGGCAAACGCCGTGCGCAGCCGCCACACGGGCGATCTTCTCGGGAGCAAGCAGAGTCTCTCCAAGCGCGAGAAGCTCAGCCGTCGCGCGGTCCTCGGCAGCGCCCCCCGCACGGCGGCGGCCGCAGGGGATGCCCTCGCGGCAGGGAGTACCGCGCTGGGGACAAAGGTGCTCCTTGGAGGCCAAGAGCACGGTGCGGAGGGCACCGTCACGCCCAAGGAGAGCCGCGGTCTCACCGGCCATACGGGCGGCCGTAGCCTTCGCGGTCAGATAGAAGATCTTATCGCATCCTCCCTCGCCCATCGCCCGCACGGCAGGATAGAGGGTGGATACCGTCTTCCCGATGCCGGTGGGAGCCGAAGCATAGAGGCGCTTGCCGCGCTTGACGGCACGGTAGACCTCCCCCATCAGCTCCTCCTGCCCGAGACGGGTCTCGGGATACGGAAAGCGCAGGCGCCGCATCGCAGGGAGCCGCTCGGTCACTCGCGTGATCTCGGAGGCGGCATACAGGGACAGCGCCGCGGCCGCCCTCTCGAAGAAGGTCGCAAGCTTCTTCGGCGAAAGCCGCTCGGTCACGGTCGTATGAGTGTCAAGCGTCTCGTTGTAATAGGTGATGGCAAGATGCGTAGGAGCAGGCGACAGAGCCGCCGCCAAAAGAAAGCCCTCGCCGCGCGCGGCACGGAGGGTCGCCGCCCCGATTGCCTCGGGGTCATCCCCCGTCAGAAAGGCGAGCGCAAGCATCCTCTCGCGCCCCTCCTTACGCAAGCCGTCCGCCGTCGCCACAAGGCAAAAGGCGTGACCGCCCGAGGAAAAGCACCGCTCGATAGGGAGCAGCTCCTCGGACAAGCCGAGGCGGCGGCGCGTCGGCGCGCCCACGCGCCGAACGGGAAGCAGCTCCTCCCCGGCAGCCGTGCCAAGATAATGAAAGAGGGAGAAGGAGACCATCTCCTCCGGCGTTACCGTGATCCTTTTTGTTTCCTCGGAATACTTCATCCGTCTCCCCCCTTTCCTTGATCCCTTTACATTGTATCATACCCCTCCCCCGGGTGTCAAGAAAAAGCACCGCCCTTCCCGGTCTCTTGACAAGGCAAGGCCCGCGTGCTATAATCACTTTGTATTTTCAATGCTTATCTATGCTCAGAAGGTGTACCTCTATGAACAAAACAATGCGAGGGAGCGCGATGCTCCTTTTGTGTGCCGCGATTTGGGGCTTCGCCTTCTCGGCGCAGGACCTTGCCGCGGAGCACGTTGATGTCTTCACCTGCGGTGCGGTGCGCTCCTGGATCGCCACGGCGGTGCTGACCCTCGCCGTTCTTCTCTTTGATAAGCTTGACGGGAGCGGCCGCTTCCTCTTTTCACGCACAAAACCCCCCCTCTCGCGCCGCGAGCTGATCGGCGGCATCCTGTGTGGGCTTGCCCTCGGGATCGCCACCGCCTTCCAGCAGGCGGGCATCACCACCTCGGGTGCCAGCAAGGCCTCCTTTATTACGACGCTCTACGTTGTCCTCGTGCCCGTCGTCGGTGCCCTTCTCTTCCGCCGCCGCATCGGCTGGCATCTCTGGGTGGCCGTCGGGATCTCGCTTGTCGGCCTCGGGCTTATCACCCTCGGGAACGACCTTTCCCTCGCCATCGGCGACCTGCTTCTCCTCATCTGCGCGGGATGCTTTACGGCACAGATCCTGCTCGTCGATCACTTTCTCCCGGGCTCGGACGGAGTACGCCTTTCGATGGTGCAATTCGCCACCTGTGCGGTCACAAATACCGTCTTAGCCCTGATCCTTGAGGATATTTCCTTTACGGCGATCGGCGAGGCGATCCTCCCTCTCCTCTTTCTCGGGGTGATGTCGAGCGGCTGTGCCTACACCCTCCAGATCCTCGGCCAGCGCGACTGCCCCCCGACGCCCGCCGCGATCCTGATGAGCACCGAATCTCTCTTCGGCATCCTCGGCGCCCTCCTCTTCCTCAAAAATGATGTCCTCTCCCCCCGGCAGTACCTCGGCTGCGCCGTGGTCTTTTCCGCCGTCATCCTCTCCCAGCTTCCTCTCGGCCACAGCAAGACCACCTCAAAGAACCCGTAACCCAAAAGGACAGGGACTCTGTCCTTTTTTCTTTGAGATTTCCTAAAAGCATCTTCCGCCGTTTTCTATGACCTTTCCTTTTTTTAAGATCGCCTCGCGGAGGAGAATTTTCGCAGGACAAGGCACACCGCAAAAAGCGAGGCGATGCGCCAAGAAAGGCAACTCGCGCATCTCCCGAAGCGGCTTTTCCATTGTGGCACTCCCGGTTTTTGTGACTGTAACACCAAAAAACGCCTCCGTCAGGGCTTTTTGCGCCTTTTGCTTGCTTTTTCTCTGGCTTTCGTGTATGATGGAGAAAAACAAAGGAGGTGCTCTATGCGGCCGCGTCCCATCTTTCTCGCCCTGCTCCTCTTTTCCCAGCTGACGCTTGTCCTGACCCTCGGCGCCATCGACCACCCCGCCCTTGACCTCCTCGCCGCGCCGCTGTCCTTTCTTCTGCCGCTTCTTCTCCTTTTCCGCGCCCCCGTCGGTACTCCTCCGCTCAGGTTTCCCGTGCGGCGCGCATCGCTTCCCGCCCTCGCCCTGCTCCCCACCTTCATCCTCGTGACAGCGGGCCTTTCGATCGGATGGGGCTCCCTCTGTGACCTTGTGGGCATCCCGACCTCCCCGGTCGCCCCGCGTGAGCCGCTCCTTATGGCGCTCGTCTTTGATGCCCTCCTCCCCGCACTCCTTGAAGAGCTGTTCTGCCGTGGCGCCCTCTTTTCTGTGCTCCGTCCGCTCGGCCGCCGTGCCGCTGTCCTCGGCTCGGCACTTCTCTTTGCCATAATGCACGCGAGCCTCGCTCAGATCCCCTATGCCCTCGTGGCCGGCATCCTCCTCGCGCTTCTCTACGAGCTGACCGGCTCGCTCGTCTTCCCCATTCTCTTCCATTTCGCCAATAACGCGACCTCGCTCCTCCTCTGGTTCGGCGCCTCCCCCCTCCTCGTCTTCCCAACGCTCGGCGCCGCCGCCCTTCTCGGCCTTGTCCTCCTCTTTGCCGTCCTCCGCCGCTCGCCTCCCCCCCTTCCCCCACGCGAGGACACCCCGGGGGACTTCCTTGGCGAGCTGTTCTCGCTCCCCGTCCTTTCGTATCTCGCCGTCATGCTTACCTTTACACTGCTGTGAGGTGATCTCCATGGAACACAACGAAGCCGATCTCTTCTTTATGCGCCGCGCGCTGGACTTGGCCCGCGAGGCCGCCGCCCTTGACGAGGTGCCGGTCGGTGCCCTCATCGTCTACCGCGGCGAGATCATCGCCGAGGCCTGCAACCGCCGCGAGGCGGATAAGCTCGCCACTCACCACGCCGAGATCGTTGCCATTGAGGCGGCCTGCCGCCGCCGGGGCGGATGGCGCCTGCCCCACTGCACGCTCTACGTCTCGCTTGAGCCCTGCCCGATGTGCGGCGGCGCCATCGTGAACGCGCGCATCCCGCGCGTCGTCTTCGGCGCTTACGACCGGCGCGCCGGCGTCTTCGGCTCGGCGATCGACTTCAACACCCTCCCCTTCAACCATCACCCCGAGGTCACCGGTGGTGTCCTTTCCGATGAGGCCGCCGCCATCTTGACCGATTACTTCAAAAGAAAGCGCTAATGCTCTGTATTTTCTCGGTTAGTGCAAACAAAACATTGCATCAGGAAGGCGCCGCTCGGCGCCTTCCTGATGCTTTATCCGCCCGACTTTTTGAAAAGGACTTGAATTTCGCGCGTGTCTATGCTATAGTAATATTGTATGAAATTAGACTATCTGGAATGTGGAAAATTTTTGGCGTCGCACGGAGTCCGTGGAGCGCTGAAAGCCGAGATCTGGTGTGACTCCCCCGCAGTAGCCGCCGCCCTCCCCTACCTCTATCTCTCCGCAGGCAACGGGAAATACACGGCCGTGCGTCTTTTGCAGGCCTCGCCCTACAAGGGGGGTCTTCTCCTGACACTCGACGGCATCACCTCCCCCGAGGAGGCCGCCGACCTGCGCGGTGTGATCTTCTACGCCAAGCGGTCGGATCTTGACCCTCGCGGTGAGCGCATCTTTTACGCCGAGACCTATGAGCTCCCCGTCTATGATGCCGATGGCGGGCGTCTTCTCGGTCACGTCCGTGAGGTGGACACCTCTCGTCCCACCGTCCTTTACGTGATCGGCACGGAATCCGGCGAGGTGCTCTTGCCCGACGCCCCCGAATTTATAAAGGAGATCGATATCGAGCGCGGCATAAAGGTGCGCCCGATACCCGGGCTTTTCGATGAAATTTGAGATCATGACGCTTTTTCCCGAGTTCATAGATGCCTTCCTCTCGTACAGCATCCTCGGCCGCGCCGCACGGGCCGGCCACTTCGCCTATGAGTGTCACAACATCCGCGACTTCTCGGAGAACAAGCACAGGAACGTCGACGACACGCCCTACGGCGGCGGTGCCGGGATGGTGATGGCCGCCCCGCCGATCGTCGCCTGCTACGAAAGCATTACGAAGACCCTCGCGGAGGGCGAGCGTGTCCGCACGGTCTATCTTTCACCGCGTGGCCGCCGCTTCGACCAGGCGATGGCCGCCGAGCTTGCCGGCCTTGACCGCCTGATTCTGCTCTGCGGCCATTACGAGGGGGTCGACGAGCGCGCCATCCTCGAGATCGGCGCCGAGGAGGTCTCGATCGGCGACTTCGTCCTCTCGGGCGGCGAGACCGCCGCCTGCGTCGTGGCCGATGCCGTGGCGCGGCTTCTGCCCGGCGTTCTTGCCGAGCCGATCTGCTACGAGGACGAGAGCATCGCCTCGGGGCTGCTGGAATACCCCCAATATACCCGTCCGCCCGTCTTCCACGGCCGCGCCGTCCCCGAGATCCTTCTCTCGGGCAATCATCAGAAAATCGACGCCTGGCGGCACGAGGCCTCGCTGAACCTGACGCGTGAGCGCCGTCCCGACCTCTATGGGGCCTACCTCACCGCCCATCCCGCACCTCCTGAAAAGAAAAAACGCAAAAAGGCCGCCCCCCGGGACGGCGAATAGACCGACGGCCGCCCCACCCACTGCCACTGCCGAGAGAAAGGAGATCGCCGTGACCAAGACCACCCAAGGGCGCCACCCCGCGCGCCACTTTTTCGCCGCCCTCTCCTCCTCCGCCCCCGTCCGCTTCTTCCTCGAGCGTGAGAGCCGCGTGCGGACGCACGCAGCCCTGCGCCGTAGCGAGAGCATCCGCCTACAAACGGCGCGCGCGCTCCTCGTCCGCAAGAGGAGTCCCTTCTTTCGCCCGATCGACCTTTTGCGCCATGCCCTCTTTATGACCGAGCTCCGCGCCTTCTCGGCCCTTCTGCTTCCGCTGGGTCTTTCTGCCGTCTTCCGCTGTCTTATCTTCCCTCTTTTGACCGACGATTTTCCGCTTCTGCCCATGGACGGCATCGCCGGGGCCGTCGCCCTGCTTCTGTCCTTCTTCCTTCTGCCCTTCCGCGAGCCGATGTGCCGCACCGTCACAAACGACGGCTTTCTCTCGCGCCTGTTCTTCAACTCTCTCTCTCTGCCGCGTCCCTACCCGACCGGAGCGCACGGCATCCCGGCGTGGCTCCTCCTTTTACCCGGGCTTGGGCTTGGGGCGGCATCGCTCTTCCTCTCGCCGCTCCTCCTCCTTGTAGCCTTCTTTGGCCTCGTCTTCCTGATCCTATCGCTCGCCTCACCCGAATTCTCGCTGATCCTCTCTGGCATCCTGATCCCTTTTTTGCCCCTGTTGCCGCAAAGCGACATTCTTCTGCTCCTGGCGGTGTGCCCCGGCGTCCTTTCGTATCTCTTTAAGCTTTTGTTCTCCAAGCGGGAGTTCCAATTCCGTCCTCTTGATCTTTTCGTTCTGCTCTTCTCGCTCTGCTTTCTTTTGTTCGCCCTACGCGCCGAGCCGGGGAACGGCCTGCTGCGCACCGGAGCGACCCTGTCGTTGCTTTCGCTTGCCGCCTACTTCCTTGCCGCCAACCTGCTCACCGCGCGGCGGACGCTTCACCTCTTTACCGGCGCCATCCTTACCGTCGCCACCGTGCTTTCCATTCTCGGGATCTACCGCAGCCTCACACAGCTCATTGCCCCGTCGTGGCTCACCCATCCCACCGCCGTCCTTGCGGACGGCGCCATTAATACCGTGCTCGGTGAAGGGTATTCCTTGGCCGCTATCCTCCTCCTTACCCTCCCTCTGATTTTCGTCAGAGCGAGGGCCGGGAAGCTGGCGCGCTGGCGTGCCATCCCCCCCATCCTGCTTTTCCTTACCGCGACGGTTCTCACCTGGCAGACGGCGGCCCTTTTGTCGCTCTGTGGGGCGCTCCTCTTTTTCGCCCTGCTCCGCTCACACTCCTCGGTCCGCTTCTTTCCTCTCCTCGCCTTTTTCACCGCCTTCACGCTCTTTCTCCTTCCCGAGGCCGCCCACACCGCCCTTACCGAAGCGCTCGGCCTTTTCGGTGAAGCGACTGCCGAGGGCGCCGAGGCCCTCTTTGCCGCCTGGCGCCGGACCCGTGATGGGCTCTTTGCCCACCCCCTCGGCCTCCCTCCCGAGGAGATCGGCGAGGTGCACGCCCTTCCGCTCGGGATCGCGCTACGCTTCGGCCTCCCCGGCATTCTCCTTTTCTCCTGCCTGGTTCTTTACGCCATGCGGACGGCTCTTGCCTCGCATACCCTGGCCGAGGAGAACCCCTTCCGTCTCTCGGCTCTTGCGGCCTCGGCCTCTGTCTTCGGCCTTCTGCTCTTTGGCTTCACCGCCCCCGTCCTTGAGCACGGAAGCACCCTCTATCTCTTTTTCCTGCTCCTTGGCATCCTCGCAGCCTCGGTCCGCGGAGCGCGCATTGAGGCCCTCGCCATCCTGAGCGGCAAGGCGGGCAAGGAGGCCAGCACCGCAACCGCCGAGGTGCGCCTGCACCGCTCGCGCGCGCAGGAAGGGCCGTAGCCTGCATCGGATCGCACCAAGATCCCCCTCGCTTTCGCTCAGCTACCGCAAAAAAACAAATTATCCCTTGATTTTTCTTCCCCTAAATGGTATAATAACAGTATCCTAAGCAAGTGAGGTGTATCGTATGGTATCTCGCAAGATCACGATCAAAAACAGCCAGGGCCTTCACGCCCCCCGTCCCGTCGCCTTCTTTATTCAAAAGGCAAATGCCTACAAGGCCTCTATTTGGGTGGAAAAGGGGGATCGCAGAGTGAACGCCAAGAGCCTGCTCGGCGTCCTTTCTCTTGCCGTCACGCAGGGGATGGAGATCACCCTCCTTGCCGACGGTGTGGATGAGAACACCGCTCTTACCGGCCTTTCCGAGCTCCTTGAGACCGGCCTTGCCGAGTTCGAGGCGAGCCAGAACGGCTAACCGAGCCAACCACAAACCGAACACAAAAAGGCAGTTTTGGATTTTCAAAACTGCCTTTTTAAGACGAGGAGCGCATGAAAAATGAACGCTTAGCCGCCCTACGCAAGAAGGCGGCCGCCCTGCCGGAGGCCCCCGGCATCTATATGATGAAGGACGGCGAGGAACGGATCCTTTACGTCGGGAAATCGCGGAAGCTCAAAAATCGCGTCGGCTCCTATTTTACCGGCACCCATAACCGCAAGACCGAGCGGATGGTGGCCGCTGTCCGGGACTTCGACACGGTGCTCTGCCGCACCGAGATGGAGGCCCTGACCCTCGAGAATACCCTGATAAAAAAGCATAAACCCCCCTTCAACATCAAGCTGAAGGACGCCAAATCCTACCCCTATCTCCGTTTGACGGACGAGGAGTATCCCCGTCTCACCGTCACGAGAGAGAGAAGTGGGCGCGGCGAATTCTTCGGCCCCTATCCCGGCATCGGCGAGGCCTACGCCGCCCTCGATGCCGTCACGCGCGCCTTCCGCCTCCCCACCTGCCGCCGTCGCTTCCCCGAGGATACCGGGCGTGAG
>JAZNAD010000112.1:0-10041 GCA_045586345.1 Eubacteriales bacterium
ATCATCGAGGAAGCTCTCGTTGAGACCATCGGCTGCTCGGGTATGACCCACTCCGCAGCTATGGCAGCTGAGATCCTCCCCGGTAAGACTCTCCTCGAGGCTCTCAACACCGACCTCGTTTGCGACGCGATCAACACCGCAAAGCGCGAGCTCTTCCTCCAGATCGTTTACGGCAGAAGCCAGTCCGCGTTCTCCGAGGGCGGTCTCGTCATCGGCGCAGGTATGGAAGACCTCGGTAAGGGCGAGCGCTCTATGGTCGGTACTATGTACGGTACTAAGGAAAAGGGCGTAAGATACCTTGAGATGACCGAGGGCTACTGCACTAGAATGGCTCTTGACGAGAACAACGAGGTTATCGGCTACGAGTTCGTATCTCTCGGCAAGATGACCGACTTCATCAAGAAGGGTATGGAGCCTAACGAGGCTTATGAAAAATCCAAGGGCACGTACGGCAGATTCAACGATGCTGCAAAG
This sequence comes from Eubacteriales bacterium, assembly GCA_045586345.1. Lineage (GTDB taxonomy): Bacteria > Bacillota > Clostridia > Oscillospirales > CAG-272 > UBA1740. The sequence goes on from JAZNAD010000112.1 coordinate 475, forward strand.
TACATTGATCCCCGTAAGGACTAATAAGGAGGTAATGTATAATGGCAAAGTTTGAAGGTTATGAAAGACGCGAGGCGAAGATCCTCGCCGCTCTTAAGGAATATGGCATTAACTCTATCGACGAGTGTAAGGAGATCTGCGACGCTTACGGCATCGCCCCCTACAAGATCGTTGAGGAAACCCAGCCTATCTGCTTCGAGAACGCAAAGTGGGCTTACGTCGTAGGCGCTGCTATCGCAATCAAGAAGGGCTGCAAGAAGGCTTCCGACGCCGCTGCCGCTATCGGTATCGGTCTTCAGGCGTTCTGTATCCCCGGCTCCGTTGCCGAGAACCGTAAGGTTGGTCTCGGTCACGGTAACCTTGGCGCAATACTCCTCTCCGACGAGACCGAGTGCTTCTGCTTCCTCGCAGGTCACGAGTCCTTCGCAGCAGCAGAGGGCGCTATCAAGATTGCTCTTAACGCTAACAAGGTCAGAACCAACCCCCTCCGCGTTATCCTTAACGGTCTTGGCAAGGACGCGGCTTACATCATCTCCCGTATCAACGGCTTCACTTATGTTGAGACCAAGTTCGATCCCTACACCGAGGAGGTTGCCGTTCTCTCCGAGCGTGCCTTCTCGAACGGCCCTCGCGCCGACGTTAAGTGCTACGGCTCTGACAGCGTTCCGGAGGGTGTGGCAATCATGCGCCTTGAGAACGTTGGTGTTTCCATCACCGGTAACTCCACGAACCCGACGAGATTCCAGCATCCCGTTGCCGGCACCTACAAGAAGTGGTGCCAGGAGAACGGCAAGAACTACTTCTCTGTCGCTTCGGGCGGCGGTACCGGCCGCACCCTGCACCCCGACAACATGGCCGCCGGCCCTGCCTCCTACGGCATGACCGATACCCTCGGCCGTATGCACGGTGACGCCCAGTTCGCCGGCTCCTCGTCGGTTCCTGCCCACGTCGAGATGATGGGACTTATCGGAGCAGGTAACAACCCGATGGTCGGTATGACCGTTGCGGTTGCTGTGGCAATTGAAGAGGCTTGCAAGTAATTTTGCAAGCGAATAAAAAGAAAACCAAGCCGTACGGCTTGCTTTTCTTTTTATTCATCAAAGAGCATAATGATCCCCGCCAGCATACTAACGAGCAACATCGTACATACCTTAAAGCCCGTGCTTACCCAGCTCGCATTTCTGAAATAGTGGACCGTCATTGGCACACACCAAAACAGGGAAATTCCCAAAGTCGAAAATGCCATAATGATAGTACCAAGGATCATAAACACCTTAGCGCAGGTTTCCATTTCTATCCTCCAAAACCAAAAAATTAACTCTTTTGAGTTATATTGATATAATATCACACTCCTCGATCATTGTCAACCCTAAAGGGGTAATTTTTTCTTCCGGCACAGGGTACAATGTAGTTAACCCATTTGAGTTAGGAGAAGGCGATGAGAATAGGAGAGGCCGTGCGACTTCGCATTTTAGAGCTTTGCCGTCAACATTCCATCACGGTCAACAAGCTGTCTACGATCTGCGGCCTTACGCAGTCCACCCTAAACAACATCGTCAGCGGTCGAAATTCCACCACTACGGTGGCCACCGTGCAGAAGATTTGCGACGGGCTTGAGATCAGCATTTCGGATTTCTTCTCCTCTCCGCTTTTTGAAAATATTGAGCAGGAAATACAGTAAGGGCTGTCGAAAGACGCCCTTTTTCTCTTGCCTTGTTGGGCGGATTGCGTTATAATGAAAGAAAAACGAGGTGAAGCGATATGTGTGTGATCGCAGGATACGCCGGAGGTCGCCGTGCGGCGTTGAGGTGTTGAATACGCCCATTGAGGGCGTGCGCGTCGAACAGGGGGATGCCAAGACGCTCTCGACGCTCCGCGCGATCCTCGAGGAACGCCTGACCGGGCGGCGTGATGCCCCCTTGGCGCTCGAGGAGCTGGCCGACCGCGACTGGTTCCCGCTTCTCTGGCACGAGCCGCGCATTGACTGCCACATCGCGGCCGACGTCGGCACGGTGAAGGAGACCGCCGCGATGGTCTACGAGGTGCTCCTCAGCTTCTACCGCGAGGGTCGCCTCCGGTGGCGCCTTGGTCGGATTGAGGAAAAAAAGAAGGATATTATGAAATTCTGGTTAGAATAAAAGAAGGCAGGGCTGTGCCCTGCCTTCTTTTATTCTAACCGGCGAAGCTCACAAAGAATGTTCTCCGGGCGATGGGCATCGATCCTTGAGTAGCGACCGCGTTCGCCGATCTCGAGGAGCTTCCCGACGTGCCGATAGCCGAGGAAAGTCGGAGGCAGGTGCGTCACGAGGTCGTCGATGTTCCGCACGACGGTAAAGCCCTCCCAGCGCTCGGCAAGCCGCCGTGCTCCGCCGCCGAAGATCACGCGCGGACAGCCAAAGCCGACCCCCGTAAGGCGCGGACGGAGATCGGCGCGGTGATACCACACGTATTCGTGTGCGAGGACACCGAGGGCGGCACCGTGGGAGAATCCGACCACGGTAACCGAGAGAAGAGTCGGATCCAGCACCGCATCGGCGATCGTCGGCTCGGCGATGCGCCACGCCTCGAGAAAGCCGCGATGCGCCAAGAAGACGGTCTTCCCGTGACGCTTGTAGGCCACCGCTGGAAAATCGAGGTTTGAGCGCCAGTCGGCCGCGCCGTTCGACGACTCGAAATAGAGATAGAGCGCGCTTCCCTGCCGACGGATCGCATAGTCGACACTCTCGCCAAGGCGGGTATATGCGGCTGCGAGGCATTCTTCAAACAGATAGGACAGTCTCATTGCGTCCTCCCACTTCAGTGTATGCTCTGCGGGAAAATTTGGCTATATCCTTGACAAACTCCACTCGCTATGCTAAACTGTTAGAAAAAAGAAAGGATCCTTCCTATGGACGATATTCTGAAGCTGTTAGAAAAAGACGCGACCCTCACCCCCGAAACCCTCGCCAAAATGTGCGGGCGCGATGCCGGGGAGATCCGCGCGATGATTGCGGAATGGGAGAAAAACGGAGTGATCCTCGGCCGCCGGACGCTGGTGGACTGGGAGCGGGCCGGCGAAGAAAAGGCGCGCGCTATGATCGAGGTCAAGATCGACCACAGAGGGGCTTACGCCTACGACAAGCTGGCTGAGCGGATCCGCAATTATCCTGAGGTAAAGAGCCTGTATCTAATGTCGGGCACCTACGATTTTCTCGTTATCGTCGAGGGCAAGAGCCTCAAGGAGGTCGCCTTCTTCGTCAGCGACAAGCTCTCCTCGCAGGAGATCGTCACGTCGACGGCCACTCACTTTGTTCTGAACACCTACAAGGAGAACCATGTGATGTTCAAGGTCCCCACAGCGGATGAAAGGATCAACGACCTGCTATGATCCCCTACGAAAGCCTGATATCGCGCTCGGTCGCCGATCTGAAGCCCTCGGGGATCCGTAAGTTCTTTGATCTTCTCTCCTCGATGGACGACATCATTGCTCTGACGGTCGGCCAGCCCGACTTCGTTACCCCCTGGCATATCCGCGAGGCGGCCATTGAGTGCCTTGAGCGCGGCCACACCTACTACACCTCCAACGCGGGTATGCCCGATCTGCGCCGCGGTGTCGCCGATTACCTTGACCGCCGCTTTTCCCTGCACTATGATCCCATGAACGAGGTTATCGTTACGGTGGGCGGGAGCGAGGCGATCGACCTTGCGCTCCGTGCCGTCATCAATCCGGGGGATGAGGTCATCATCCCTGTCCCCTCCTTCGTTTGCTACGGCCCCCTCACCACGATGGCGGGCGGCGTGCCTATTCTCCTTGAGACCCTCCCCGAGGACGGCTTCAAGCTGACATCAGAACGCCTTGCCGCCGCCATTACGCCGCGCACCAAGCTCCTTGTGCTCCCCTTCCCGAACAATCCGACCGGGGCGATCCTCACAGAGGAGGAACTCTCTGCCATTGCCGAGGTCCTGCGCGGCACGAACATCCTCGTCCTTTCGGACGAGATCTATGCCGAGTTGACCTACGGCCGCCGCCATACCTCAATCGCCGCGATCCCTGATATGTGGGAACGCACCATTCTTGCCAGCGGCTTCTCGAAGGCCTACGCTATGACGGGATGGCGCATGGGCTACCTTGCCGCCCCCGCCCCCCTGGCCGCCGAAATGCTCAAGCTGCACCAGTATGCCATCATGTGCGCCCCGACTACCTCGCAGTTTGCTGCCCTGGAGGCGCTTCGTAACGGCGACGGGGACATCGCCATGATGCGCGAGGAATACGACCGCCGCCGTTCCTTCCTTCTCTCGGGGCTTGCCGAGCTTGGCATTGAATGCTATCCCGCCGAGGGTGCCTTCTACCTCTACCCACACATCGGGCAGTTCGGTCTTAGCAGCGAGGAGTTCTGCGAGCGCCTTCTGTACGAAGGACGCTGTGCCATCGTTCCCGGCACCGCCTTTGGAGACGTCGGGGAGGGGTATGCGCGCATTTCCTACGCCTACTCCATGCGCCATCTTGAGGAAGCGCTCATTCGCATTGGGAATTTTCTTAAAACACTATAAAAAAGCGCCGTGCATCAGCACGGCGCTTTTCATAAGAAAGAGCACTCCCAGGGGAGTGCTCTTTTTACATTACTTTTCAATGCCTTCCGACCAAGAGTCTTCCTCCGCAATGGCCCAAGGCATAGTGATCTTCTCGCTCCCTTCCGCGATCTCATGATTTTCATCGCAGGTGAGGGTAGCGGTGACCGTGTACTCACCGGGTCTTGTGCCGGAGCTTCTCGTGTACTTTCTGACCTGGAAGCTGTACTTCTCAAGAATGGCAACCGTGGCGTCGGAGAGGGTAACGGTGTGCTTTTTGCCGTCGCTCAGCAGGTAACTGGTCTCAGAGAGGACATTTTCCTGGTCACCGTCAGCGATCCACTCGATCTTCTCATCCTCGGTAAGGTCGCTAAGGCTGATAACCTTCTTGGCGATGGTCAGCGTGACAACCTTCTCCATCGGAGCGTAGCCCTTCTCCTCATCGGCGATGAAGGAAAAGACGTAGCGATAGGTACCGGCGTTCTTGAAGCCCTCAGCACCCTCCTCGGTGACCTCGACGCCGTTCGCATCGTAGATCTTCACAATGACTTCCTTGATACCGAGCGATTCGGGGGTCACGCCCGCGGCATAGCCAAGCTCGACCTTATGAGCCTCGCCGTCATAGGTCAGCTCATCGCCCTCCAGCGTGAACTGGGTGTCATCGATCTCGTTAGCGGCGATCTGGTAGGCGATGTCCGGGAGGGCGTAGCCCTCAGGAAGGACGTAGTAATCACTCTCAATGGCAAAGGCAACCGACACAGTATAGGTGCCAACCTCGGACTTGCCGTTGTCGCCTGTAATGGTAGCAATCACCGTGTAATCCTCGGTGGCGGCAGGGAGGCCGGCGATACCGACAGTGAAGGGCGAACCATTCGCCAGGAAGTACCCGTCGTCACCGACAGTGACCCAACCGGCTCCCATATCCCAGGAGGGGAGGGCCAGGCCGTCCAGAGGCTTCTTGGTAACGGTGAAGGAGAATTCGCGGGTCGCAGGGAGCGTGTAATCGGCCTCGGTATACCCCTCGGCAAACGAGAAGGTGACCGCGACACGATAGGTGTCAGGGTAAACGATCTCGTCACAGGGAATGAGGGCATCACCGATCATCAGGAAGGTGTCGACACGCGCCACAAGGCCCTCGGGGAGGTTATTGAACTTCGGCGTCTGATCAATACCGTTATAATAGGTCGTGCGATCCGCAAAGTTCATCTGGCTGAGATCGAAATCGCCAGGGCCGATCGTCAGCTTCGCAGTCATGGTCTCCTTACCGGCAGGAATCGCGTAATTCGCGGCATCGGCAGGATCCTTGAAGGAGAAGGTCGCAGTAACATCCACGGTCCCCTTCTTCACAGCACCGCCATCATAGGTGACCTTGAGGACCTCATGGAGATCGCCCGTGATCGCGAGGGAGTGATATTTGCCGTCAAACGGAACCGTAACGTTCTTGAAAGAGATCTTGCTCATATCGATCACGGCCTTTTCGACCGAAACGACAAGGCCGGTGATGGGCTCGGGCGGCAGATAATTCTTCGCCATATCGGGATCGTTGATCGCAAAGGTCACATCAAAGATCGAGGAGTCACCCGCATTCACAACGCCGGTACCCTTCGTGAAGGTGTAGCCAATGCCCTCGGGAAGCGTGCCGACCAGCGTCGGGAAGTGAGCCTCACCGTCATAGGAGTAAGTGCCGCCAACAAAGGACGCACCGTTCAGCGAAAGACGCGTACCGGTACCGTTGACAGTCAGCGTGGCAACCATATCCGCATGAGCCTCATACCCCGCAGGCAGGGTAATCTTGGCAACAACGGTATAGACGCCGGCGTTCACAACGGAGACCTCTTCGACCTCCTCGCCACCGTTAACGCTATACATAACCGTCGCCCCCTCAGGGAGGCCAGTCACGGCGATCGTCTTAGGCTGACCGTCGTATGTAAAGGTAGCGTTCTCGAAGCTGAGCTTAGCCTCCTGGGAACCGCCGCAGGCGCAAAGAACAAGCACCAGCGCGAGGAGAACGGAAGCTGCAAGCAGAAGTTTCTTTTTCATAGAGCTACTCCTTGTTTTATTGCAAAAGTTTACACATTCATTATAACGGATACTCCCCCTTCTTGTCAATAGAATTTCAAGGAAAAAGGGGACTTTTATGCAACTCTTCCGACCCTCAGCGCGGGGGTTTCGGCAATGTGCAAAAAAATATTTTTTTCTTCTGTCGGAATTGACGAAAACAAAAAACTGCGATGCCATTTGGCATCGCAGTTTTCTTGGAAAGGGGGCGATCAGATCTCAGGCCCCTCTGGGTTCGTCCAGGAGGGGCTTTGAAGCTTCCAGGTAAGCTCCTTCGCAGGATAGACGGTATTGCCATCCTTCGAGAGAAGGATAGCGGTGGCCGTGTACGTCCCTACCCCGGACGCGGTGTTACCGGTGTACCCACCGACCTCAATACCGGCAGCGTTCAACGCTGCAACGGTCTCCTCGGTCAGCTGCACCGTGTAGGTCTTGCCAGCCGCGCACTCAATATAGTCACCGTCATCGGCCTTCTGGGCATCATAGTCCCAGACGATCTCGATATCCTCGGGGAGAGTGCCCTCGATATGCTTGACCGTGAGAGTGAAGGTGTAAGGAGCGGGATCGTTGTACTCCTCCTCATCCTCATCCTCATGCGTGAAGGTAAAGGTTACGGTATACTTACCGGCGTTAAGCTTTCCGGTAACGGTCTCGCCGATCTCATTGGTGATGGTGACGGTGTCAACAGTAAGGTTTCCGTGCAGCCCCTCCAGCGTGAAATCGGGAGTATCGTCACCGTAGGTGATCTCGGTCGCACCGTTGACCGTTACATCGTCGTAGGTGTAGGTCTTCTTCTCGTTGATCGTGAGGGTCGCGGTCAGCTCCGCGGGGGTGTTGTAGTTATCATCCGTCACGGTGAATACTGCGACGACCTTATACACACCGACATCGGAGTAAGAGGCGGCGTCGATCTCGGTGCGCGTACCGTCCTCAGCGACCAGATAGTAGGTAACGGTAACAGGGAACCCGGTATAATCGGACACGGCGAGCGTAATGGCCGCACCGGTATACGTCTTGGTCACATCCTCGAATACAACATTCCAGCCGGCAATATAGGCCTTGTTGACCGTCAGAGTAAAGGTGTAGGGGGCAGGATCCATGTACTCCTTGGTGTTGAGGTTCACAAACTCAATAACGACGTCATAGGTGCCGAAGCCAAGGAACCCGGAGGGAACAGCCTCACCGTTGATGGTGATCGCGCCCTGATCAAGACCTTCGGGAAGGTTCTCGAGCTTGAAGTTCGGGGTAGCAGTGCCGTAGACGATCGTCTTATCGCCGATCAGCGTAACACCGTCAAGGATGTAGACCTCCTTCTCGGTAATGGTAAGCGTCGCCCTCATATCGTCAGGAGTCTTGTAGTTCTTATCGGCCACGGTAAACTTCGCAATAATGCTGTATACGCCCTTTTCGGAGTAAGAGGTAGCGGGGATCTCGGTCTCGGTGCCGTCCTCTGCGACCAAATAGTACTTAACGGCCACAGCGACATCAAGATCACCAAGACCCTCAACCGCGATCGTATAGAACGTGTCGGGCAATACCTTACCCTGGCCATCCTTGAACTCAACGGCGGACCAGCCGGGGATCTCGGCAGGATCGACTGTAAGCTCAAAGCTGTAGGCCACGGTGGGATTGTTGTAAGCAACAGCATCGTTGTTCACGTACGCAATGGTGACATTGTAAAGCCCGGCATCAAGCTTGCCGGTAACGGTCTCACCGTCCTGATCGGTGATGACAGTCTCGCCCTGTGCAAGACCCGTGGGGAGGCCGCCAAGCGTAAAGCTCGGGGTCGCCTGACCGTAGGTGATGGTCGTCGCACCTGCGAGGGTCACGCCCGTAAGGTCGTAATCCTTCTTCGCCTCGATCGTCAGCTTGGCGCTAAGACCGGTAGGCACGTTGTAGTTGGCCTTCAGATCATCGCTGAGGCCGAAGACGAGCATAACCGTATACTCACCGGGGGCTACCACCTCGGCGGCCGCCACGGGCTTGCCGCTCTTGCGGTAGACGTAGGTAGCGGTCACACCCTCAGGAAGGGTGCCGGTGTAGGCGATGGTCTGTGCCGCGCCGTTTTCAATAACGGTGTCGTCCTCAAAGCCGATATTCAGCGTGAGGTCGGCCTTGTTGATGGTAAGGGTAGCCTCAAGATCCTCGCAGGGCTCATAGCCCTCGGGGAGAGCCACGACCGCCTTGACGGCATAGGTGCCGGCATTCGTCAGGGCAACTGTCTCCACAGGAGTCGTGCTACCGTTGATGTAGTACAGAACGGTAGCGCCCTCGGGCAGCCCATCAACCGCGATCGACTTCGCCTGACCGTCGTATGTAAAGGTGTCGCTCTCAAACTCGAGCTCAGCCGTCTCGAGAGAGGGGGCGGGCTCGGTCGTCGTTACAGAGGAAGTAGGGGGCGGCGCCGTCGTCGTAACGGGATCGGTCGCCGTCGTGGTCGTCGTACTGCTACCGCCCGGGAGGATGCCGCCCAGGAAGTCGCACGCCGACAACGCCACGCACATCAGTGCCAAAGCAAGAATCATAAAAAGCAAGCGTTTATTTTTCATGCGAGGTCTCCTTGTAAAAATAGTTTGCATCTATATTATAGACTATCCCTCTTACCCTTGTCAAGAGAAAACGGAGAAAAACCACTGGTCAACGCGGTAAGAAACATAAAATTTTTGCTGTTTTTGTGCAAAAAGTCGCAAAAGGAAAGCTTCTTTTTGTCAAAAACATCATCATGTTCAAGAGCACGCGGCAACGCGCTATGCGCAAAACGTGGCGGAATAAAAAGAGCCCCTGGGGTGCAATAGCGTCCCTTGGGTCAAAAAAAGAATAAAAAAGCCGCCGGGTAAGGGCGGCGGTGGCGGCGAGGGAATGAAAAAAGCCGCGGGGGGATGGCAGATGGACATTGAAAACCGAATAAAGGGGGGATAAAGCAACGGACTCAAACGTACGAACTGCTTAGCAGTTCAAGCG
>JAZNAD010000113.1:0-10881 GCA_045586345.1 Eubacteriales bacterium
TGCCGTCCTTCACGCCGGCGCTCTTGGTATCGGGCACAGTGATGAAATACTGCCAGACCTTACCGGCAAGGCCGGCAATGTCGAACTCCTCACGGAGGATCGCATCGGCCTCACGGAGGGCGTGCAGGCGGTCACGTGTGATGGCACCGAGGCAGCGGACACCGAGGCCGGGGCCGGGGAACGGCTGACGGTACACCATATCGTGGGGGAGGCCGAGGGCTTCACCGACAACGCGGACCTCATCTTTATACAGAAGCTTGACGGGCTCGACAAGCCTGAACTCCATGTCCTCGGGAAGGCCACCGACGTTGTGGTGGGCCTTGACACCGTCGCTCTCGAGGATGTCGGGATAGATGGTGCCCTGGGCCAGGAACTCGATGCCCTCGAGCTTACCGGCTTCCTCGTCGAAGACCTTGATAAACTCGCCACCGATGATCTTGCGCTTGCGTTCGGGCTCGGCAACGCCCTCAAGAAGACCGAGGAAACGGTCGGTGGCATCGACGTAGACAAGGTTCGCATCGAGCTGGTTGCGGAAGACCTCAATGACGGCCTCGCTCTCGCCCTTGCGCATCAGGCCGTGATTGACGTGGACGCAAACCAGCTGCTTGCCGACGGCCTTCACGAGAAGGGCGGCGACGACCGAGGAATCCACGCCACCGGACAGAGCGAGCAGGACCTTGCGGTCACCGATCTCGGCGCGGAGTGCCTTAATCTGTTCTTCGATAAATGCATTGGCGAGGGCCGGGGTGGTGATGCGTTCCATGGTTTCGGGACGTTTGTTGCAATCCATTGTGTTTCTCCTTCGTTCTCATGTAATTCAAATGTTTTGTTTACGTATCAGACGGTTTCGGGGATGCGTTCGCTCTTTTCGATGAGCATCTTATCATAATAGGCCACCCACTTAACCGAGATGCGGGTGTCGGGCTCGGGATAGAAATAATAGAGGCGGTTGTTGTGATACACGTCAAAATGCTTCGCTACGGTAATGGGGATGCCGCCGATCTTATCGGCGGGGAGCGAGAAGGCGACCTCCTCCCCATTGACGGTGCCACGGAAGGTGATACCCTCGCGGGAGAGGGTAACGTGACCGTCACCCGCATTCTCGTTCATATAGCCGTCCTCCCCCGGTGTGCCGACACGAACGTTAGCCTCAAGCGGACGCGAGGTGTCGATGCTCTCACGCTGCCAGAGGAACCATTCGCCAAGGGTCGCAAAGCGCGAGCCCTCGAGGCAGTAGTCAGTGCGGAGGCGGACCGAGGCGCCGCAGGTGCAGTCGATACGGTCGCCGTGGGCGGTAAGGGTCAGCTCGCGGTCGCAGTCGGGGCAATGATAGAGGATGCCGTCAACGCCTTCGGCAGGGGTCTTCGTCCGGTATGTAACGCCCGCCATCGCCTCCTCGTCGTTGTGGCGGATCGCCTCGCTGAGGCGGTCTCTCACCTCGGCATCGGAGAGCGACGGAAGCTCGTCCGCCGCGAAGAGGCGGCGCACCTCAATGTTGATCCTGCCGCGGCGCTTGACCTTCGACCATTTTGGGAAGGCGAGATAAGCACCGTTGCAAGTGACGACATAGACGTCAACGCCGAGACGGCGGCAAAGGACCTCGGTCCCTGCGGTGACGGGTACCGAGTGTCCCGAGCATGGGAGACGCCCCTCGGGAAAGAGGACGACGAGGTTCCCTTCCCTCTTGGCGCGGCCGATATTCAGGATGGTCGAGGGGTCGGAGGAGAACATCCGCTTCGGGATGACATGCAAACGCTTGAAGATCCAACGGATCTTGGGGTTCGCCATAAAATGGGCGCTGACCACGAAGTTCGGGCGGCGCGGATAGAGGGCAAGCCCGATGAGGAAGGGGTCGGCCTCTGCCGTATGGGGAGCGAGGACAAGCCCCGGACCGCGGATCTTGCCAACGGCCGAGCGGTCGATCCGAACCCCGTAGCGCAGGCGGTATTTGAGGTTCAGGAACATATAGGCAAAGAACCAAAGAATAGCGGATGGTCTCCCAAGGCGCGGTATCCTCTTCTTGCTTTTCCTCATACCGTGCTCCTTTTGCTTTTGATTTTTATATTTTATCATATCGCACGCGTATTTGCAAGGGGGAAATCCTTGGTTTTTCGACGATATACGAAATTTTTTCTTCAAGCCGCCGTCTCTCTACCTTCTTTTGACGGAGGCCTTGACTTTTCATAGGGTTGGGGGTAGAATGTTAATAAAAACGGGGAAAGGAATGAAAAATGAGAGATATCACCTCCTTTGCTAAGGAATTAGGCTTCTCTGCCGAGCAGATCGAGGCCTTTGCGGCTGCCGAGAGTGCCATTGTGGCGGCCGGTGGCGAGACGGTATTTACCGACGCCGCCAGTGCCTTCGTTGACAAACGGATCACCGATACTAAGAAGGCTGTCCGACTGCCGGAGGAGCTCGGCCGAGCCCTCGGCATCAGCGAATACACCGTCGATGCCCTGTTCGTTCTCCACGGCTTTCTCGCCCAGCGCGAGGACTACATCGCCACCTATGGCGAGGAGGTCTTCCTTGCCTCGGCGCGCGACCTTCTTTATAAGGTCAACGAATGCATGAGCACGCACGACGTTATCGGCACTGTATCGCTACACGGGTGGTACCGCCTATTCCTCACGCGGGACCTCTTCACACTCGGGCGTCTGCAATTTCACGTTGTTTCCTTCCCCTTCCCCGACATCGAGATAGGAGGGCGACTCATCAAGACCGGCGACCCCGCCATCAAGACGCATATCCCCTCCTCCGGGCGGCTGTCCGAGACCGATTGTCTTCACTCTTACCGACAGGCCTACCGCTTCTTTCGCCACCGTTTTTCGGAGAATCTCATCCCCATCTTCTGCGATTCCTGGCTCCTTGACCCGGGGATCGGGGCGGCATTGCCCGAGGGCGGCATCGCCAAATTCGCCTCGCACTTTCATATCTTTAACGTCGTCTCCGACGAAAACGACCATGATCTCTGGCGCATCTTCGGAAGGACGTACGAGGATCTTTCGAGGCTTCCGCGCGAGAACCGTCTTCAGAATTATATGGCTGACCGCCTGCAAAGCGGAGGGCATATTCAAACGGGACACGGCGCCTTCTTTTTCGACGGGGAAAGCATCCTTAAATAACCTTAAATGGCCTCGCCTTTAAGAGAAACGTTTGTATTATCCGTTTCTCCCTTAATTCATTAGTTTTTTAAGCAAAAATTGTAGATCGTTTCGTCGCCCTTATACATTTTTTAGTTTTTCTGATATTACATCGACCTTTTCCCAGATTTAAATAAAAAACCGCGTACGGCGCTATGCCTTACGCGGTTTTTTTATTCGAGCTTAAAGCGAATGGGAAGGAGGTCGGAGATCGGCATTTCCGTGATCCTTCCTCCACTTTGGAAAAGGAAGCAAAAGTCATCGGCGGCGAACTCAGAGAGGGTCTCGCGGCAAACGCCGCAGGGAGAACAATCCTCTTCACGATCCCCGTGACCGCCGATCACGGCAAGTGCTGTGAAGCGGCGAATGCCTGCGGCAATAGCCGTCCCCAGCGCCACACGCTCGGCGCACAGGGTGGGAGAATAGGCAGCGTTCTCAACGTTACAGCCGGTATAGATGCGACCGTCCTCAGCAAGAAGTGCCGCGCCGACCGCAAAGCCGGAATAGGGGGCATAGGCTGCCGCCCGTGCCCTGCGGGCGGCGGCGATCAGCTGTTCTCTTTTCTCATTCGTCAAGGGGAGCCTCCTCCTCAAGACCGTCGTAGGAATAGACGCCAGCGATATCTTTGGCGGCAAGAAGCGCAGCCATAAAGGCTGCATCCGGCTCGAGGCGGATGGCAAAGCGTTGTCCGCCCTCACGGCCGTAGAGAATGACGGTCGAGGTCACACCGATCGTAGCAAGATAGGAATACCGGACGCGCTCGGCGCGAAACGCGGCAAGAGCTTCCCGCCCCTCGGGAGACATGGGATCGGGCACCTCCACCATGCGTAAGAGGCGAGAGAGCGTCAAACGGCAATGGGTGGATCGGCGCTTGCCCTGCACGTGCGAGACGATCAGCGTAGGCACGCCCCATTCGGCGGTGACGGTATACAAATAATACGAAGAAAAATAGCGCAAAAAGACAAAGAGTGACGCCACGCCGAAAAGAAGAAAGCAGAGATGCCAGACCGAGCGCAGGGAAAAAAGATTCCCCATCCCGAGGCCGAGGGAGGTAAGCGAAAGGAGCCCGAGGGCAGTCAAGAGCCACGTGGCGTTTTTGTTAGCGGGTACCGGGCGGTAGCTGTATTCCATTACGAAAGCTCTCCGTTTCCGATCTCATAGTCGGTAAATTCATTGTATTTTTCGTGATTTTCGTAGATGTAGATGCTCCCCTCGGGGGCCTCGGCCCCTGCGCGGTAGATATCGAGACGGATCCAATAGACACCGGCAAACGATAGCCCCTCAAAGGCCAGACGCTCATAGCGGTACATGGCAAATCTGTCGCTGAGCGTTGCCACAGGAGAATGCTCGGTGCCCACGAGCTCGGTGCCTGAGCCATTCGCATCGGTGCAGCAGAAGATGCGGTAGAAAAAGGGGGTCTCGGCCTCAGGGTCAAAGGCATCGCCATACCGCCCGGAAAGGGCCGTAAGGCTCGATCGGTTATACCGTACGGTCACCTGCAGACTTCCCGTTGACGGGGCGGCCAACGTGTGCGCCGCAAAAAAGAGTCCCTCCTCGGGATCCTCGTAGCTAATGCGGATATCCTGTGCCTTGACCTCGAGCTCGCCCGCGGCGTATGCCTCGCGGAGCGGCTCGGTGGGAAGAAGCCGCCGCATCGGCTCAGGATAATAGGAGCCGAGCCAAAAGCGGAAGATAAACGCCGCCGCAACGCCGAATATAAGAAAAAGAATCGTGATCTTAACGATCCTGCCGGCCATCTTCATGAGTCCACCGCCTTTTAGTTTTTCTATTTTCATTTTACCATACCCGGGGGCGACTGTCAAATGAATTTTCTGTATCTTTTCCCGAGGGACGCTTGGTGCAAAAAGGAGATAAAAAAATTTTCTCCACCCCTTGACAATCGTCACAATATTGGGTATAATGATTTGTACGCGTTGCGCGCCGTGGCATTTTTGCCCAAAATCAACGCGCAGGAGGCAGTATGAAACTCGATCTTCGTTCGCTTTTGGCAGGCGAGATCCGCACACAGACAGTCGACTTCACCTTGACGGTGGACGAGGCCCTCAGTGCCGATCCCCAGAGCCCACTGTACGGCGTTGCCTTCCGCGGCCCCGTGGCGGCGCGCGGCGAGATCGTAAACAATGCGGGATATATCCGCCTTTCTCTCACGCTTTCGGCTCCTTACACGGCCCCTTGCGCCCGTTGCCTCGCCAACGTCAATGGCGATTTCGCCTTGACGGTCAAGCGAACGGTAGTCACACCGCAGATGGCTGAGGATATGGACGAGCGTGACGACGATTTCGTGGTGACGGAGGACGGCTTTTTGGATGCCGATGCTCTGCTTGCCGAGCTTTTTGAGCTCAACTTTCCCTCCAAGATCCTCTGTCGCGAGGATTGCTGCGGCCTTTGTCCTCGGTGCGGTGCCGATCTAAATGCGGCGTCCTGCAGTTGCCGCACATCCGATCCCGATCCCCGCTTAGCGTCTCTCGGCTCGCTCTTAGAAAAGCTCCGTGCCGAGGAGGCGTCAAAGAACGTTGATGCAGAAAAATAAAAATATATACAGCACACAGTGCTTACTGACCAAGGAGGTGTAATCACAATGGCAGTTCCGAAGAGAAAACAGTCCAAGGCTCGCAGAGATAAGAGAAGATCCAGCACCTGGAAGCTCGCTCTGCCCGCCCTTACGAGATGCTCCAAGTGCGGCGCAATGATCCTTGCGCATCGCGTTTGCAAGAAGTGCGGCGCGTATGACGGTGAGGTCGTCATCGAAAAAGAAGCAGTTGCGAAGTAATTCGTCAAAAAAAGAAGCCACCGCAGAAGGCGGTGGCTTCTTTTTTACCAAGCGACGGCGACGGGCGCGCTATGCGACGGTCAGGGACGGGCGTTGCTGCAAGGCGATCACCACGGGCTGCCTCGTCGGATGCTCGGGCAAGGCACAAGCCTTGAAAATAAAAAAACGGAAGGCTCTGCCTTCCGTTTTTTATTTGCCGAAATGCTCTATAACATCCTCGGCAGCGATGTGACAATAGGTGCGCAAGGGCGTGATGCGATCCGGAGCTGCGAAGTGCCCGTCGATCGCAAGGACGGTATAGGGGGCCTTGACACCAAGGGTAAAAAGACGGTCGCCGATCAGCATGCCCGCACCGCCGTCACGAATGCCTTCCTCAAGGAAGAGGATGTGCGCCGACGACGCAAGGTAAGGCAAAAGGCGCTCGGCCGTTGCTTCATAGGGGGCCAGGGTCTCGAGAAGAACGACACCGATGCGAAGGCCGCGAGCGCGGAGGAGCTCGGCGGCACGGAGAGCCTCGGCGGTGATGGCACCGTAGGTGAGGATGACGCCGTCCGCAGCTTCGTCTGGTGTCGTGAAGTCGGGGCGGACACCGTAGGCCGCATAGTCACCGTCAGGATAAAAGGCCGAAAGAATCCTCTCGTCCTCGGTGCGGTTTTCGTAACGGATCGCGAGGGGGGAGGCGGCCGCGAGAGAATCGGCAAGGACAGCGCGGAGGCTCGCGATGGTCGCAGGGGCATAGAGTGCAATTCCTGGAATGTGCGAGAGGAAGGCCACATCAAAGATACCGTGGTGGGTGGGGCCGTCCCCCGACGAAAGCCCGGCGCGATCGACAAGGACACGGACGGGCAGCGACTGAAGCGCCACATCATGCAAAAGGTTGTCGTAGGCGCGCTGAAGGAAGGTGGAATAGACGGCAACGTAGGGCTTCATCCCAGCGGCAGCCAGGCCGGCCGCGAAGGTCAAGGCGTGCGCCTCGGCGATGCCGACGTCAAAGGCGCGTGCAGGATGCGCGGCAAAGAAGGGGGTAAGTCCCGTCCCCTCACGCATCGCCGCGGTGATGGCGGTGACGGTGGGATCGTCGGTGGCAAGCGCAGTCAGACAGTCGCCGACGGCCTCCGAAAAACCGACTCCCTCCCGTTTTTGGGGATACACGCTGTGGTATTGCGAGGGCGCCTCCTCGGCGGGGACGTAGCCCTTCCCTTTTTTGGTAGACAGATGGAGGATCACGCTCTCGTTCTTATTCCTGGCCACGCGGAGAAGGTACTCAGTCGCGGCATAATCGTTACCGTCGGCCGGGCCCAGATAGTAAAGCCCCATCTCCTCAAAGTAATTCGAGGAATAGAGGCGGTTTTTGATCGCCTGCTTAATGGCGCGCAGGAGACGGTAGAGGGGCTTACCGATGAGCGGAATGCGCGGCAGGTGCCGTATTGTAAAATTCTTGGCGCGGCGGTAGTGGCGCGAGTTGCGCACCCCGGCAATATAGCGGGCAAAGCCGCCGATATTGCGCGAGATCGACATCTCATTCTCGTTAAGAACAATGATGAGGGGAAGGTCGGGGGCGCAGTTGTTGAGTGCCTCGTGGATCATGCCGCCAGTGTAGGCACCGTCACCGACCACGGCGACGGTAAAGCAATCACGCCCTGCGAGCTGATCGGCACGGGCAAAGCCGAGGGCGGCCGAGAGCGACGTCGAGGAATGCCCTGCTCCGAAGACATCGTACTCGCTTTCATCCCTTCTGGTAAAGCCCGAGAGGCCGCCCGGCTTGCGCAGATCACCAAAGGCCTCGCGCCGCCCCGTCAGGAGCTTATGGACATAGCACTGGTGACCGACGTCAAAGATCAGGCGGTCTTGCGGCGTATCGAAGACACGGTGGAGCGCCACCGTCAGCTCAACGACGCCGAGGTTAGAGGCGAGATGACCGCCCGTTTTTGGCACGTTTTCGATAAGAAAGGCACGGATCTCCTCGCAAAGGGCAGGCATCCGATCGGCCGGCATGGCACGCAGATCGGCAGGACTGTTAATGGAAAAAAGAAGGGGGTATCTTTCGTTCATGCGCGCACTCCTCCTGCGCCGCGACGCGCCTCGGTCGGGGCGTGCCCGTAGGCCTTGCGGTAGGCACGGTAAAAGGTGGAATAATCAGAAAAGCCGACGCGCTCACAAACCACGGCGGCAACCTCCCCGCTCTCAATCATCTGGCGTGCCATCATCACGCGCTTGCCGTTGATGTAACCAAGGATCGAGATGCCGTTGTGACGCTTGAAGGCGCGGCAAAGATAGTATTTACTGACATAAAATTCGCCCGCAATATCACCAAGCGACAGCGGCTCGGCGATATGCGCATTGACGTAGCGGATCACGCGGGCCCCGAGGGGCTCCTCCTTCCTTTGCCTGCGCTTTGTGGGGGCGGTCAGCGAAAGGAGAAGCACAAGCTCGGAAAGCAAAAGACGGGAAAGCGCCTCCGCCTCCTCACGCTTGAGCCCGATGACCCTCTCGAAGCGTTCAAAAAGAGCCTGCACGCCGAGCGGAACATCCTCAATTGCGTAAAAATTGCCCTCTCCGAGCGGCTTTTCCTCAAGCCGTGCAAGAGCTGCGGCGGCGGCCGGTACGCCCTCCGCCGAAAAATGGAAGACATAGCGCTCATAGGGCTCCTCGCGGCAGACATCCACATAGTGGAACTCCCCGGGGCGAAAAAGCATCAGGGTCGAGGGACGCAGATCGTATTTTTCGCCCTCTACAACATAATTCCCGGCGCCGCGGACCACGTAGATGATCTCGTAATGCGTGTGGCAGTGACGCGAAAAAACGGCGGGAATGGGATGCTCATCCACCGAATGATAAAAGCGTATGCCGGAATATTCCTCAGCAACGTACGAATCCATGGCTCTCTCCTTGCAGATCTCGTACTACCATTGTAGCACCCAAGAACAATATTTGCAATAGTTTTGACAATTTCGGCAATGGAAAAAGAGAGTTTTTTTCAGTATAATGAGGTGTAAAGGGCGTTTTGCCCCAACTATAAAAAGCGAGGAGCCCGTTATGAAGCTTGGTGCACAGTTCTATTCCATCCGCGATCTTTGCGAGACCCCAGAGGGCCTGCGTGACGCCTTCCGCCGCACAAAGGAGATTGGCTACGACATCGTTCAGATCTCGGGGATCGGTGCCGATATCACCGCCAAGGACATTGCCGCCTGCGTGGCTGAGTTTGACCTGCCCGTAACCTGCACCCATAATCCCTTCGACCGAATCGTTGGCGATACCGACGCGCTTATTGCTGAGAACCGTCTCTTCGGCTGCTCGGAGATCGGCATCGGCGGCCTCGGCCGATTCACCGACATTGCCGTCGCCCGCGTGAAGTTTGACGCCCTCCGCGAGGCTGTGAAAAAGATCAATGCCGCCGGCATGACCTTCGCCTTTCACAACCACTCGGGCGAGTTCCTTGATCTTGGCGGTACCTCGATGTACGAGGTGATGATCGAGGAGTACCCCGAGTTCAACTTCATCCACGACGTGTACTGGACGACCTATGCAGGGCTTGACCCTGTCGAGTACATCCATCGCCTCCGGGGGCGCATCGTCAACATCCACTTCAAGGATATGCTCGAGTCGCCCCGGGGTCCCATCTGCCCCTGCGGCGAGGGCGTGATCGACATGAAGCGCATCTATGACGCCTGCATTGAGACCGGCATTCCCTACGCACTCGTTGAGCAGGATAACGCCCCCTCGTCGGGCGACTCGATGGCCGAGATGACAAAGAGCTTCAGGAACCTTGCGCCCATCTTCGGCAAATAAGCATGAGGAGCTACCGCGATGGCAAAGTATATTATCTCCGCCTTTTCCGACGAGGCTGCCCCCTCTCTTTCCGAGCAGATCGAAGCACTCAAGGAAGCGGGCGTTACCTGTATGGAGCCCCGTTTCATCGACGGTAAGGGCATCCTAGACCTCGGGGACGGGGAGCTTGCCGCCCTGAAGGCGGCGCTTACCGAGGCGGGCATCGGCCTTTCCTCGATCGGCTCGCCCATCGGTAAATACAGCATCACCGATCCTTTTGAGCCGCATTTCGAGAAATTCAAGCACGCCTGCGAGGTTGCCAAGTTCCTCGGCACGCCCAGAATCCGCATCTTCAGCTTCTTTATCCCCAAGGGCGAGTCCCCCGAGGCCTACCGCGACGAGGTGATTGCCCGTATGAAGGCCATGGTGGAATACGCCGAGGGCGTGGGCATCCTTCTCTGCCACGAGAACGAGAGTCTGATCTACGGCGAGACACCGTCCTGCGTCTCCGACCTTCTCTCCTCGGTGCCCGGGCTGCGCGGCATCTGGGATCCGGCCAACTACATCCTGACCGGGGGCGATCCCCTCGCGGGCTATGAAGCCACGAAGGATGCGCTTGAGTACTTCCATATCAAGGATGCCAAAATCTGCGGTCGGGCGATCTACACGGGGGCCGGCGAGGGCGAGGGCCGTATCCGGGAGATCCTCACCCGTCACAGCGATGCGACCGATGCTACCGCCTATCTGACGCTTGAACCCCACCTCAACGAGTTCGTGGGCTATGGCGCGATCGACCACCGCGAGATGGCCGATAACGGCGAGGGCTTCAAGGACAACCGTGAATCCTTCGCCTACGCCGCGAGGGCTCTCAAGAAGCTCCTTCTTGAGGCAGGCTTTGAAGAGAGCGAGACCGGCATTTTCGTCCCGAGAGAGTCTTGTACGGGAACCACGATATGAGTACGAAACATTTGCGTGCCTCCATTATCGGCTGCGGCGCTATTGCAAAAACTCACGCGAAGGCTCTTTCGGATGCCGACTATGCCAAGGTCGTAGCGCTTTGGTCGTAGCGCTTTGCGACATAAAGCCCAAGCGCGCCGAGTCCCTGCGTGACGCCTTTGCCCGGGAGGCGCTTACCTTCCGCGACTGGCGCCGCATGCTGGACGAGGTCAAGCCCGACGTGGT
>JAZNAD010000114.1:0-4221 GCA_045586345.1 Eubacteriales bacterium
CCCCACGGACGGCGTTCCCTTCGAGCAGCGCCCCTGGATGAAGTGCGCCGAGATCACCGACCGCCACATCGCGGAGCTCGAGAGCGGCAAGGACCGCACCCTGCGCGTCAACTTCCCGAACGGCGATATGGGCGGTCACACCGGCAACTTCCTTGCCACCGAGTGCTCGATGGAGGCGCTTGATCTTCAGCTCGCGCGCATCCTCGCCGTCGTCGAGAAGCTCGGCGGCGTTGCCCTCATCACGGCCGACCACGGCAATGCCGATGAGATGTACGAGGTCGATAAGAAGGGCAACCTGAAGCTCAGCAAGGACGGTAAGCCCAAGGCGAAGACCAGCCACACCCTCAACCGCGTCCCTTGCATCCTCTTTGATCCGAAGGGCGGCCGCACCCTTCGCGCCGATGACGGCAGCTTCGGCCTTGCCAACGTCGCCGCGACGGTCGTGAACCTCCTTGGCTACGAGGCCCCCACTATGTGGGAGACTTCGCTGCTCTCGCAGGCATAAATTGCGCCCTGCCGCGGAATCGAACACAACCGTGCTCGCCGTATGTCCGATACGGCTTCGCAGTGTCCGCTTCCACGCCATAGCATCAATTTCTGCTCCGCGAGCCTCTCCCGGGCATAAACCGCGCTCTGCTTGCCTCCCTCCGAGAGGGCATACAAAACTTCGAAAATCAACCGCAAGGACAGATTTTCGTTAGTTGAGTTGCGCAAAGCGAAGCGGCGTGGGTGGCGCGCGAATGCGTGACGGAAGGAGCCTACGGCAGCCGGGAATTTCGAAGATGATTTGTCTTCTCCACCAATATGGCGCTGTGCTTCGACACAGCGCCATTCTTGTTTTATTACACCGAATATCCTCGCGTTTTTCGCATTTTATTTGTGAACTTTAAGAAAAAGTTTCAAAAACCAAACTTTTTTACAAAAAAGGCTTGCATAATTCGGAAATGTGTGGTATACTATCATCTGTTCGGAGGCATAGCTCAGTTGGTTAGAGCGCTTGCTTGACATGCAAGAGGTCATAGGTTCAACTCCTATTGTCTCCACCAAGAAAAACCTCATCCTATGCGGATGAGGTTTTTCTTATCCTATGCGTAGGCTTGGTATGAAATCAACGCCCGCAGGGCGTTGCATGGTATCGCGGCTTGTCCGTGTATGGCATCCTTGCTTGCGGCGTCAAGGGGCTCGCATGTACTGTCGTTCTGTATTTTTTGTGTTTTATTGCATTTTGTTACTAAATTTTGTTACCAAAATCCACACATGACCCGCCCCTTGACACGTCCCCCCGATGGCGGTATAATGAAAGAAAACAACCGCAAGGAGTCCGTATGGAAAACCGCGTGTATTTTGCCCCGTGTGCCGATTACAGCGAGGAGACCGTCAAGGCGGCATTTGACCGCCTGCTCCCCGAGGGGGCACTTGACTTTGTGACCGAGGGAATGAAGGTTGCCGTCAAGGTCAACCTCGTCAGCGCCATGAAGCCCGAAAGCGCTGGCGTGACCCATCCTGCCCTTGTGCGTGAGCTCTGCCGTCGCCTTATCGCGCGCGGTGCCTCGGTGGTGGTCGGTGACAGCCCCGGCGGCCCCTTCAACGGCGCGATGATGGCCACCGTCTACCGTGTTTCCGGGATGGCGGCGGTCGAGGAGGTTGGCGCGTCCCTCAACCGTGACTATTCGCAGGTGGAGGTCGACTTTCCCGAGGCGCGCGAGGAGCGCAGCTTCACCGCCGTCGGCTGGCTGCATGAGGCGGATGCCGTCATCAACTTTGCCAAGCTCAAGACTCACGGGATGATGGGCTATTCGGGCGCCGTCAAGAACCTTTTCGGTACCATCCCCGGTACCCTGAAGCTTGAATACCACTTCAGTCACCCTGAGGCCGCGCGCTTCGCCGATATGCTGGTCGACCTCAACGAATACTGGAAGTGCCGCCTTTCGCTGGTCGATGCGGTCATCGGTATGGAGGGCAACGGCCCGACAGCGGGCGAGCCGAGGCAGGTGGGCGCGCTCCTTTGCTCCCCCTCGCCCTACGCTCTTGACGTTGCTGCCGTCCGCCTGATGGGCCTTCCTCCCGAGCGCGTAGCGACCATCCGCGCGGCGATCGCCCGCGGCCTGTCACCTGCCGCCTTCGAGGAGCTTCTGGTCGATCCCGCGCTCCTCGACTTCGCCGTTCCCGACTTCAACCTGATCGAAACCGGCTCGGTCGTCGAATTCAATCATATGCTCCCCGGCTTCCTCGGGAAGCTTGTCGGCAAGCTGGCGCCCCGCCTCCTCACCTCGGTTCCCGAACCGAAAAAGAGTGAGTGCATCGGGTGCGCGAAGTGCGCCTCGGTCTGCCCCGCCAAGGCCATCACGATGAAAAAGAAGCTCCCCGTGATCGACCGCAAGCAGTGCATCCGCTGCTTCTGCTGCCAGGAGTTCTGCCCGGCCGGCGCTATGAAGGTCTGCCGCCCGGCGGTGGCACGCCTCCTCAACCACAAAAAGACAAAGAAAAAAGAGCTGTAAGGCTCTTTTTTCTTATGTTGTAAACCAAACGTTGCGTTTTGATGCTATGCGATCAGCGCGGCCAACATAGCGAAGAGCGGCATCGAAACGATCGAGAGCAGGGTAGAGTAGACGACGAGCCGCCCGGTGTAGGGCACGTCGCAATCATACTTCTCGGCAAGCATCGTGGCCGAGGTGGCCGCCGGCGTTGCCGCCAGAAGCAGCACCACCGTGATGACGGTCTTCCCAAGGGGAAGCCCCACAAGCGTGAGGAGCCAAAGGAGAAGTGCGACAGCCCCCGGCAAGAGAAAGTGCCGCAGCCCGAGGAACAGGTAGGCGAACTTGTCGTTGAGCGAAGCACGCAGGCGGATCTCGGTCATCCGCAGACCGATGACGAACATGGCAAGGGGGGCCACGAGATCTTTAAGCATCGTGAGCGAATCAAGGATGAGAGCCGGGACGTACGTATTCCAGCCGAGGGCAAGCAGCACGATCCCGATGACGGCGGCCACGTTGACGGGGTGCAGGGCGACCCTCAGGGGCGAGATGGTGGGCTTCGGCTTGATGTCGCCGTCGGGCGTGCCGTCGCCGTCCTCATCGCGTCGCGCTGTGCAGAAGTAGACACCGAGCGACCAGAGGAAGACGTTGAAGGGAATGTTGTAGATCGAGGCGTAGATGACCGCCTCACTGTCGAGCAGGACGCTGATGAGCGGGATCCCCATAAAGGCCGCATTCGAGAAGACTGTGACCATGCGGAGCATCCGTCGCTTGCCGTCCTCGGCACGGCGGAAGAAGAGAAGCGCGACCCCGGCGAAGATGAGATGCGCCGCGACTGAAAGCAAGAAGACCCAGAGCGAGTTCAGCCAGATGTTGCCGTCTCCCTCGTAGGTGAGATAGGCGCAAAGGATCAGGGAGGGCTGTGCAATGTAGAGCACGAGATTGGATAACCCCTTGCCGAAATCGGCCGAAACCAGCCGCCGCACCCGCAGGATGACCCCGGGGACCATCATGATAAAGAGAATAGCGACGTTGACGATAAGAGGAAGGATGATTTCCATAGATGACCTTTCAAGCAGTAGTAGCGTTGAAATTATAGCACAACCAAAAACCGATGTCAATTATCCTTAGGCGAAAAAGAGAAAAAGCCCCCAAGCCTTGAGGGCTTTTTCCATGGTCCTATCTTTGCGGTAAAAGCTCTGCGATCTTTTCGTTGACGAGCGCGCGGAAGGCAAGAAGCCGCTCGGGTGAGCCGAGGTGGGTATTGAAGGTGACCTTGCCGAAAAAGTCCTCGACAAAGCGGTGCGTGTTCCGCTTGCCCCACAGCGTCTCAAGACGCGTAAGGGCACGCATGTCGTTCACCGCCTCGTAGAAGACCTTCTGGCGGATCGACTCGAGGCAGGTGCCGTCGGTCGCAGGATAGACAATAAAGGCCGAGCCGGGGTTACCGCCCGAGAAGACGCCGGGCTCGGTGCGCGGATCGGCGATCCCCTGCGAGAGGGGGCCGTACCAGTAGTTGTAGCCCCAGTGCAAAAAGCCCTTGATGTCGTTCATATACATCTGAACGCCCAGCATACGGTTGCGCTCGCCCGTGGTGTTCAGCTTGCGGTTGGCAAGCCCCCCTGTTGCCTGGCCGCCCGTGTAATAGACCCAAAGATCCTTCGTCCGTCCGCAGAAGTCCTCGGCGTGCGAGGTGCAGACAACAGGGGTCTTGACCGTGCCGTCGGCATAGAACTAAGTCGGAGGC
>JAZNAD010000115.1:0-8372 GCA_045586345.1 Eubacteriales bacterium
ACCGCTGATATACTTATCAACGAGAACCGGCTTGTCCTCGTCAATCTCAACGGCGGTCTTCAGATAATGGCGAAGCTGCTCCTCGTTTGCAACGATCTGCATAGCGCGTCCGCCAAGCACGAAGGAGGGGCGGACAAGCACGGGATAGCCGATTCTCTTTGCGGTGGCAACGCCGTCCTCAATGTTGGTGACTGCCGCGCCCTCGGGCTGAGGAATATTAAGCTCCTTCAGCAGCTTTTCAAAGGAATCGCGGTTCTCCGCCCGGTCGATCGCGTCGCAGTCGGTGCCGATGATGCGGACGCCGCGGCGGCGGAGGGGCTCGGCGAGGTTAATCGCCGTCTGGCCGCCGAGCGAGGCAAGCGCGCCCTCG
Source organism: Eubacteriales bacterium (assembly GCA_045586345.1). Lineage (GTDB taxonomy): Bacteria > Bacillota > Clostridia > Oscillospirales > CAG-272 > UBA1740. Next base: position 371 of record JAZNAD010000115.1, read on the forward strand.
GGGTTCTCAAAGTCAATGATGTTCATGACGTCCTCGGGCGTCAGAGGCTCGAAGTAGAGCTTGTCCGAGGTCGTGTAGTCGGTCGAGACCGTCTCGGGGTTGTTGTTGATGATGATGGCCTCGTAGCCCGAGTTCTTGATGGTGGTCACGGCGTGCACCGTTGAGTAGTCGAACTCGACGCCCTGGCCGATACGGATCGGGCCGGCACCCAGCACGATTGCCTTCTTCTTGTCGGTCAGGATCGACTGGTTCTCACCCATATAGGAGGAATAGAAGTAGGGAATATATGCCCCGGCGTGCAGGGTATCGACCATGCGGAAGACGGGAACGATGCCGTTCTGCTTGCGGAGCTTGCAAACCTCGGTCTCGGTCGTCCTCCAGAGCTTTGCGATAAAGGGATCCGAGAAGCCGAGGAGCTTCGCGGCGCCGAGGGCCTTGACGTCGAGGGGCTTTGCGGTGAGGATGCCCTCCATCTCGACAATGCCCTTGATGCATTCAAGGAATAGCTCGGTGATCATCGTCGCCTCGTGCACCTCGGCGATCGAGGCACCCAGGCGGAACATCTGCGCGACGGCGAAGATGTTATCGGCGCGGAAGGTCTTGACGTACTCGGTGAGCTCCTCCTTCGTCATCGCGTCGAACTTCGCCATATAGAAGTGGTTGACACCGATCTCGAGTGAGCGCACCGACTTCAGCATGCACTCCGAGAGGGTCGAGCCGATGCCCATGACCTCACCCGTTGCCTTCATCTGCGTGCCGAGGACGTTCGGCGCTGAGGTGAACTTATCGAAGGGGAAGCGCGGGAACTTCGCCACGATGTAGTCGAGGCGGGGCTCGGTGGCGGCGGTGGTGCCCGGCAGCTCGATCTCGTCAAGCGTCATGCCGACGGCGATCTTGGCCGTGACACGGGCAATCGGGTAGCCGCTGGCCTTGGAGGCAAGGGCCGAGGAGCGCGAGACGCGCGGATTGACCTCGATGAGGAAGTATTCGCCCGTTGTCGGATGCAGGGCGTACTGCACGTTACAGCCACCCTCAATGCCGAGGGCGCGGATGATCTTCAGTGCGCTCGCATTGAGCATCGTGAGCTCGTGCTCGGGGAGCGAGAGGATCGGGGCGACAACGATCGAGTCACCGGTGTGAACACCCACAGGATCAACGTTCTCCATGCCGCAGATCGTAATGGCACGGTCGGTCGAGTCGCGCATGACCTCGAACTCGATCTCCTTGTAGCCGCGCACGCTCTTCTCGACCAGCACCTGGCCGACAGGTGAGAGGGCAAGGCCGTTCGTGCAGATCTCAACGAGCTCCTCCTCGTTGTAGGCAAAGCCGCCGCCGGTACCGCCTAGCGTGAAGGCGGGGCGCAGAACGACGGGGTAGCCGATGTGCTCGGCCGCGATCTTGGCCTCCTCGACCGAGTAGATGATCTCGGAGGGGATGGTGGGCTCGCCGATCGAGGCACAGAGCTCCTTGAACATCTCGCGGTCCTCGGCGCGCTCAATGCTCTCGCTGGGCGTACCGAGAAGCTCGACGTGGCACTCCTTGAGGATGCCGCGCTTCTCAAGCTGGATGGCGAGGTTAAGGCCGGTCTGACCGCCGATGCCGGGCACGATGGCGTCGGGGCGCTCGTGGCGGAGGATCTTTGCAATGGACTCGAGCGTCAGGGGCTCCATGTAGACCTTATCGGCGATCGTCGTGTCGGTCATGATGGTCGCGGGGTTGGAGTTGACGAGGACGACCTCGTAGCCCTCCTCCTTGAGGGCGAGGCAGGCCTGCGTGCCGGCGTAGTCGAACTCGGCCGCCTGACCGATAACGATCGGGCCCGAGCCGATGATAAGGATCTTTTTGAGATCTGTTCTTTTTGCCATGTTGTTTTCCTCCGAATTTATATCACAATTTTTTATTATCTGCTGTAAACGATGCGGCCGTCGGCGACGGTCAGAAGGTTCACGCCAAGGAGGCGCTCGCCCTCAAAGGGGGTTGCCTTCCCCATCGAGAGGAAGTCACGGGGGTCGACCGTGAACTCCTCGGTGCTCCATACCGAGAAGTCGTTGCCAAGCCGAAGCCCAAAGCGCGCGCGCGGCGCAGTGACGAGCAGCTCGACGAGGCGTTCCTCCGTGAGGATGCCCGGGCGCAAAAGGTGGGTGTAGAGGGTGGCGAGCGCCGTCTCGATCCCCACAATCCCAAAGGAGCTCTCTGCAAGCCCGCGGCTCTTTTCCTCGGCCGAGTGCGGGGCGTGGTCGGTCGCGATCATGTCGACCGTGCCATCAAGGACGCCCTCGACGAGGGCTTCGCGGTCGGCGGCGGCGCGCAGGGGTGGATTCATCTTGTATCTCCCGTCCTCCCTGAGGTCGCTGTCGTCAAGGACAAGGTAGTGCGGCGCCGTCTCACAGGTGACGTCGCCCCCCCGTGCCTTGGCGGCGCGGATGAGAGCGACGCTCTCCTTCGTCGAAATATGGCAGAGGTGCAGGGCGCACCCGGTCTTTTCGGAAAGCCAGATGTCGCGCTCGACCTCGGCGTACTCGCTCTCGGAGGAGATGCCGCGGTGGCCGTGCGCCCTCGCGTACTCGCCGTCGTGGATGTAGCCGCCCTTCAGGAGGTCGTTGACCTCGCAGTGCGCAACGATCGGCTTACCGAGCGCCCTTGCACGCTCCATTGCGGCCTTCATCATAGCTTCGCTCTGTACGCCCCGCCCGTCGTCCGAAAAGCCGACCACGTCCCGGGCCATCCCCGCCATATCGGCAAGCTCCTCGCCGCGCTCGCCGCGCGTGATCGCACCAAGCGGGTACACGTCGATCACCGCATCGCGGCGGATGATCGAGAGCTGGGCGGCAAGGGTCGCCGCATCGTCGGGCACGGGGGAAAGGTTCGGCATCGTGCACACCGAGGTGTAGCCGCCGCGTGCCGCGGCGCGGCTCCCTGTGGCGACCGTCTCTTTATAAGAAAAGCCCGGCTCACGGAAGTGCACGTGCACATCACAAAAGCCGGGGAAAATAACAACGTCGGAGGCGAAAGAGAGCCCTTTGTCGGTAAAAAAGTCAAAAGCCTTACGGCGCGTCGCCGCAAGAAGCTCGGTTGCAGTCATCGTAGTCTTCATGGGGGGTCTCCTTTCTTACAGATCGCAGATGTAAACGGCGTCCTCGCCGTCGGTTTCCTGAAGCAGGACCGAGATCTTCTCGGTCTTGGAGGTCGGTACGTTCTTGCCAATGTAATCGGGGCGGATGGGCAGCTCGCGGGGGCCGCGGTCGATGAGCACGGCCAGGCGGATCGCCCGAGGGCGGCCGGCCGCAAAGACCGACTCCATCGCGGCGCGCGCCGTGCGCCCGGTGTAGAGAACGTCATCGACGATAATGACCGTCTTCTCGCTGACGTCACAGGGGATGTGCTGTCGGGTGACCACGCTCTCGCGTTCCTTTTCGGTGAGGTCGTCCCGGTGACGGGTGATATCGAGGATGCCGACCGGTACGCGGATGCCCTCGAAGCGCTCGAGGTTTTCGGCAAGCCGACGGGCCAGCGGTACGCCGCGGCTACGCACACCGAGCAGGCAGAGGTCCTCAGCGCCGTGACCGCGCTCGATGATCTCGTGCGTGATGCGCGCCATGGCGCGGGTCATGCCCGCCCCGTCGAGGATCTGAGCCTTTCTTTGCATCGTGTGCCCTCCGTTTATGTTTATCTAACAAAAAAGCCTTGCCGACACCGACAAGACTCACAAAAAGGGAGACCGACCCTATCCCGAGCCGACCGTGCTATGAGAACCTTGTCGGCCTCACGGTGCCGACTTAAAGATCAATGTTGAACCTATTATAGCACTATTAGTTATTTTTGTCAAGGAGAAGAAAAAATATTTATGCCCGCGCATGGCTGCACCTCTTTTTATATAAAAAGGCACGTGGGCACGCGCGCGTGCCCGCATGCCTTTTCCTCCTCCGTCATCTCGCATAACGGAGGACGATCGGTAAGGGCTCTTTTTGGCAGAAGCCGTTGAGGCTCCCGCGGCGTGCGCGCAAAAGAAAACCCCGACATCGCCCACACAGCACGGGTCATATCGGGATTTTTGTATACCTTACTTTACTTATTCCTCGTTAAGAGATGCGAGATGGCAACGATCACGCTGCCGGGGGCAGCGAGCAGGAACAGCGGCCAAAGGTTCCTCTCAAGGAAGCCGATATAGAAGGATAGCAGGATCGAGAAGAGGAGAAGCGCCGAAAGGAGGTAGTTGCGGTGGCGCTGACCCCAGAGCGAATTGAAGACGATCAGCACGATGAGCGCGGCCGGCAGGACGTATATGAACAGCTGCCATAGGAAGATATCGAAGGTCGCGAGGAGCGCAAAGGCGACCGTTGCGGCGGCAAAGACACCGAAGAAGGAAAGGAGCGCAATGGCGAGGCGCCGCGTGCTTTTCGTATTGAGAGGGGCAGGGGGCGTCTCCTCGCTGTGGGGTGACAGGATCCAATCAACGCTGACGCCGAAGATGCGCGAAAGCTCGAGCAGCACATAGGCATCGGGCACCGCCTCGCCGCGCTCCCATTTGGAGATCGCCTTATCCGAATAGCTGAGGAGCTCCCCGAGCTCGAGCTGGGTCATCTTGCGCGAGGTGCGCAGGGAGGCGATGTTCCTTGCCGTGACCCTCGGCAGCTCCTCGTGCGCCTCGGGCAACGCCGTTTCGGCAGGGACTGCGCCCACGGGCTTCGCAGTTAGGATCTCTTCGCTCATGGGAGACCTCCTTTCGTTGTTTTCACAAAAAGTATACCACAAGCCAACGGCAAAGTCAAGATTTTACTTTGCGCGATCCTCGGCAGAAGTCCCATTACTTCGGACTATCCCCTTGACAAAGCCCGGTTTCTATATTATAATTTTTTAGATGATAAAAAACGGCGCGCGCAAGCGTGCCCGGAGGTATAACCTATGAAATGGACATCCTTAAACGATCTGCGCGAGGCCTTCCTCTCCTTCTTCGAGGATCACGGGCACTTGCGCCTGCCGAGCTATTCGCTGGTTCCGAACGGCGATAAATCGCTCCTTCTCATCAACTCGGGCATGGCCCCGATGAAGAAGTTCTTTACGGGCGAGGTCACGCCCCCCTGCCCCCGCGTTGCCACCTGCCAGAAGTGCATCCGCACGCCTGACCTTGACCGTGTCGGTCATACGGCGCGCCACGGCACCTTCTTTGAGATGCTTGGGAACTTCTCGTTTGGCGACTATTTTAAGGAGGAGGCCATCGCTTTCGCTTGGGAGTTCCTGACCGGCCGTCTTGAGATCCCCGGCGAGCTCCTCTGGCCCTCGATCTACGAAAACGACGAGGAGGCCTACGCCATCTGGACAGAGACGATCGGCGTGCCCGCCTCCCGTGTTGTTCGCCTTGGCAAGGCCGATAACTTCTGGGAGCACGGCCAGGGTCCCTGCGGCCCCTGCTCCGAGATCTACTTCGACCGCGGCGAAAGGTACGGCTGCGGCTCGCCCGATTGCCGCCCGGGCTGCGACTGCGACCGCTATATGGAGATCTGGAACAACGTCTTCTCGCAGTTCAATAACGACGGTGCGGGCAACTACACTGAGCTCAGCCAGAAGAACATTGATACTGGCATGGGCCTTGAGCGTCTCGCCTGCGTCCTCCAGGGGGTCGATAACCTCTTTGAGGTCGATACCGTCCGCCGCGTGCTGGATGCCGTCTGTGCCATCGCAGGCAAGACCTACGGCGCGGACGCTAACGCCGATATCTCGATCCGCGTCGTGACCGACCACATCCGCTCGGCCACCTTCATGATCGCCGACGGCGTCATCCCATCGAATGAGGGGCGCGGCTACGTTCTGCGCCGCATCCTGCGCCGTGCCTCGCGCCACGGGAGGCTCCTCGGCATCGACCGTCTCTTCCTCCCCGAGCTTGCGGAGATCGCCATCGGCGAGAGCGAGGGCGCGTACCCCGAGCTCCGCGAGAAGCACGACTATATCCTCCGCGTCATCGCGAAGGAGGAGGAGCGCTTCCACGCGACTCTCGACGGCGGGCTTCTCATGCTCTCCGAGGTCATCGGAGCCACCCTCGCCGCCGGTGCTACCGAGCTCGCGGGTGCCGATGCCTTCAAGCTCTACGATACCTACGGCTTCCCGATCGACCTGACGCGTGAGATCGCCGCCGAGCGCGGACTTGCGCTTGACGAAGCCGGCTTTACCGCACTCATGAACGAGCAGCGTGCCCGTGCCCGTGCCGCGCGCGGTGCCACCGAGGGCTGGAGCGATACCACCGCCCTGCCTGCGGGCATCGCCCCGACTGTCTTCGTCGGCTATACCGAGGATACCGCCAGGGCCCGTGTTCTTGCCATCCTTGCCGAAGGCGAGGCCATCAGCGAGCTCTCGGAGGGCGACGCCACAGTCGTCCTTGACACGACTCCCTTCTACGGGGAGGGCGGCGGCCAGGTAGGCGACGTCGGTACTCTCGTCGCCGAGGGGCTGATGCTCACCGTCCGCGACACCAAAAAGCGCGAGGGCATCTATCTCCACGAGGTGACGCTCGAGGAGGGGACGCTCCGCGTCGGCGACACCGTGACCGCCACGATCGACGTTGCCCGCCGTACCGCCATCCGCCGCAACCACTCGGCCTGCCACCTACTCCAGGCGGCTCTACGTTTGGTACTCGGTAAGCACGTCGAGCAGGCTGGCTCGTACGTTGATGAAAATGAGCTCCGCTTTGACTTCACCCATTTCTCGGCCATGACCGAGGACGAGCGCCGCGCCGTTGAGGTGGCCGTCAACCGTGCCATCCTCACCGCCGAGCCCGCCAAAACACTTGAGACCGACCAAAAGACCGCGCAGGCCATGGGCGCGATGGCTCTCTTCTCCGAGAAGTACGGTGCGACCGTCCGTGTCGTTAAGATCGGCTCGACCTCGACCGAGCTCTGCGGCGGTACGCATGTGGGGAACACCGGCGAGATTGGCCTCTTCCGCATCGTTTCCGAAGGCTCGGTCGCCGCGGGCGTACGCCGTATCACTGCCGTCACGGGCGAGAACGTCCTCCATCTTCTCGACGGCCGCGAGGCTCTTTTGACCGCTGCCGCCGATAAGCTGAAGGCTCCCGCGTTCACCGATGTGCCCCAGCGCGCCGAGCAGATGAACGCCGACCTCAAGGAGGTGCGCCGCAAGCTCGAGAGCGCCGAGGCCCGCCTTTCCGAGGCGCGTCTTGCCTCGATGATCGCCGAGGCCAAGACGGTCGGTGCCCTCCGTCTGCTCACCGCCCGCCTCGATGCGACCCCCGATGCCGCCCGTACCCTTTGCGATACCGTCAAGGAAAAGCACCCCGATATGGTGGCCGTCTTCGCCGCTGTCACGGGGGAGAAGCTCACCTTCGTCACCTGCTGCGGTGCCGCCGCCGTCAAGGCAGGTGCCCACGCCGGCAGGATCGCTTCTGCCGTTGCCGCCGTCACCGGCGGTAAGGGCGGCGGCCGTCCCGACAGCGCTATGGCCGGCGGCAAGGATCTTGCCAAGATCGACGAGGCCCTCGCTTCTGTCGAAGGAATTCTGGTGCAAGCGTAAACAAAACAATACAAAAGACCGTCTCTGGGAGACGGTCTTTTGTTATCTGTTCCAATACTTCCGATCCAGCGTACGGTACTGCACCGCCTCGGCGATATGCGCGGCGGTAATGCCGTCGCTCCCCTCAAGGTCGGCGATCGTCCGCGCAATGCGCAGGATCTTGTCGTGTCCGCGCGCCGAAAGTCCGAGCCGCTCAAAGGCCGCGCGGAGCATGGCAGCGCCCCCCTCGTCGGGGCGGCAGTCGCGCCCGACCTCCTCGGGGGTGAGGCGCGCGTTCGGCCGTGGCGACCGCTCGGAGGAGCGCCGCCTGGCCGCCGCCACACGCTCACGGATGGGGCCACTCGCTTCGCCCTCGCGGCGCGCTGTCAGCTCGTCGAACGAGATCGAGGGCACCTCCACCTGAATATCGAGGCGGTCAAGGAGCGGTCCCGAGATGCGCGAGAGATACCGTCGCACGTCCTCGGGACGGCAGGAGCAGGCG
>JAZNAD010000116.1:0-8336 GCA_045586345.1 Eubacteriales bacterium
CCGAGGTCGACTGGATGCGCACACAGTCCTCAAGGGGCTTAGCAAGAAGCCCGTAGGGATAGGCCTCACGCAGATCGGCCTTCGAGAGGAAGGGGAGCTTATAGAGGTCCTCGATCCCGTGGATATCATCGGGGCTGACCCCCTTCTTATCCATCATATCGCGGTAGTAAGGCACATTCTCGTACACGTGCTTTACCTGCTTGACGAGCTTCTCCGATTGAAGGCGCTTCATGTCCTCAAGCGGCATAGTCTCAATTTCTTTTTGGAAGTAGTTCTCTGCCATGGTATTTTGTCCTTTCTTTGATTTTGAGCGCGGCTCCTGGGTTCTTCGGAAGAAGGGAAAAAAAGTCCTCTGCATTCCGAAAGGAATACAGAGGACGAGAGATTATCCCGTGGTACCACCTCAGTTTACCGTCATCTCGCGATCACGGCCTTATCGGGTACTGCCATACCCTTGTTCTGTGACGGGAACACCCGTTGCATCCTACTAAAGATCTCTCTTATTCAGCGCACTGCTAACAGAATGAATTCGTGAAGGATGCCCCCCATTGCCTCGCACCGACCGGCAACTCTCTTCGGGTTCTTTCCAACCTACTGGTTTCTGCTCTCCGCATTTGATATGAATAGTATATCACGTTGCTTTGCTAAAGTCAATGGGGTTTTTCGGATTTTTTGATTTTTTATCCTCGCCCGGCCTTTATTTATTCTTCGTTATAGCAGGTGAAGATCTCCAAAACGCGCTCCTCCTCCCCTGTGCTGTTCTTCGTGAGAAGACTGACGAGAGGGACTACAATCAGGGAAACGGCCATCGCCGCAACTCCCATCTCGGGGGACTTCGAGGCCGCCGTGCTAAAGCCCGAGAGCAGCGAGATCACAAGGGTGGCACCGCCAACCGTCAGAAGGCCCGCGATAATGCCGGCATATGCCCCGATTTTCGTGATCCTCTTCGAAAAGAGGCCCCAGATGTACGGGCCGATGAAGCAGCCCGACACGATCCCCCAGGAGAAGGACATCAGGCTGACAATGATCGGGATGTTCTGCGTTGCAAAGATGAACGAGCAGGCCACAAAGGCGAGGCACAGAAGTCTCGTAAGGAGCATCTGCTTCCTTGCAGGAATTTCCTTTTTTCTGACAGCAGGAATCAGGTCAACCGCCACTGCCGACGCCGATGTCAGAACGACCGCCTCAAGCGTAGACATCGACGCCGAAAGCAGAAGGATCATGATGATCGCCAGCAGAATAATTCCGAGCGTACCGCCGCCAAGAACCTCCATCAGGACCGTAGGAATGACCGAGTCGATACCGCCCCCGGGGAGCCTACCGCCAAGGATGAGGCGCGACGTGCTCCCGATAAGGTAAGCACCGCAGCCGATCACAAGGCAGAAAAGAGTGGAGACGACGGTTCCGCGCTTAATGGCCGCGGTATCCTTGATGGCATAGAACTTGCCAATCATTTGAGGGAGTCCCCATGTACCGAAGCTTGTAAGCAGGATATTGAAGCAAAGAAGCTTAAAGGCCGAGCCGCCAAAGATATTCGTAAGCTGATCCCCGGTTACGGGATGAGGATCCTCGGGCAAGGACTCGAATTTCCCAAGATTTTCAATAAGTCCCGAAATGCCGCCCACTGCATCGTGCGAGAGAATGACAATAACGAGGCAAACCACGCCTACAATCATGATAATTCCCTGAACAAGATTCGTGTATGCCGTGGCAACGTAGCCTCCGGCGACGAGATATACCGAGGTAAGGCACGCGATAATCAGCATCCACACCCATGTATCAACGCCGGGGAACACAGCGCTGAACAACGAGCCAAGCCCCTTGTAAACAGCGGCGGAATACGGAACGAGAAAAACAAAGATGATTACTGCCGCAAGAATCTTCATCCCCCTTGAGCCGTATCTTTTCTCGAAATAATCGGCCATTGTTCTTGCATTGAGTTTCTTTGTCATTTTTCTTGTTCTGCCGGCGAACAGGAGCCACGAGAGCAAACAACCGAGCAGGGCGTTTCCGATGCCGATCCATATCGCGCCAATGCCTATGTTCCAGCCATGCTGCCCCGCATAGCCGATAAAGACCACAGCGGAAAAGTATGCCGTTCCGTAAGCAAATGCCGTAGACCATGCACCGATCCTTCTGCCTCCGATGAGAAAGCCGTCGAGCGTTTTGGACTTACCGTAGCTGATACAGCCGATGAGGGCCATCGCGACCGCATAAGCACAAAGCGCGACGATAGTAAAGATTTGTGCCTTTTCCATTGTTGTTTCCTCCCGCGGTCTTCCCTGCAGATATTAATAAAATCCGTCAAAAGACTTGCTTTTTGCATGGCTTTATTATATAATGCATTTTAGCATCGGTCAAGCGAATGATTTTAATGACAAACATCGAATTTTTCGATGAACGAGGACTATTATGGAATTAAGAAATCTTATTACCTTTATTCACGTCGCCGAGCTCGGGAGCTTTACAAAAGCCGCCGAGCAGCTCGGCTATTCTCAGTCGACCATCTCCTTCCAGATCAAGCAGCTCGAGGAGGAGCTCGACTGCCTGCTCTTTGAGCGCATCAATCATACGATCACTCTGACGGAGCGCGGGCGTGAACTCATTTCCTATGCCCATCAGGTTCGAACGCTTACTGACGAATTCAAGGAAAGACTCACGAACGAGGAGGATTGCCCCGGCCATATCCATATCGTAACGCCCGACTCGGTCTGTGAAGAAGTAATTTACTCTCACTACACCGACTTTCATAGCAAATATCCCTCGATATCCATCAAGTTCACAACGGCCGACACCTCGGTCATGTTCAATATGCTTGACCGCAACGAGGCTGACGCCATCATCACTCTCGACAGTCATTCCTACCGCAAGGATTACGTCATTGCCAAGGAAGAACCGCTCTCGATGCACTTTGTCACGGGAAAAGGCTCAACATTCGTGGGAAAGCGGAATCTGAAAATGAAGGACATTGCCACCGCTCCCTTTATCCTGACCGAGTACGGCCAGGGGTATCGCCGCGTTTTTGATAAGGAGCTGGCCAAAAAATCCATTGACCTGACCCCCGTCCTTGAGATCGGGCGGACCGACATCATCACCCGCATCCTTGTCGGGAACGATATGATCTCCTACCTTCCCGACTTTGTCACACAGCCCCTGGTTAATGCGGGCGAATTATGCTATCTCGATGTATGTGATATGAAGCTCGAGATCTGGAAGCAGCTGATCTACCACAGGAACAAATGGATGTCAAAAAGTCTCAAAGCCTTTATCGAATACGTCAAGAAGAAGGAGTTTTCCTACCAATAGAAAAGACCTACACGGTTTTCGTGCAGGTCTTCTCTTTTGCATCAGTCCTCGAAGCAATCGCCAAACTCGCGGCGAGCAAAGCCAAGGCGGGCAATATCGCCGAGGATATCATAATAGTGAACGGGCAGGGTCATCATCCAAGGGGCCGTCATAAATCCGTGGATGTTCTTCATCTTAGCTGCAGCAAGCTGCGAAATGACCTGACGAGTGTTACCCGCGTCGTAACACGTCGATGTGGTGGGTACCTGATCGTAGCCAAGCTCCTCAAGGTCGAAGAATGCACGGTAACTGAAGGCGTGCTTGCCATTTTCACCGTTCTCCCCCGAGAGCCCCCAATAATGCCAGTTCGACTGAAGCACCGATTTCGGCATCATCTTAGCAAAGGCCTCCTTGTGATGCCAATAGTAATCCGACCAGATCCAGGGGCGGGCATTTTCACGCTCACAGCAGGCCACCATATGATAAAAATCCTGGAACCAGATCGGCTCAGAGCGGATCACGGAGTAGCCATAGGCAGCCTGGTTGCTCGCCGCCTCCTCATCCATACCGAGGTGGAAATACTTCGGCTTCTCAAAAATCTCACAGATTTCATGGATGAGATCGGAAATGACATCGCGATAGACCTTGGTGGAAAGCATACGCTCGTATTCGCCGAGCCACGCATCGTGCGAGGAAGCAAAGTTCAGCTTAGGAACAGGCTCAAGCCCCAGGGAACGCAGGCGGCGCACCTCATCTCTGAGCTCATCGGGCGTCAGCGCACCGGGGATCCCGATCTCGGGGTGGCTGTCGTAGTGCACGCCGTCCCCAATGTCAAGGATAACGGTATTGACACCAAGCTCAGGAAGCTTTTCGGTGATCTTATGAAGCACCTCAAGGTCACATTCCGCCTTCGGGCACCACATTGTGCCGGTGACCGGAGGAAAATATTTGTCATCGGGCAGAGGCGGCGCATCCTTGTCACGCCACATATTGGTTCCGATGTGCAGAAGGGTCGCCCAAATCATTTCATTGTTTTTCATAGTCTCTCTCCTTGTTTATAAAGGTTATTTAAAGCAATTGCCAAAATTGTCACGAACGTCCCCAACGCGTGCGGCGTCCCCGAGAATATCGTAGTAGTTGATGGGGTAGGTCAGCATCCAAGCGGCGGACATAAAACCCTTGATGCCTTTCATATTTTCTCTCGCCAGATGCTCACCGATCTGCCATGCATTATTGTGCATGGCCCATGTCGTAACTACCGGCACCTGATCAAACCCAAGCTCCTCAAGCTCAAAGAAGGCACGATAGCGATAACCGTTGACCCCTTGATCGCCCTGCAGCCCCTTCAGCGCCCAATAATGACCGTTGGACTGCAGGACAGTCTTCGGCATCTTAGTAGCAAACAGCTCTCTGTGGTTATAGAAGTAATCCGACCACATCCAGGGGCGCGTATTTTCGCGCTCACAGCAGGAGATCATATGATAGAAATCCTTCCACCACAGCGCCTCGGCGCGGACAACCGAGAAACCGTAGGCCGCCTGATTTTCTGCCGTTTCCTCATCCATACCGAGATGGAAATAGGTAGGCTTCTCGAAAATATCGCACACCTCGTGGATTAGATCGGAAACAACCTCGCGATACACTCCCGTCGAGAGCATCCGCTCGTACTGCCCCATCCAGGCATCGTGAGACGAAGCAAAGTTGAGCTTCGGCACGGGATCAAGGCCGAGAGTGCGCAGGCGGCGCACCTCCTCACGAAGCTCGTCGGGAGTTAGCGCACCGTTGACACCGATCTCAGGATGACTGTCGTAGCGGATACCGTCGCCAACATCGATAAGGACGGTATTGATACCGAGCTCAGGAAGCTTCTCAGTTATTTTATGGAAGGTATCGCGGTCAAAGCGCAGGTTGTCGTCCCAATACACGTTCGTGTACTTGGTTTTATGAAAGTCATCATGGCACACGGGGGCATCCTTATCCTGCCACATATTTGCGCCGAGGTGCAGAAGGCAGGACCAGATCATTTCATGGCTTTTCATAGGCGTATCCTTTTTATCTTCTGTAAAACTGATCGGGGTGATGAGAATATCCCCAACGGCCAGCAGCGCTTCGCCAATCTTTACCCCTTGCGCAATTATTTCCGGAAACCTTCGTAGAGGAGCGCGAGGTGCTTGCCAATGTGTGCGTGAAGCATATCGGAATACACATTCTCGTTCTCTCTCCAGAATTTATAGAGTCTATCCTTGAAGCGATAGCTGCCATCCTCGTTCTTCACGGTCAGGATGAAGCCATAGGTGATGTGGATCAGCTGACGGGCATCGTTCTGGGTAAAGAGCGCAGGAAGCTCTGCATCGCTCAGAGTATCAAGTGTGGGGATCTTGTTGAGATCAGTGGTGACATGATAGAATTTTTTAGCCTCATCAAACATCTCGAGGGCATAGGCATGGATCTCGCGATACATCGCAGGATCGGCGGTAGCCACGGCACGCATTGCCTCGAGCCAGTTGGTGCCGGCAGTCTTCACATGGAAGTTACCATCAGTGTACTTGCCGATAAGGGCAAAGGTCGAGAACTTATCCGAGCCCGAATGGATACTCAGCTTGTAGCCAAAGTGACGGGCGATAGCAGCATGAGTCTTCAGCTCGCGCTCGAACTGAACAAGGTCGCCAATGTAGTCAACACCCTTTTGGAATTCACCGCAGAAGCGCGGCGCCACGGTCGCAGGATCAACGCCATTGAGGATGAGCTCATTGGCGACAAAATAGTGCTGGAGGGGCGAGGTGGGCGTAGCCGTTTCGTCAATCGAGATCTCAAAGTCAGCTTTGGCACCGCCCTCCTTAAAGTATTTGTTGTAAATACCGGTGGCAAACTCGATGGCCTCACCGTAGATCAGGAAGCAACGGCGGAGCTCGTCCTCATCAAAGGTAAGGGTCTCGCCCTCAATCACGATCTCCTTGCCAATATAACGGGCAATAAGATCAGCAGAAAGATTGCACCCGGCAGCCAGCTCGGCAGAGGTCATCTTCTCAACACCGCCGCGGATGTGCTCGCTGCAGTCGAGGGTGATCATCGTGAAGCCAAGGCCAAGCGCATACTCGATCTCCTCGGGCTTTTTGAGATGGTCGCCATCAGCGCCGAAGCCGTCCTTGTAACCGTCGCGGAAGACATAGAAGGTCGCGCTGTCGAGAACATCCTCGTAGGTTCTTTCGGTAAGGTTCAGCTCCCGGATCGACTGCTGGGCGAGAATCGGATAGGCATCGTACTCCTTAAAAACGCGCAGATGGCCGGGGGTGGCGATGCCAAGACGGTCACCGACACCGAAGGTGCGGGTCTTCTTCAAAACCGGCATCGGCGCCGTGAAGGCAAACATCGAGCGAAGAGCATTAGCATTCTTGTGAGTCTTGGGGGCGACAACATAATTGCACTTGTCGCAGGAGACGGCCTCGCCCTCAAATTTTTTGGCAGCGGCACCGGTAGCCACAAGATAATCGGCATCCTCGCCGCGCACCATAAAGACAAAATCTGTGCCGACAGCATTCACGGAATCGGGGTATATGCCGAATTCCTTCGCCTTATCGAGAGCCGGAAGATCAGTAACAAAGTCGCAAAGTTTTTTCATGATTTTCTCCTATGCTTGCATTAATTTATTTAAATTCAATTAATATCTTGTTAAAAAGTTCAACCTTCTGTCAGGATTTTGGCCGTTTTAATTGTGCCTCTGTCAAGTTTTGTTTGCGCTTCAAAGGCCGCCTCCATCGGAATGGCTATAATTTTCCCTTCCCTTTCGACGACAACCGAGGCGGAGTTACCGAGAAGAAGCTCGGTCACGGCGCGCTCACCCATACGGAGGGCGGTGGAACGGTCACGAAGGGTGGGTGTACCACCTCTTTGGATGTACCCAAGCATCGAATAAGTGGGCTTAATACCGATGGACTCCTCGATCCTTGCGGGGAGGACAGACAGCCCCTCGACGCCTTCGGCTGCGACAATGATAAGGTGGCGCTTGCCGCGTTCCTGCCAAGCGCGAAGCGGAGTAATGACCTGTGCATCGAAATTGTTCTCTTCCTCAGGGAGAAGAACCACCTCGGCGCCTGAGGCGAGAGCCGCATGATACGCAATGTGACCGGCGTGGCGTCCCATAACCTCTATAATACTGCAACGCTCGTGCGAATAGGCGGTATCACGAATGCGGTCAATCGCCTCCATGGCGGTATTCACTGCCGTATCGAAGCCGATCGTGTAATCGGTACAGCCGATATCATTATCGATAGTGCCGGGGATCCCCACAACGAGGATGCCCTCGCGCGATAGGTCGCGAGCACCGCGGAAAGAACCGTCACCGCCAATGACGACCAGGGCATCAAGGCCCCATTCCCGTGCGTTGTCGGCCGCCCGCCGGACTCCCTCGGGCGTTGCATACTCGGGACAGCGTGCGGTGCGAAGGAAGGTGCCGCCACGCACAAGTATGCCGTCAACATCCGCATACGTGAGGGGTATCGCATCCTTTTCAAGAAGGCCGCGGTAGCCGCCGAAAATACCGAGAACCTCGATCCCATGATGAAGCGCGGCAAAAACAACGCCGCGGACGGCCGCATTCATCCCGGGGGCATCGCCGCCCGAGGTGAGAACACCGATTTTCTTTATGCTTTCCTTCATCCGGTTTTACCTCATTTCAAGGAGAAATCTTCTTATCCCTATTGTATAACTTTTTATCCTTGATGTCAATGATATCGCATGAATTCCTTGGAAGCAAAAGCATTTTTCTGCATAATGGACAAACTTCATAGAATCTTTCTGCAAGAAATAAGAAGTCATCAAAAAGGCGACGGAGGCGAGGTGAGAGTGGGGTTAGAAGGCGCACAGAAAAAGACAACCCGAAAAAGGTGCACAAGGGGAGGCGCGAGAGAAAGAAAAAGCCGCCGGGTAAGGGCGGCGGTGGCGGCGAGGGAATGAAAAAAGCCGCGGGGGGATGGCAGATGGACATTGAAAACCGAATAAAGGGGGGATAAAGCAACGGACTCAAACGTACGAACTGCTTAGCAGTTCAAGCG
>JAZNAD010000117.1:0-2427 GCA_045586345.1 Eubacteriales bacterium
ATCAATGTGATAATTCCCCATCGGGTACTGCACAAACTGTAGTTGCTCTCCCTTGGAATTCTCCCATCTGCAGTCAACCAGTCCTGCCGTTATTTTCGTACTTATCGGAGTATAGCCCTCGGGAACATACGTCAAGGTATAGGCATCGGTGATGTAGCCTGCCTCGGGCTCGTCCTCCTTCTCCACGCTGATATAGGTTTCACGGATATACTCAATGAAGCCCTTAATGCGATGTCTCAGCGCGTATACCGTGCATCCGGTGAGCAAGAGCGCCGCGGCAACCAGGGCGGCGATAAGCTTTGCCCGACCGAGGCGCTTTGCCTGTGCGGCGGTCGCCTTCTCTATCATGGCGGTCATTCTCGCCGTATGCCGCTCCGAGCAGTCGGCCGTTGCCGGGCTCTCGGCGATCACGGTCGCAAAGCGATGGCAGATCGCCTCCTCCAGCGCCTTGATCAACAGCTCACGGTCTTCTGCGTATTTATCCATAGTCCTTCCTCGCTTTCAATCTCTCGAGCAGGAGCTTTTCGCCGCGCCGGATCCTCGTATATACCGTATCTACCGACACGTTCATATACCCGGCGATCTCCTTCGGGCTCCAGCCCTGCATCTTCAAAAGGAGCGTATAGTTATAGATGGAGTCCATCCTCTCGAGCTCGGCCACCACGATCTTGTAATTCTCCTTGATGCACAGGAACTCAAAGAAATCCTCGTCGGACTGCGCGAGCTCGCCCTCATCCTCCAGGTCGTAAAGCACCTTTGTCCTGGTGAGGAGATCCTTCGCCACACTCTCGACCGTCATCAATACGTAAGACTTGACCGACCGTTCCCCCTTCGAAAAATCCAACAGCCGATTCTTGATAAGCTTGCAAAAGGCACTCTGTACAACGTCCTCGGCATCCGTATCCACGTTCTTACTGCCACTGCTCCATAATATCGCTTTGGCAAATCGAAGCAGCTCGCCTTGGTATTTTTCATAAAAAGAAGAAAGATCGTCAACCTGGTCCGGTGCCGCAATACTCAGTAGAAATAGCGGTAACAAAATGAAAGCCTCCTATGATAGTACTATGTATTCTACCACAGGCGACTTTATTTTTCAAGATACTAAAAATCTCCCTTAAAACGGTGAGTCATTTTCGGCCATAGCTCAGCGGGCGTCGGCTACCCGCAAACGGGTTTCTGCCTATTAGCCCTTGCGACGTCTCGCTACCCGGAGGGGAAGGCTAAGGGGAGACAAAAAAAGAGATGCACCCCGGGGGTGCATCTCTTTTTTATTCCACTTTATGCCTTGTAGTCGCGGCCAAGCGACAGGGCCTTCATGTTGAGCTCCTTCATAGCTGCCTTCTTGGCGGAGACAAGGCTCTCAACGACCGCCGCCGCCCCCTCAAAGGAGAGCTCGGGGTGATTCTCAAGAAGGTGGCCGACGATGATCATATTCGCAAGACTGCCGATGCCCTCGTCCTTCGCCATCTGCGTCGCGGGGATGTAGAAGACCTCAACATCGTCGCGCTCAACCTTGGCACCGATAAGCGAGGAGTCGACGTAGATCTGGCCGCCGGGAGCGACGGTGTCGACATACTTCCCGAGTGAGGGGGCGTTCATCGCGATAAGAACGTCGGGCACCGTGATGATCGGCGAGCCGACCGGCGTCTCCGAGAGGATGACGTTGCAGTTGGCGGTGCCGCCGCGCATTTCGGGGCCGTAGGACGGGAGCCAGGAGACCTGCAGCTCCTCGATGAGCCCCTTATAGGCCAGGAACTTGCCCGAGAACAGGATGCCCTGTCCGCCGAAGCCGGCAATCAGGATCTGAGTTGTTTTCATTTTACTTCTCCTCCCCTGCACTTCTGTCCTTGTAGACACCGATCGGATAATAAGGAAGCATATCGCTTTCGACCCACTCGAGGGCGGCCTTCGGCGTCATGCCCCAGTTGGTCGGGCAAGCGGAGACCACCTCGACGAGCGAGAAGCCCTTTCCTGCGATCTGGTTCTCAAAAGCGCGCTTGATCGCCTTCTTGGCGTTTCTGACGTTCTTTACGTTGTTGACGGCGACGCGGGCAATGTACTCGGGGCCCTCCAGCGTCGAAAGCATCTCGCTGACGCGGATCGGCCAGCCGCAATGCTTGACATCACGCCCGTAGGGCGAGGTCTGCGTGACCTGGCCGGGCAGGCTCGTCGGGGCCATCTGGCCGCCCGTCATACCGTAGATGGCATTGTTGACGAAGATGACGGTGATATTCTCGTTTCTCGCCGCCGAGTGCACAGTCTCGGCCATACCGATCGAGGCAAGGTCGCCGTCGCCCTGGTAGGTGAAAACGATATTCTCGGGACGGCTGCGCTTAATGCCGGTGGCGGTGGCAGGGGCTCTGCCGTGAGCCGCTTCGATCATGTCGCAGGCGAAGTAATCATATGCCATAACGGCGCAGCCGACGG
>JAZNAD010000118.1:0-9300 GCA_045586345.1 Eubacteriales bacterium
CGATCGACCGCGCCGAGAACCGCGACCTCTTTGAGAAGCTCCTTGAGGAGCTCGAGATCCCGCAGCCCGAGGGCCGCGCCGTCACGAAGATTGAGGACGGCGTTGCCGCCGCCGCGAGGATCGGCTATCCCGTGCTCGTCCGCCCCTCCTTCGTGCTTGGCGGGCGCGCGATGCAGATCGTGGCCAACGAGGCACAGCTCCGCCACTACCTGAAGACTGCCGTGGAGATCGACGAGGACAAGCCCGTGCTGGTTGACAAGTACATCACCGGCAAGGAGGTCGAGGTCGATGCCATCTGCGACGGCCGCGACGTCTTCGTTCCCGGTATCATGGAGCTTGTCGAGCGCACCGGTATCCACTCGGGCGACTCGATCAGCGTCTACCCCTCCTTCTCGATCTCCGATCGCGTGAAGGGCATCATCCTGCAGTACGCGAAAAAGCTCGGCCTCGGCATCGGCATTGTCGGTCTTTACAACATCCAGTTCATCGTGGACAAGGAGGATCGCGTTTACATCATCGAGGTCAACCCGCGCTCCTCGCGCACCGTTCCGTTCCTCTCGAAGGCGACCGGCTACTCGCTGGCCGACATCGCGACAGAGGTCATCCTCGGCAAGTCGCTGAAGGAGCAGGGGATCTTTGATATCTACCCCCCTGAGAAGAAGCGCTGGTACGTCAAGGTGCCGGTCTTCTCCTTTAACAAGATCCGCGGGCTTGACGCCTACCTCTCGCCCGAGATGAAATCGACCGGTGAGGCCATCGGCTACGACGATAAGCTGAACCGCGCGCTCTACAAGGCCCTCCAGGCCTCGGGTATGCACCTGCAGAATTACGGCACCGTCCTTGCGACCATTGCCGACAAGGACAAGGAGGAGGCCCTGCCCCTCATCCGCCGCTTCTACGATCTCGGCTTCAACATCGAGGCGACCGAGGGCACGGCGATGTTCTTGAAGAAGAACGGCATCCGCACGCATATCCTCGGCAAGATCGGCTCGGGCTCAAACGAGATCCCCGAGGCCATCCGCCAGGGGCATATCGCCTACGTCATTAACACCTCCGAGATCGGCTCCTCGACCGGCACGCATGACGGCCACGAGATCCGCAAGCTGGCGACCGAGAACAACGTGAACATCTTCACCTCTCTTGACACCGTCAAGGTCCTGCTTGACGTTCTCGACGAGACGACACTTCGCATCTCGACCATTGATGCGTAAGAGGCAGCCATGAAGCAAAGTTTTTTTGAGATTATCGAGAATATCCCCCTGACCGAGAGCGTTTACCGCCTCGTCCTCCAGGGGGATACCTCCGAGATCACCCGCCCCGGGCAGTTTGTGAACATTGCCCTCTTTGGCAAATTCCTACGCCGCCCGATTTCGGTGTGCGACTGCGAGGGCAACCGGCTCACCCTGCTTTACAAGGTGGTGGGCAAGGGCACCGAGCAGATGGCTAAGATGGCCGTCGGCGAGACCCTCGATATCCTCACCGGCCTTGGTAACGGCTACGACGTCAAGGCGGCGGGCGATGCGCCCCTGCTGATCGGCGGCGGCGTCGGTGTGCCTCCCCTCTATATGCTCGCAAAGCAGCTGATCGCCGCCGGCAAGCGCGTCCGCGTAATCCTCGGCTTCAATACGAAGGACGAGGTCTTCTACGAGGAGGAGTTCCGCGCCCTCGGCGCGCTTGTCACCGTCACAACGGTTGACGGCTCGCACGGCGTGAAAGGCTTCGTTACCGCCGCCATGGACGAAGCACCCTACACCTACTTCTACACCTGCGGCCCCGAGCCGATGCTGAAGGCCGTCCACGCGGCGACCGTGACGGGCGGCGAGATGAGCTTTGAGGAGCGCATGGGCTGCGGCTTCGGCGCTTGCATGGGCTGCTCCTGCAAGACCCTGACGGGGAATAAGCGCATCTGCCGCGAGGGCCCCGTGCTCAGGAAGGAGGAGATCCTATGGAACAGCTAAAGGTCAACCTCGCGGGCATCGAAATGGATAACCCGATCATTCCGGCGAGCGGCACCTTCGGCTTCGGGTATGAGTTCGCGGAGCTTTACGACATCAACATCCTCGGCACCTTTTCCTTCAAGGGGACGACGCTTGAGCCGCGCTTCGGTAACCCGACGCCGCGCATCGCCGAGTGCACGGCGGGCATGATCAATGCCGTCGGTCTCCAGAACCCCGGCGTTGACAAGGTCATCTCCGAGGAGCTGCCGAAGATGCGCCGCGTCTTCCATAAGCCCGTCATGGCCAATGTCTCGGGCTTCTCGGTCGATGAGTACCGCGAAACCGTCAAGAGGCTCGACGCCTGCCCCGAGATCGGGTGGTTTGAGGTCAACGTCAGCTGCCCGAACGTCCACGGGGGCGGTATGAGCTTCGGCACCTCGCCCGAAGCGGCCGCCGAGGTCACCCGCGCTGTCCGCGCCGTGACGAAGAAGCCGCTCTTTATCAAGCTCTCCCCGAACGTCACCGATATCGTCGCGATCGCCAAGGCGTGCGAGGCGGCGGGGGCCGACGGGATCTCGCTCATCAACACGATGCTCGGGATGCGGATCGACCTGCGCCGTCGCCGCCCGGTCATTGCCAACACGATGGGGGGCTTCTCGGGCCCTGCCATCTTCCCCGTCGCCGTCCGCATGGTCTACCAGGTGGCGCACGCGGTCAGCGTTCCCGTCATCGGCATGGGCGGTGTTTCGACCGCTGAGGACGTCCTTGAGATGCTGTTGGCCGGGGCCACGGCCGTTGAGGTCGGCGCCGCCAATCTTGTCGATCCCTTCGTCTGCCCGCACATCATCGAGGAGCTTCCGGCTGTGATGAGGAAATACGGCATTACCTCGCTTAGGGAACTTAAGATCTGATCATCGACCGATAGAAAGAAAGGATAAAGACCATGGGAAAAGACGTAATCATTGCCTGCGACTTTGACAGTGCAGAAAAGACCTTTGCCTTCCTCGACCGCTTCACGGGGAGAAAGCCCTTTGTGAAGATCGGCATGGAGCTCTACTATGCCGAGGGTCCCGCCATCGTGCGCGCCATCAAGGAGCGCGGCCACAAAATCTTCCTTGACCTCAAGCTCCACGACATCCCGACCACCGTCAAGAAGGCGATGGCCGTGCTCTCGCGCCTTGACGTTAATATAACCAACCTACACGCGGGCGGCACTCGCCCGATGATGGAGGCCGCCATCGAGGGACTGACCCGCGAGGACGGCACGCGCCCCCTGCTCATCGCCGTCACGCAGCTGACCTCGACCGACGAGGAAACGATGCGCCGCGACCTTCTCATTGAGGAGAAGATGGAGAACGTGGTCATGCACTACGCCGCAACGGCCGCCACCGCCGGTCTTGACGGCGTCGTCTGCTCGCCCCGCGAGGCCGAGGCCGTCCATGCGAGGTGCGGCAGGTCCTTCCTCACCGTGACGCCCGGCGTCCGCTTTGCCGACGGCGACGTTGGCGACCAGAAGCGCGTGATGACCCCCGAGGAAGCCAAGCGCATCGGCTCGGACTACATCGTGGTCGGCCGTCCGATCACCGCCGCCGCCGACCCCGTAGCCGCTTACGAGCGTTGCGTGGCTGAATTTTGTGACTAATTTGGAAAGGAAGATTTACAAAATGGAAAACCTTCAGAAGCTGATCGCCCGTGACCTTCTTTCGATCCGTGCGGTGTTCTTCCGCCCCGAGGAGCCCTTCACCTGGGCGAGCGGTATCAAGAGTCCCGTCTACTGCGACAACCGCCTGACCCTGACCGCCCCCGCCGTCCGTACCGACGTTGAGGAGGGGCTGGCCGCCACCATCCGCGAGGTGTATCCCGAGGCCGAGGTGCTGATGGGTACCTCGACAGCGGGCATTGCCCACGCCGCCATCACCGGTCACATCCTCGGCCTGCCGATGGGCTACGTCCGCTCGGGTGCGAAGGACCACGGCCGCCAGAACCAGATCGAGGGTCGCCTCGAGCCCGGCCAGAAGGTCGTTGTTGTTGAGGATCTCATTTCGACCGGCGGCTCTGTCATCGAGGTCGTCAACGTTCTCCGTGAGGCGGGCGCCGAGGTGCTCGGCATCGTCTCGATCTTCACCTACGGCATGAAGAAGGGCATCGAGCGCCTGGCCGCGGCCGACGTGAAGAACGTGTCGCTCACGAACTTCGACGTCATTGCCGAGGTCGCCGCCGAGGAGGGCTACATTAAGCCCTGTGACCTTGCGCGCCTCATTGCCTTCCGCAACAATCCCTCCGACGAGAGCTGGATCGGCAAATGAGAAGCCTCATTGATATCGGGGATTTCTCGGTTGCGGAGCTTTCCGAGCTGTTCGTCACTGCCTCCGACATTATCGCCCACCCCAACCGCTACGCCGACGCCTGCCGCCGCAAGAAGCTGGCAACCCTCTTTTTTGAGCCATCAACGCGCACGCGCCTCTCGTTTGAGGCGGCGATGCTCGAGCTTGGCGGAAGCGTGATCGGCTTCTCGGATGCCGACTCCTCGTCAGCCTCGAAGGGCGAAAGCCTGGCCGATACGGCGCGCGTTATATCGGCGTACGCCGATATCACCGCCATCCGCCACCCGAAGGAGGGGGCGGCCCTGGTGGCCGCCGCGAACGCCACGATCCCGGTCATCAACGCCGGGGACGGCGGGCACGCCCATCCGACGCAGACCCTCACCGACCTCTTCACCATCCTGCGCGATCACGGCAGGATCGAGGGGATGACCGTCGGCTTCTGCGGTGACCTAAAATACGGCCGCACGGTGCATTCGCTTATCGCGGCGCTCTCGCGCTATGCGGGGGTGAAGGTGGTGCTGATCTCACCCGAGGAGCTCCGTCTCCCCGACTACGTGCGCGAGGGCGTGCTCGAGGCGGAGGAAATGCCCTATCTTGAGACCACCGATCTTGAGGGCAGCCTTGCGGAGCTTGATGTCCTCTATATGACGCGCATCCAGCGCGAGCGCTTCCCCGACCCCGACGAGTACGCGCGCTTAAAGGACAGCTATGTTCTGACGCCCAAAAAGCTGACGGTCGCGAAGGACTCGCTCTCGATCCTGCATCCCCTGCCGCGCGTCAATGAGATCAGCGTTCGCGTTGATGCCGATCCGCGCGCCCGCTATTTCGAGCAGGTCGAGAACGGCAAGTACGTGCGTATGGCGCTGATCTTAAAGCTCTTGGCCGAGGCAGGCGACAACACGCCCCTTAGCCTCCCGGGCAAAGTGTTGACCGATACCGTCTGCCCGAATCCCGTCTGCATCACCACCTGTGAGCAGGAGCTCCTGCCGCGCTTCCGCGCGGCCGCCGAGAGCGGCGCAAAGCGCTGTGTCTTCTGCGAAAAGCTCGGAGTACGGAAGCATTAAAAAGAAAAAGCCCCGCGGGGGCTTTTTCTTTTTAAACTTTTTTTCCGGTTTTGATCTCGCTGTGCTTGGCCCGGCAACGGCTCAATGCAGTCACGGATACGAATGAGAATCCGGCTGTTTGCAATCCTACCCACGGGATCGCCGATCTCGTGAGCTTGTCAAGCGATGTTAATAATTGCAAACTTCTTGTTAATTTTAGCTATTGTAATACCTCGCTACACATTATATTATAGTAAATGAAATAGTTTTAAAATATTCAAAGGGAGAAGCTGCATTATGACATCTAAAAAAATAGCTGTTCTCGGTGGTGGAAACGGCGCACATACTATGGCCGCCGAATTTGCTCTTAGGGGGCATACCGTAAACCTATTCGAAATGCCCCGTTTCAAAAACAACATGAAAAAGGTCTTTGAAACAAAAACCATCAAATTGCAAGGAAATATTCCCGAGCTTCAAGGCGCGGTAGAGCTCAACATGGTTACCGACGACATTGCCGAAGCAGTCAACGGCTGCCACTACGTTTGTATCGTAGCACCTGCTTTTGCACACAGCGGTTATGCCAAGCTTCTTAAGGGTCACGTTCACAAAAATCAAATAATTGTGACGTTCCCCGGTGCTTTTTCCGCGCTTGTATTAAGAAAAGAGCTTGATGGGGAGGATTGCCCTGTATTTGCAGACGCAAACAACCTGCCTTACGACGCCCGCCTTACTGCTCCGGGCTCGGACACTGTAAACGTGTTCGGAAGGAACCCTATTAACATAGCGTTTTTACCCGCCAATAAGGGGGCAGAGCTTATTGAAGAAATGCGCGAGGATCTTTTCCCGTTTGAAAAGATTTACACCGACGTTTTGGAATGCGGTCTTGCCATCGTCAATCCCGATTGGCACGCAGGTCCCGTTCTCTTCAATATTTCAAGAATAGAAAGCCCTCAGGTAAACTTCTTCTTATACGAACACGGTTGGACTCCCTCGGCCTGCAAGCTTAACATAGCGATGGATAAAGAACGCAAGGCAATTGGCGACGCCCTCGGTTATAACCTCCGGCCCATGGAGGATTTTGCAGGCCGCCCTGCCGACTACGAATGGACCTGGCAGGACCTTTACAAGGAAGGTCACGGCTCCATAGGTCTGACCCCCATTTGCGGGCCCAACGACATTAACAGCCGTTATCTTACCGAGGATATTCCTTTCGGGCTTGTTCCTTGGGCGGCCATTGCCGAGCTGATCGGTGTAAAAATGCCCCTTACAAACGGGTTTATTGATATTATCAATGTCGTGCACGAAAAGGATTGGCGCAAAGAGGGACGCAGTCTCGAAGAGCTAGGTATTTCGGGAATGGACAAAGACACATTGCTCAACTACGTTCGTACGGGCAAAAAATAAGAGGGCATACACCCTAAGGCAAGCAGCATCGGTAATTAGCGCCATACTGTTAGAATTGAATTATAAAAAGCACCATAGCATTAAGCTGACGCGCCGTAACGAAGGCTTCAAAAACAAGTTGTAAAGACAATCGATACAGTATATCGCAAATAATAATTTGAATGGTGATACTGTAATGAAACCATTGTATGAAACACTTGGTGGAACCTATCGTGAAGAAAACGGGCGTCTTATTCCAGAAATAGAACTGCCCAAACAAACCAATTATCAAATTGGCAAGTACGGGTAGTTTTATCTTGACTATATTAAGAATCACCGTCGCGGAAGGTACACCACGCTTTTAACCGAGGGCAAGTTAAATGCTCGGCTACACGAAATCGACCTTCAAGCAAACGAAATGCTTGAAACTATTGTTTCTCGCCTCGCTGCCGAAAGAGGCATTGACGAGAACTTGAAAACTCGCGATATGCTCCGTTGGGTTGCTGAGATGAACAATGTCAAGGCAAGCGCGGAAGAAATCGTCTTGCGGGAGGTGGTATTGGTATGATGTCGATTATTAAGGAACTTTGGCACGGTAACGTATGCCCTCAAACCGATAGTCGCAATAACTCTTCTGAAATGAAAGAGCTTATGGAGTATATGGCTCGCCACCACGATGATTTGCTCAAAACAATGACCGATGAGGAAAAGGAAATCTTTGAGAAGTTCGACGATTGTTGGAGCGAGTACGCAAGTCACGCTGAAGAAGCCATATTTACATATGCTTTCACGCTCGGTATGCAGATTGCTATCGAAGCATTAACTGAATAACACACGAGGACTAATTTAATAAAAAGTACACCTGTAGCATTCCGCAAAGGCAGAACGCTATAGGTGTTTTAACATTCAATGGCAACAAATCATCAGGCGTTGCTTATAAGCTATTAGCCTATCTGCGTAATCACAAGATGCGCGGATACAGGGCGAGTTCCGCCTGCAAGAGGGGTGATGGTAAGCGCGGCGGCGTTGCCTGCAGGGTTGCGGACTGTCAAAATCGAGTTGACTGCCGTAGTAGTTACCACAGCCATTCCCACGATATGTGACGTTCCCGTAGCACGACCTGCAACGGTATATGCTAAATCTTGACCGTTCAATGTCAAAATCAACTGTCCCGCCTCGGTAACGCTGACTTGGAATAGAATTTGATAGGTTCCAATAGGTCCAAGATTGAACGAGGACGGACCGAGGCGTCCGATGTTCGTGTTAGCGATCGGACCGTTCTGCGGGAAACTGACATCAGTGCCGGGAGCAACCGTTGCCGAGTTATCGGGCGGCATCAAGGCGTAAAAATCAGCATAGCCGAGTACGCCACCGGGTAGTCCTTGAGGACCCTGTGGGCCCGTGTCACCGACAGGGCCCTGCGGACCGACAGGACCTTGTGGACCTATGGAACCCGTAGCACCTACGGGACCTTGAGGACCTGCGGGACCTGTATCACCAGCAGGGCCCTGAGGACCTGCAGGACCTTGTGGACCGATAGGACCTGTAGCGCCTGTGGGACCTTGAGGACCTACGGGACCGATATCACCTGCGGGACCCTGCGGACCGATAGGACCTTGGGGACCCGTGGCACCTGTAGCGCCTTGTGGACCTGTAGGACCCGTCGGACCAACCTCACCCTGCGGACCTTGAGGTCCGGGAACACCTTGAAGCCCTTGAGGTCCCTGCGGACCAATGGGACCGACCTCGCCTGCGGGACCTTGCGGACCGACAGGACCTGCATCGCCTTGAGGACCTTGAGCGCCGATGGGACCTTGCGGACCTTGTGCTCCGGCAGGACCTTGTGGACCGGGTAATCCCGTTTCACCTCTTTGGCCTTGAGGCCCTACAGGACCTCGTGGACCCGTCGGACCTTGAGCGCCGGTAGCGCCTCGTGGCCCCGCAGGACCCTGTGGACCGATAGGACCTCTTGGACCTTGAGGTCCCTGCGGACCCTCGGGACCGGGTGGACAGACTACGCACGGATTTTTATCTTTATCGTGACAATCGTCACGGTCATCACAACAAGGTGGCTGATCGTTACAGTTGTTTTGGCAGTTATTTTGACAACTGTTTTGACAGTTATTGCAATAGCGATCGTTGGTACTTCGCATAAACGGATTTTGTCTGCTCATAAAATTACCTCCTTTGTAAATTTTGGTGAAGCACCATTACATTATATGTTGTTTTTTGACGAACAGATACTGTCCTATCACGTCCGAACGCTTTTGCATCAAGTGAGATCCGCGCACCGTCTTTTTCATATTATCACCACTTATCCTTGGACAGTGATTTTATAATATAGCACTTTATTTTTTTTAGGTTTGTTACATAACCTTGATAAAGGACACGATTATCTGTTCTACTCCGAAGCAGCTTGGGCATATCGTGAGCAGTTGAACGCTGACTATAAATCCTATGTTGAGGATAACGGCAGAGAGTATAGTGCCGAAACGAAAGAAGAATTTATGAATGGGTATCTCGGTAAAAAGCAATGCTTTAAACCCGATCCTGTTCTTATAGAACAAATACTCAATATGTTTGATACATACTGTATAGAACAAGATTCGCAAG